>DASPWU010000071.1:0-19174 GCA_035637675.1 Candidatus Limnocylindria bacterium | reverse complement strand
CTCCGGCGCGACTGCTGCCCTCCGAGTTCGCTGCGACGGCTGGGTTGCCGCTCCTCCAGGGCTGGGCAATCGCCATAGCTTCCATCGTGGGCGTGCTTCGACTAGGAGCCCGGGACATCCGCCTGGCCCGCTACGCTTCCTGGCTCGAGACGAGCGCGGGCGCTGCGCTCGTGTATCTGTGCTCGATCGGCGTCGTCGCGGCGTTCCAGGGTCAGGTGGGGGGCTCGGTGGCCACCGAGGAGCTGGCGAAGCAGGCTCAGGTTGGCCTGAGCTCGTTGTGGACAGCGCTTGGTGCCGGTGCCCTCATCGCCGGGCTCGCCCTCCGAACTGCGCTCCTCCGCCAGGCTGGCCTGGGGCTGCTCGCGCTTGCCACGGCAAAGGTGTTCCTCGTGGATCTCGCCTCGCTCGACGTGGCATACCGGGTCCTGTCATTCGCTGGCCTCGGCGTCCTCCTCCTGCTCAGCGCGTATCTCGTGAACCGGTTCCGTGGACCGCGCTCTGGGCCGTCGGAGATTCCAGAGGGCTGAGGTAGATCCCGACCGGCTGGCGCAGCGAGCGCACACACCCGCACACCTCGCGGACGCGAATGGACTCGACCGGCCTCCGCGGGTCTGTGATCCTCAACTGCGTTCGCCGCGGGATACTGACATCGATGGGACGACTCCGCGACATCGCCGAGGATTGAAGCGTGCCCACCATCGACGACGTCCGGCGGATCACCGGATCGCTGCCGGAAACCGAGGAGGTCCTGACCTGGGGGACCGACGTGACGTTCCGCGTTCGCGGCAAGATCTACGCGATCGGGGCGGACGACAGCGAAACCCTGTCGGTCAAGGCGACGCCGGCGACCCAGGCCGAGCTGATCGACCTGGACCCCGCGACCTTCTCGGTGGCCGCTTATGTCGGCCGGTTCGGGTGGGTACGGGTCTCACTCGACCGGATCGGGCCGACTGAGCTGCATTCGCTCCTCGCGGAGGCGTGGCGCCTGACCGCGCCGAAGCGGCTCGCCGCCACCCTCGACGAGCCGCTAGACGGCGGCAGGTTGGACGCGACGATCAGCCGCCACACGTGACCGCTGTCACGTCCAGTCGCTGGTCGAGTGACCTCTGGGCACCGGTGATCCGATCCGTGGTCGCGTTTACCTTGTCGATCTCTTTGTCGAGGATCTTTGCCTGCCTGATGGCGATCGAAATCTGGGTGTTGCTCGCGCGTATCCAGCTGTTCGCCGTGGTCAGGCTGCCCGCGGCCGCGGCCCGGTATGCCTTGACCAGATCGGCGACCGCTGCGTCGAGCGCCTTCTTGTTCGCCGCATAGGCGGCGAACAGTTTGGAGCCCTTGGTCGCGTTCTCGAAGTTCGCGCGTGAGTCGTCGAAGACCTTGCGGAGACTCGCGAGGTCGGCCTGTTGGGCCGAGGCGCAAATGGCCTGATTCTCGATCTGACGCTCCAGCTTGGCGTTGACGTCATTGGCCAGCGCCATGGCGGATTGCTCGCCCCCCAGGTCCGACTTGGCTTGCTGGACCTTGGCCGCGGCGTCAGCCGTTGCCTGCCGCGTGGAAGTCGCCTCGGCAAATGTGCGGTCGACATCGGCCTTCACGCCGACCGCCCAGACCGTCGTCGCAACCAGGGCGGCGACGAGCACGAGCGCGCCGACGGCCGCAGTTCTGACGCGGATGCGCGCCCCGCGGTGCGGCTGGCGGGATGGGTTGGTCTCGGGGTCCATCGTCCTCTCCCTCACTCCACCGCGCAGGTGGTGGTCGCGTTCGCCAGCGTCGCCGTGAAGGCGTCGAGGGCGGCCATGATCGTCTTGTTGTTGGCGGACACGGTCGCCAGCTCGTCGTTCTCGATCTTCAGCTGGGCGTTCGCGGTCGCCACCTCGGCCTGGCCTTTCCGGTACGAGGCAGCAGCGGCCGAGGTGCTACCGAGGAACGCGCTCTTGAACGCCGCGTAGTAATCCTCGGCGGCCCTGAACAGGGCCTTCTCCCGGGCGACCTCGGCTTTGGCCCAGACGGAATTCTTGGTGGTCAGGTTGAACGTGTCGATCTGCAGCTGGGTGATGCTCGAGATCGCCTCTCGGGCGGTGGCCTGCGCGTCGATGCAAGCGGATTGGTTGGCCACCCGGGCTGTCAGCGACGCCGACCTGCTCGCCGCCTCGCTGTGTGTCAGGCGGACGGTCGCGAGCGAGCCGTTGACGCCGGCAAGCTCGCTCTGGCTGGCGGCCAGGTCCTGCTTCGCGGACGCCAGGGCGGACTTCTGGCGCTCCAGCTCCTGAATGGAGGTGTAGCCCCAGGCCGCCACGCTGCCGATGCTCGCAAGGAGGACGAGCGCCCCAAGGATCACCAGCCAGCGCGGAAGCGTGCGCGCTGGCCGCGGCAGCATAGGCGCCGGGCCGGGAGGCAGGTGCTCATCGATGTGCGCAGCGCGATCCGGGCCCGGCGGGCCGAGCCGATCTGGTAGGGGTTGTGGTGGCTGTTCGTCGCCGTCCATCAGGGTGTCCTCTTTCATCGGTGAGCGGTACGGCCAACATGACAGCCGCCCACCTCGGTTCGGCTGCGGCCGGACTGCGGTCGTGCCCCGCTTGGAGGGCGACCGCGGCACAGGGCGCCTTCGCCGACCTCGCGATGCATACCCGACGAACATCGACGCCCGGCGTTACATGGCCCGCTTCGGCCCACGGCGCGAACGTCCTCGGAGTCGCCGTCCGGTCGCTCGCGTAGACTCCGTGCTCTCGGGCCCGCGACGGGCGTCACACCCGTTTCGCGGCTTTCCGCCCGGCATTTGAGGGATCGTCAGCCGATGAACGTCGCGAGCCGCCCGGTCGCCAGCCCGTGGACCGTTCGGGTGTCAATGTGGAGCGCCCGCCACCGCTGGCCGGTGATCGTCGCCTGGTTCATCGCGACCATCGGCCTGTTCGCGGTCAGCCTGTCAATGGGCGGCACGCGCGCCCAGAGCGCCGTGTCCACCGACACCCGCGCCAAGTACGAGGCGGCCAAGGCCTACGACGTGTTCAACGCGGGGGGCGCCAGGGATCCGGCCCAGTCCCTGTACCTGATCGTGTCCGCTCCGTCGTCCACGGTGGACGATCCGGCCTTCGCCGCCGCGGTCGCCCGGATGGTCGGCCAGCTCACGGCCGTCAAGTCAGTGGTGGACGGCCAGCAGGTCCCCACCTTCGAGACCGTTGTGGATCCCCTGAAGGCGCCGCCGGCCAGCGAGCTCGTTTCGCCGGACAGGACCACCGCCCGGATCGTGGCGCGGATCAAGGGAGAGGGCGCCTCCCTCGAAGCGAAGGTCAAGCCCATTCCGGCCGTGGTGGACCAGATCCGGGCCGAAAACCCCGGGCTGGAGATCTACACCCTCAATAACACGCTCGCCAACAAGGAGATCAGCGAGGTCATCAACAGCGATCTCGACGGGTCCCTGCGGCTGACGATCCCGCTCACGTTCATCATCCTTCTGGTTGCCTTCGGGGCCCTGGTGGCCGCGGCGGTGCCGCTCGTGCTGGCCATCTGCTCGCTGCTGGCCGCCTTCGGATTGCTCGGCATCTACAGCCAGGTGGTGACGCCGGTGAGCCCGTATGCCAGCCAGCTGATCGTGCTCATCGGGCTCGCGGTGGCGGTCGACTACTCACTGTTCATGGTGACCCGGTTCCGCTCGGAGCGGCACCGGCGCGGATACGATTCCCACCGCTTCTATTCGCCGTCGGTCTACCTGCGGCGGATCGCGCTGACCGCTGTCGGCGGCGGAGCGATCGCCGCTGCGATCCTGACCGGCAGCCCGATCGCCTCGACCGCGGCGATCGTCATCGTCCTCTGCCTGGTCGCCTGGTCCACGTGGCGCCTCATGGAGCGCGGCGGCCAGCGCGACAAGATGCAGGCGATCCAGATCGCCAGCGGCACGGCCGGCCGGGCCGTCTTCTTCTCCGGCCTGGCTGTGATGATCTCGATCGCCGGCCTGCTCCTGCTCGACGATCCGCTCTTCCGGTCGATGGCGATCGGCACCATCGGCGTCGTCTTCATCTCGGTCGCCGGCAGCCTGACATTCCTGCCGGCGACCCTGGCGATCCTGGGCAACGGTGTGAATGCCGGCCAGGTTGCGATCCCGTTTCAGGCGCTGGGTCTGGGGCCGATCGTCCGGCTGCTGGATCGCAACCGCGACGAGGGCAGCGGGATGTGGAGCTCCCTGACGCGCAGGGTGATGGCTCGCCCCGTCGTCTCGGCCGGGCTGGTCGCCATCCTGCTCCTGGCAGTCGCCAGCCCGTTCCTCCGCCTCCACATCGGCGCCACGGACCTTGACTCCTTCCCGGACCGGATCGAGGCGGTGAAGGCCGCGAACCTGATGCGCGCCAAGTGGCCGCAGGGTTCCACGCTGCCGCTGACGGCGATCGTCACGAGGGCGGACGATCCGGCCACGAAGGTCGCCGTGGACCAATTCTCTGCCGAAGTCATGAAGATCGACGGGGTCAGCGGTCCGGTGACGAACGACCTGTCGCGCGACGGGAAGGTTGCGGCCGTCGGGTTCACCCTGGCCGGAACGCTCAATGACTACCGCAACTGGGACATCGTTCGGGAGGTCCGCTCGAGGGTCGTTCCGGCCGCGTTTCCGCCCGACAGCGGCATCCAGGCGTACATCACCGGCGACGCCGCGTACTCGCTCGACCAGACCGACTTCTACCGCAAATCGCTGCCCCAGGTGTTCGCGTTCGTCCTGAGCCTGAGCTTCCTGCTCCTGCTCATCGCGTTCCGCTCGATCGTCATTCCGATCAAGGCGATCATCCTCAACCTCCTGTCGACCGGTGCGGCCTACGGCCTGCTGGTGCTCGTCTTCCAGGAGGGCTGGCTGAAGGACCAGATGGGCATCAAGCCGGGCGTCATCGAGGCCTTCATCCCGCTGTTCATCTTCACGATCCTCTTCGGCCTGTCGATGGACTACCACGTGTTCATCCTGACCCGGATCAAGGAAGCCCGGGATCGCGGCCTCAACTCGAACGCCGCGGTGGCGCGGGGCATCTCGATCACCTCGGGCACGATCACGAGCGCAGCCGCCATCATGGTCGTGGTCTTCGGCGTCTTCGTGACCCTCCAGATCGCCGTCATCCGACAGCTCGGGTTCGGCCTGGCGGTGGCCGTCTTCCTGGATGCCACGATCGTGCGCAGCATCCTGCTGCCGGCGACGATGCGGCTGCTCGGTGAATGGAACTGGTGGTTGCCCCGGTTCCTTGGCTGGCTCCCACGGGTCACCATCGAGGCGGGCGAGGAAGAGCCCGAGCCCGGAGAGCCGGAGCCCGGCGACCACGGAGAGCCGGGGCTCGCCGGCGCCTGAGCGACGGCCGCGTGAGCGTGCGGGGTCACCAGCGGCGGACGCTGGCGTGTCGGCGCTTGGCCGAGACTACCCGCAGCCCTCCTCGATTGGCTCGAACTTGCCCTCATACATGCACGGACCGTCATGGCAGTACGTGGTGCCCGACGGTGCCTTTCCGTCTGCCGCATCCCGGCTTGATGCGTAGATCGTCACGTTGGGAGTCGCCCAGGCACTGCTGACGTAGCAGAACGGCTGATCGGCAGCCGCCTCGGTTGTGGCAGAGGCACCCTCGTCGGACGGCCAGCTTTCCTCTGAGCCAGTTTCCCAGTCTGTGTCGCTCATCGTCCGTCCTCCCGAATCGACGCGATCTGTGGATCATGAACCGTACCGCTGCCTCGTTGCGACCGCGTCGCGTAGCGAGGGATTTCCGCGCCCGTTCGATTCGGTCGCTGGCGGCCGCGTGACAAAGAGTCGGCGGCCAGGCGCGCCCGGTTGACGCCTGACGTGGAGGGCGGCCGGCAGTTGTTTGGTACCATCCCCGCGGGCCGGTAGCTCAACGGCAGAGCAAGTGACTCTTAATCACTAGGTTGAGAGTTCGAATCTCTCCCGGCTCACCAATCCCCTGAAAACGGAACGACCCCGAGTCACGCCCAGGGGTCGTTCGATTCCTGGCTGCCGAGCGCCCGCACGGGTCGAGCCTGGCTCCGGTCTGGCTGGCGGGCGAAGCGGGCGGACCACGCGGCGAAGGGCCGGGGCACCAAGCCGGGGACAAATACGAATCCCAGTCATGAGGCTGGCTCGCCCATCGTCGAATCGGCGCCATCTACGAGCTCTGTTCGTACGACCGGTAGCGACGGCGTGAATCTCGGACAGCTACGATCTCCGTTCGTCATTGGCACGACAACTGTGCCAACGACGAGCACGGTTCGTATCTGACCAGCCCGAAGCTCGGCCAAGCTCCGTCGCCGACGGTGCCCAACCTCGAGCTCTGAGCGATCCCGTGATTCAAGCCCGACTGGCGTTGTCCCGGCTCTCGGCCTACGAACCCCGTGCGTATTTGTCAGATAGGGGCGGCGCACGGCCCCCCGCCACAGCGTGTCGCGACGGGAGACTAACGCTCTCGTTGTACAAGGGCACCGGGCCCTAGCGATGCGCGTCGATGGCGTCGGCCGGGGTTGTGGTTGCCGTCGGACGGCAGGGACGGGAGGGGCGCAAGGAGACGGGCTCATGGAGGAGCTGGCGGTAACGATCCTGGCCGACGGCCTCCAGGTGATGCCGGGCAGTCAGGTCGCCTTCAAGGTTCAGGTCCGGAACCTGGGAACGGTCGTCGACCGTTACTTCTGCGACGTCCTTGGTCTCGACCCCGCCTGGAGCACGGTCACGCCGGCCTACCTGGAGCTCCTTCCGGAAACCGGCCAGATCGTCGGTCCCTCCGGCCAGGGCGGGCGGCCGACGGTCGGGACGTTCACGGTCACGCTCCATCCGCCGCGCGATCCGTCGGCCGTGGCCCGGGACTGGCCGGTCGGCGTCAACGTCCGCAGCGAGAACAATGCCCGGATCCACAGGATCGAGGAGACGAGCCTCGTCATCCTGCCGTTCGGTTCGATCGATGCTCAGCTCATTCCGTCGGCCTCCCGGTCGCGGCTCAGCACGACGCCCGCCCTTCGGCTGAAGAACGGTGGCAACCAGCCCGAGTTGGTGACGTACGAGGGCGCGGATACCGCGGGACGGCTGGACTTCGGCTTTTCGCCGCCCCAGCAGGAGCTCAGGCCCGGCCAGGCGGCCACCGTCAAGGTCCGCATCTCCCCGTCGGGCACCAACATCATTGGTCAGGCCCAGACGTCGAGCTACTCGATCCAGGTCCGGGGCAGCGGGAGTGGGACCGCGCCGGTCGCGGTCGCAGGCTCGCATGCCCAGCTTTCGATCATCCCGACTCAGCTTCCCTGGTTCGCGGCCGTGGTGGTCGCCCTGGGGATGGCCGGCCTCGCGCTCCGGGCGATCGTCGTGCCCGACTCCACGCCGGCTGTCGAGACGAGTCCCCAGCCGAGCCAACAGGCCCAGACCGCCGAGCCATCGTTCGCCCAGTCGACGGATGCCGCCTCGCCGACCGCACAACCCTCGAGCGCGACACCCTCGGCGTCCACTCCAGCCAGCCCGTCCGCGTCGCCGGCACTCTCGCCGACGCCCACAGTGTCGCCGACGCTCTCGCCGACGGCACCGCCTTCGCCGGTCGTCGCTGACTGGGCGCTGACAAAGGCGCAGCAATTGCGCGTCACCGGCCACGACATCGGGTCGACGGTGGGCTTCACCAAGCCCACGACCGACGGCGTGGGGATGGTCCAGCGGTTCCAGTACGGCCGCGTCTACAGGACGCCCACCGGAAAGATCTGGGCCATCCGCGGCGGGCTCCAGGCGACCTGGGTCAGCCTGGGAGGCGATCCCGGACCGGTGTCGCGGCTGGGCTATCCGACCAATGACGAGGAGAAAGATTCGCTCAATCATCCCTTCCAGCGTTTCCAGAAGGGCGTCCTGCAGTGCTCCCCAGGAATCTGCTCCTACGTCGTTCCCAACTCGATCTTCCTGTACTGGAAATCGTACGGCTCTGCGATCGGCTTTCCCGTGAAGCATGGCGGGCCGGTGTCGTCGCGCGGATCGGCCCTGGGGACGCAATTCGACTATGGAATCATCTACCACGATCCCGTCAGCGGGGCCCTCGCGGTGTGCAGGCTGAACGGGCAGGTCATCCATGCCAACCCGCCGCTCAGCGACTGCTCGTCGTACGTCACCCTCGTAATGGCCATGCCGTAGGGGCGCCGGCGAAACGTTCGGGCCGGGCCGACCGTCCGATCTGCTAGGATGCGCGCCGTTCCATGACCGTCACACCTCCGTCCGTCGACGGGCCCAGGGCGTACCCGCGGGCCGGCGCGCCCGCGCGTCGGCCTGAGCTCGTCCGGTACGGCTCGGCGCTTCTCTCCGCGATCCTGCCCGGCCTAGGCCACCTCGCCGTCGGACGCATCCGACGGGCGGGGTTCTTCCTGCTGCCGGTGATCCTCCTCGTCGGGCTCCTGCTGATGTGGATCGCCGGGCAACCGATGATCCGGAGCGCCGCCTACCTGGCAGATCCGGACGTCCTGGGCGCCCTTCTCGTGGTGCAGGCCGGGATCCTCGCCTGGCGGCTCACCGCTGTTGCGCTCGTCCTCGCCGACGGCCGGTTTCCCAGGCTCGGTCGTCGCGACGCGCTGCCGGTCATGCTGCTGGTGGCAATCGTCATCCTGCCCCAGGCGGGCATGGGCTACCTGACGGCGGTCGCCCAGACCGCGGCCGCGCAGGTCTTCCAGCCCTCGACCGCGGACGCCGGCGCTCCGTTTCCGACGTTCGGCGACGAGAGCCCGTCGCCCGGTGCCAGCCTGGACCCGAGCCCGACGGCCGGCCCGCAGCGGTTGACGGTCCTGCTCCTGGGCGTCGATGCGGGCCCCAACCGGAACACCGCGAGCACGGATACGATGATCGTCGCCTCGCTCGACCCGGTCGCCAAGACGGTATCGATGATCTCCGTGCCGCGCGACCTGGTGAACGTCCCGCTCGCCCGGGGCGGAGTCTTTCGCCCCAAGGTCAACGGCCTCGTCTCGTACGTGCGCTGGCATCCCGACGAGTTCCCGGGCTACAAGGGCAACGGCCAGGCCGTGCTCGCCGGAGCTCTCGGCAAGCTCCTCGGCATCCGTATCGACTATTACGCCCAGGTGAACCTGCCGGGCTTCGTCCAGGTGGTCAACGCGGTCGGCGGAATCACCGTGGACGTCGATCACGGCCTGTGCGATGCGGCCTACGACGAGTACGGCTACGAGGGCTCACATTTCGCGATCGGGGCCGGCCGCCACAAGCTCAACGGCAATGCGGCGCTCGCGTATGCGCGCATCCGCAAGTCGCTCGGTGAGAGCGACTTCACGCGGGCATCCCGCCAGCAGCAGGTGCTCGTCGCCCTGCGCGATCGAATCGTCAGGGGCGGCTTCCTGGATGACCCGGTCGGCCTGTTGCGGGCGCTCGGCAACACCGTCGAGACGAACGTGCCGCCCAAGCTCCTGCCCGACCTCGCGCCGCTCGTTACGCAGATCTCGCGCAAATCGGTCTTTCAGACCGTCATCAAGTCGCCGCTCGTCCACCCCAGCTACGACGCGCGTGGCTCGATCCAGATCCCGGACCTGGCCAGGATCAAGGCCCTCGGCAAGCAGCTGTTCCCGGCTCCGGGCACGCCAGTGAAGGTGACCTATCTCGCCCCGGCGCCCACCAAGATCGCCAGCGGTCCCGCCGCCGCGGCACCCAGCTGCTACGCCCCCAGGCCGACAGCCAAGCCCACTCCGAAGCCGACCGCCAAGCCAACCGCGAAGCCATCGAGTGCCCCCTCGCCGACTCCGGTCCAGAGCTCGGCGCCGAGCCCGACGCCCACGGACAAGCCGAAGGACACTGCCACTCCGAGCTGACCCTCACGCGGGGCCTGAGCCCGGACCCGGGCCTGACCCGACCCGCGACCGGCCAGGGGCGTGACCCGATCCGCGACCGGCCGCCGTGCTACCCTGTGGCCGTCCTTTCAGGCCGGTCCGGTGAGGCCGGCATGCCGGTCCCGTGAGGCCGGGAAGGAGGCTCGTCAGACCGTGCCATCGTCCGTTCGCGCGCCCCGCGACGCCCGCCCGGTCCGAGCCATTCCTCCCGTCAGCGGCGGATGAGCCTGGTCCCCCCGCTGCCGTTGCCGAGCGCGATCGTCGATCCCCGCGTCGGCGATCACGGTCCGGCATTGCTCGCCCTGGCGGACGGCACTGTCTTCCCGGGGATCGCCTTCGGCGCGCCGATCGCGGCTGGCGGCGACCTCGTCGTCAACACGAGCCAGACCGGCTACCAGGAGGTCTGCACGGACCCGTCGTACGCCGGCCAGGTCGTCGTCATGACCTACCCCCTCATCGGCAACTACGGCCGGCTGGCCGACGACGACCAGAGCGCCCGTCCCTGGCTGCGCGCCCTCGTCGTCGCAAACGCAACGGCCGCCGTGCTCGATGATGCCCGCCAGCTCGCGTCGCTCCTCCGGACCGCGGGAATACCGGCGATCGCCGGGGTCGACACGCGGGCGCTGGCCCGCCACCTGCGCACACACGGGTCCGTTCGGGCCGTCGTGACCGCGCCCGGCGAGACCGACCGGGCGGCCGCCGTTGCGGCAGCCGCGGCGGTGCCGCGCTGGGAGGACCAGGACTTCGTCGGCCAGGTGTCGCCGGCGGCCACGCGCGAGGTCGGTAACCCGACCGAAGGCGGTCCGCTGGTGTCCATCCTGGATCTGGGCCTCAAGGAGAACATCGTTCGCTCGCTCCGCCGCCGCGGTGCGCGCGTGCGGATCCTGCCTCACACCGTGCGCGCCGACGATGCGCTCGCCCCGGACGTGGACGGCCTTGTCCTCTCGCCCGGGCCGGGCGATCCGGCGCGCCTCGACGACCTGGTGGCGCTGGCCCGCGCGGCCGTACTCGATGGCCGGCCGGTGCTCGGCATCTGTCTGGGGCACCAGATCGTGGCCCGCGCGGCCGGGGCCGATACGCGGCGTCTCCGGTTCGGCCATCACGGCGCCAACCACCCCGTGCGCGACGTGGACCTGGGGCTCGTCCAGGTCACCGCCCAGAACCACGAGGTGACGGTCGTCGCCGAGACGCTGCCCTCCAGCGGCGGCTTCCGAGTCAGCCAGGTCAACCTCAACGACGGCTCGGTCGAGGGGCTGCGCCACCGCGAGCTACCGATCGAGACCGTCCAGTACCACCCGGAGGGAGCGCCGGGCCCGCTGGATGCGCTCGCGGTGTTCGACCGGTTCGTGGCCGCCTGCGCCCGGCGCCCCGCGTGACGGCTGTTCCACCTCCCCCGGATGCCCCGAACAGCAGCGGGGGTGCTGCAAAACTGACGCGACGCACGCCGACGGCCCAAGTCCGGGCTCCTGATAGCCGAATCCGTCAAACTGTCGCGCGCCGTGGGACTCAGCCGGGCCCGACGCCTGGCGTAACAGCACCTAGGGCGATATCCGGCGCGGTCGATCGTGCGGTCGATCGTGTTGTCGATCGTGCGGTGGATCGAGCGGCCGACCGCCCAAGGCCTTCCTCGGTGCTGATCCTCGGCTCCGGGCCGGTCGTCATCGGCCAGGCGGCCGAGTTCGACTACGCGGGCACCCAGGCCTGTCGCGCCCTCCGCGCAGAGGGCGTCCGGACGATCCTTGTCAACAGCAACCCGGCGACGATCATGACCGACCCGTCGGTTGCCGACGCCATCTATCTCGAGCCGCTCACGGTCGAGGCCGTGGAGGCCGTCATCGCCCGCGAGCGGCCGGACGGGCTCCTGGCCGGCCTTGGCGGCCAGACGGCACTCAACCTGGCCGTCGGATTGGCTCGGGCCGGCGTCCTGGAACGGCACGGCGTGCGCCTCCTGGGCACCCCGCTGCAGGCCATCGAGATGGCCGAAGACCGCGAACGGTTCCGGGACCTGCTGGGCCGGATCGGCCAGCCATACGCGCCGTCGGCGATCGTCGAGGGGGAAACCGATACGGACCGTCAGGCGAGCGCCGATCGCGCCCTGGCCGAGGTGGGGCTGCCGGCGATCGTGCGGCCGGCCTACACGCTGGGCGGCACGGGCGGCGGCATCGTGGATACCGAAGCCGCCTATCGCGAGCGCGTTCGGGCGGGCCTGCGCGCAAGCCCCATCCGCCAGGTCATGGTCGAGCGCTGCCTCGTCGGCTGGCAGGAGATCGAGTACGAGGTCATGCGCGATGCCGACGATACGTGCATCGCAGTGTGCTCGATGGAGAACGTCGACCCGCTGGGCGTCCACACCGGCGACTCGATCGTGGTGGCCCCCGTCCAGACCCTCAGCGACCAGGTCCACCAGCGACTCCGCAGCGCGGCGCTCGCGATCATCCGCGCGCTCGGCGTGGAGGGCGGTTGCAACGTCCAGTTCGCCCTCTCGCCGGACTCGACCGACTACGCCGTCATCGAGGTGAACCCTCGGGTCAGCCGCTCGTCTGCGCTGGCCTCCAAGGCCACGGGCTACCCGATCGCCCGTGTTGCCGCCCAGATCGCGATCGGCCTGCGGCTGGCCGAGATTCCCAACGTCGTGACCGGGACCACCGTCGCGGCCTTCGAGCCCGCGCTCGACTATGTCGTGGTCAAGCTGCCGCGTTTCCCGTTCGACAAGTTTCCGAGCGCCGACCGGAGCCTGGGCAGCCAGATGAAGGCGACCGGCGAGGTGATGGCCATCGACCGGACCTTCGGCTCGGCGCTGAACAAGGCGCTGCGCGGCCTCGAGCAAGCCGGGGTCGGGCCGCTGGCCGAAGACCCGGGCTGGCGGCCTGCCTTCGACTACCTGGCGGCTGTCTACGGAGGCGACCGCGACGCGGACGAGCCCATCCGCTGGGTGGATGACCGCGGCGAGGCGTGCGAGTCGACCCGCCACGCCCAGCGCAGCGCCGCTCCGATCGTCCTGCGCTCGTTCCTGGGGCCGTCCGACAGCCGGCTCTGGCGGATCCTCGGCCTCCTCCGCCGGGGCGTACCCGAGGCGACCATCGGTGAGGCGACCGGCATCGGCGCCTGGTTCCTTGCCGAGATGGGCCGCAACGTGGCCCTGGAGGCGCGGGTCGCGGCGTACGGTCCGCGGCTGGCCGAGCCGGCCGACGATGAGGCGATGCGACTCCTGGCGACGGCCAAGCGGGCCGGCTTCGGCGATCGCGAGCTGGCGGGCCTGGCCGGCGTGGACGGAGCCGCCGTGCGCGAGGCGCGGCTGGCCGTGGGCCTCGTGGCGGGCTACGCGATGGTCGACACGTGCGCCGCGGAGTTCGCCGCCGAGACGCCCTATTTCTACGCGACCTACGCGGCGGCCGGCTCGGCGCCCGAGGCGCGACCGGTCGCGCGGCCGGCCGCCCTCGTCATCGGCTCGGGGCCCGTCCGCATAGGCCAGGGCATCGAGTTCGACTACTGCGCGGTCCAGGCCGCCGACACGCTCCGCCGGGCGGGCTGGCAGGCGGTCATGATCAACTCCAACCCGGAGACCGTGTCAACCGACTTCGACGCGTCCAGCCGGCTCTACTTCGAGCCGCTCGACCCGGAATCGGTGCGCAGCGTCGTGGAGGCGGAGGCCGGCCCGGACGGCTCCCTGCTGCCGGTCATGGTCCAGTTCGGCGGCCAGACGCCACTCAACCTGGCCGGGCCGCTGGCGGCCGGCGGCGCGACCCTCCTCGGCGCCGACCTGGAGGCGATCGACCAGGCCGAGGAACGGACCCGCTTCGCGGCGCTCCTCGACCGGCTGGGCGTGCCCCAACCGGAAGGCGGCATGGCCCACAGCCTCGAGGAGGCGCTGACGCTGGCCGACCGGATCGGCTACCCGGTGATCGTCCGGCCGTCGTTCGTCATCGGCGGCCTGGCGATCGACTTCTGCTACTCGCCGGAGGACCTGGTTCGCCAGCTTGCGGCGGCCACGGTCGTCGATCCCGACCGACCGGTCCGGATCGACCGCTACCTGGAGGGCGTGGAGGTCGATGTGGACGCGGTGAGCGACGGCGAGGACGTCCTCATCCCGGGCCTCCTCGAGCACATCGAGCGAGCCGGTGTCCACTCCGGCGATTCGGTCGGCGTCTTCCCGCCCCGATCGGTCAGCGCATGGGACCAGGAGCTCATCGTGGCGACCATGGAGCGCGTGGTTCGGGCTCTCGGGGCGCACGGGCTCGTCAACGCCCAATTCATCGTCCGCGAGGACGGCGTCTACCTCATCGAGGTCAACCCGCGGGCGTCGCGGACCGTGCCGTTCATGAGCAAGGTGACGGGCGTGCCGATGGTCGAGCTCGCGGTCCGGATCGCACTGGGCGCCTCCCTCCGCGAGCTGGGCTGGCCGGGTGGGTTGCTGCCTCCGCCGCCTCTGGTGGCCGTCAAGGCGCCGGCCTTCTCCACCGCCAAGCTGCGCGGCGTGGACCCCTCGGTGGGGCCCGGGATGCAGTCGACGGGCGAGGTGATCGGTCTGCACGCCGATCCGCGCGTCGCGCTCGCCAAGGCCCTCCTCGGCGCGGCACTCGTTCCGCCGCGGCCGGGGGCAGACGGCGCCCTCGCGCTGCTCTCCATCGCGGACCGCGACAAGGCCGAGCTGCCTCGCCTCGCGCGCGCCCTGGCCGTCGCCGGCTACCGGTTCGCGGCGACCGCCGGCACGGCGCGGGAGCTGGCATTGGCCGGGTTCGACAGCCGGCTCGTGGCCAAGGCCGGCGCGGCCTCGGACGCGCCGGGGGAGGGGATCATCGCGCTCATCGCCTCGGGGGAGGTCCGGCTCGTCGTCAACACGCCAACTCCGCAGTCAGGCGCGGTGCGGGACGCGGCCGACATTCGCCTGGCAGCCACGGCCGAGGGGATCCTCTGCCTGACCGCGATCGAGACGGCCGTCGCCGCCGCCGAGGCTCTCGACCCCGCTATCGCCGACCGGCTGGCCGACGTCCGTTCACTCGCCGAGTGGCGGGCACAGGCCGCGGTTCCAATCGCCTCGGTCAGCTGACGCGCTCAGGCCCTCCGTGGCCACGTACGGCGACGCATGCAACATCCTCGTGCCGGACCCTGGCGAGAGTCGCCACAAGCTCGACGTCCTGCGTCGCCACTGCGAGGCGGTGGGGCGGTCGTACGAGGAGATCGAGACGACCTCCCTGCTGGAGGTCGACCTGCGGCCGGGCCGGCAGCGGCCCGCCGACGTCGTCGCCGCCCTCCGCGCGCAGGCCGATGAGGGCATCGAGCACGTAATCGTCAACATGCCGGACGCGGAGACCATCCGGCCGCTCGAGATGTTCGGCCGGGAGGTCATCCCGGCGGTCGCAGAGATCGCCGTCAGCTGACCGCGGCGCCGACGGGCCCTGCGCCCACGGCCATCGCTCCCACCGCTATCTCCGGGGTTGCGGGGGCCGTAGCGGCCACGAACAAGCCCCTGAGTCGGTCGAATCGTGCGTGACGCGTTGGCGACCGATCCCTTCGGATGGCCTATGTGGCGCGCGCTGCCCCCGGCATAGCACTGTGGGGCGATGCTCGGCCGCGAGCCGGAGGGTCACCTGCTCTCCGCCGCCGCCGATGAGGATCGGCGGATGGGGCCGCGAGACCGGCTGAGGGTCCAGCAGTGGATCGGCGGCCCGCACACGACGGCCCTCGAACGGAGACCGATCGCTCTTCCACATCTGGTGGGCCAGGCGCAGCGTCTCCTCCAGACGTTCGAATCGCTCGCGGCGAGCGGGGAAGGCGATCCCCAGGCCGCGCGCCTCGTCCTCGTACCAGCCGGCCCCGAGCCCCAGGTAGGCACGGCCGCCCGACAGGACGTCGAGTGTCGTGGCGACCTTTACGAGGAGGCCCGACTCACGAAAGTGGACGGCCCCGACGAGGGCGCCCAGACGCACCCGGCTCGTGGCGCGAGCCAGGAACCCGAGCGTCGTGTACGCCTCGAGCATCGGCGCCTCGGGTCCGCCCCAGCCGGTGCGGGCGGGAAGCTGCCAGAGGTGGTCCATGACCCAGAGGCTCGCGAATCCGGCCTGCTCCGCGGCCGCGGTGACATCGCCCAGGCGCGGGCCGATCGAAGCAGGGGCATCGGGCCAGCTGAAGGACGGGAGCTGCAGGCCGACCAGCATCGTGGTGTCCTTTCGCGGAGGCGTGGCAGAGGCCGATATGCGGGCCGCTCGCTACGCGGAAGGCCGATCGTGGGCGCGGGCCTTCTCACCGGCCACCGCGACGCCCACCGCGACGAGGCCGTGGCCGATCCGGATGCGCAGCGCTCCCAGGCGCTCGCGGGCCGGCCCGGGCGGAGCACCCTGTCGAGCACCCTGTCGAGCGGCCTGTCGAGCGGCCGCCCGACGGGCCTCCCCGGCCTGGACGTCGGTGTAGATGTCGTCCAGGCGGCCCTGGATGAGCGCCTCGATCGGGGTGATCGGGGCTCGCTGGGCGAGGATGGGTCGATCCGTGAAACGGACGGGGTAAGCGGTTCGTTGGGTTGTCACGCTGATCTCTCTCCTGTTTCACATTCATCTAACACGTGGGAGCCTCGAACGAGGGTCGGCGACAGCCGTGGGCTCCGGATGGATGGGGCTCAGCCGGGGATGAACCGCCGCAGGTCGACCCCGACGGCGTCGAGGCCCTCACGACGAAGGCTGTAGTAGGTGAGCGCGCCCTCTTCGGTGAGGATCACCAGGCCCGCGGCGCGGAGCTGGGCCATGTGGTGCTTGATGGTGGGCTTGGACAGCTCGAGCGCCTGGGCGATCTCCGTCAGGTAGCGATCCCCGTCGGCAAGGAGCCGGAGGATCCGCAGGCGAGACGGGTCGCCGAGCGCGCGATGGAGGCGAACGATCGCCAGAGGCGGCTCGAGGGGATCGTGGATGTCGAGGGCCGTGTCGGCGATCGGGTAGGCGTACAGCCGCCAGCCGTCCCGGCTGAACAGGAAGTTGTAGGGCCGCGTGAAATAGCTGGGGGCGAGGATCACCCGGTCGATGCCGGGCTCCGGCACGTAGCGGACGCCGCCGGTGACCCGCTCGATGAGGTCGCCCGGTGCGAGCCGGGACACCTCGCTGGCGCGAGCCTCCACGTCGCGCGTGATCATCGCCCTCACGCGCGGTTCGATCTCGCCGAATGGGCCCTGCCATGCGGCGAGGATCGCGGCGAGCCGTCGAAGCGTCCCATCCGGGTCGCGCAGTAGCTCCAGGCGGCCCTTTCGGTTGTGCTCGGGCAGCCGTTCCGCAAGCGTGGCCAGGGCCGCGTGATCGCCGTCCACGGCGCGTCGGACAAGGTCCGCCTTCTCCGTCTCCCGGAACATGTCGGCGAACAGGTACTCGGCGGCCGTTCGCCGGTCGAGCTCGCGGACGGCCTTGACGAAGGCCGCCGGGCTGCGGACGTCCGGCCGGTCCACCGCCAGTTCGGCGATGTTGCTGCACAGCTCACTGCCGAGCAGGGCCTTGCGATCGGCCCGAACCGATTCGGGCAGGCCGGCTCGAGCCTCGGCCAGCCAGCGGCGGTCGGCCGGCGGCATGTCGTCCGTCGAACCGGCATCGTCCGAGAGGCTGATGACGAAGTCATAGACGGTCCGCACGTCCCATTCGATCTCGTAGCTGGCTGCTGTCCCGCGAAAGTCGCGTACGGCCGCCGGCGGACGGGAGTCCGCCTGGCTGCGACTCGCTCGGGGCGTATGTGTCCGGGCCATGATGTCTGTAATCTCCTAACGTCTGTTAGATGACAATCTAACACACCGCTTGGCCATGTCAAATCCGAAGGGGAAGCCGGGATGCGATCGCTTCATGCCGTATTTGCGCCTGGCGAGCGTTCGGCGCGGTCCCGGATACGGCCAACACGGCCCCATCACCCTTACAATCCGTCGGACGGCTGGAGCCATCCCCGCGGCAGCTGTCGTCCACGATGCTCTCCCGACCAGGAGTCGCCGGCGCATGTCGATCCCTGCCATCCGGTTCACGGACGAACGCCTCCCGAACGGTCTCCGGCTCGTCATCGCCGAGGACCATCTCGCGCCGGTCGTCGCCGTGAACATCTGGTACGCGGTGGGTTCCAAGCACGAGGTGCCCGGCAAGACCGGCTTTGCCCACCTGTTCGAGCACGTCATGTTCCAGGGCTCGGCCCACGTCGGCAAGGCCGAGCACATCGCCCTCGTCCAGGCCGCAGGCGGGACGATGAACGGCACGACCTGGCTCGATCGGACGAACTACTACGAGACCCTGCCGAGTCACGAGCTCGAGCTCGCGCTGTGGCTCGAGGCCGATCGTATGGGCACGCTCCTCGATGCGCTATCACAGGAGAACCTCGACAACCAGCGCGAGGTCGTCAAGAACGAGAAGCGGTGGTCCTACGACAACCGGCCGTACGGCACCTGGAGCGAGAAGCTCCAGGCCCATCTCTTCCCGCCGGAGCACCCCTACCACCATCCCACGATCGGCTCGATGGAGGATCTGGACGCCGCCTCGCTGGACGACGTGAAGGCGTTCTTCCGGACGTGGTACGCGCCGAACAACGCCGTGATCGCAATCGTCGGCGACGTGGAGCCGGCCGACGCCCGCCGCTGGGTCCGGCGGTACTTCGGCGGCATCCCGACGAACGCCGACGTTCCCAGGCTGGGCGACCTGTCCCTGCCGCCGTCCCTCGGCGCGGAGCGGCGTGAGATCGTTCCGGACCGCGTCCCGCTGCCGCGGATCTACTTCGGCTTCCGTGCGCCGCAGTTCGGCGACGAGCGACTGGACGCCCTCGAGGTCGCCGCGCAGATCCTCGCCGGCGGGAAGGGCAGCCGCCTCCACAGGCGACTCGTCCGCGAGGAGCAGATCGCCCAGGACGTCGTGCTGTTCAGCCTGGGCTTCGTCGGCGGCGCCTCGATGTGCGCCGGCTGGGCGACCGTCCGGCCCGCCGTCTCGATCGAGCGCGTCGAGCAGGCCTTCACGGAGGAGCTCGAGCGGATGTCGATCGAGCCGGCGACGGACGACGAGCTCGTCCGCGCTCGCGCGCTGATCGAGACCGACGAGCTCGGCGCATTGCAGCGGGTGGAGGAGCGCGCCGACCGGCTGGCGATGTACTCGACGCTGTTCGACGATCCCGATCTGATCAACCGGATGCTGGAACGCTACCTCTCGGTCACCGCCGAGCGGATGCGCGACGTGGCCGGGTCGGTATTCCGGCAGGAGAACCGGGTCGTGTTGACGTACGTGCCACTCATCCCGCAGGCAGACGACGCGGCCCTCGACGAGAAGGCGGCGCTGGCCGACGAGGAGGTCGCGGCGTGAGCGACGGGGTGGTCGCCACGCGGCCGAAGCCGGGGGTTCCGCGCCCGTACCAGTTCCCGGCCTTCGAGCGGACCCGGCTCGCGAACGGG
>DASPWU010000070.1:0-4722 GCA_035637675.1 Candidatus Limnocylindria bacterium | reverse complement strand
CTGGCGGAGGGGGTGGGATTCGAACCCACGAGGCTTTCGCCCGGCGGTTTTCAAGACCGCTGCCATCAACCACTCGGCCACCCCTCCGCCGCAACAGGCTAACGCAAGTCGCTGCCCGCGACCGAGGCTCGAACGGGGTCGGCACGGCACGCCGCTACACTGCATCTCCGCATGACAGGTCATCGTCGCCACAGCCGCTCCATCGCCCGTCGAGTCGGGTCGCTGGCGGCCGCCACGATCGTCGTCGCCCTGGCTGCGGGGACGCTGTTTGCGACCGGGGTCGCGCTCGAGAGCCTCGTCGCGAATAGTGACCCAGCCACCTCGCCGGCGGCGGCCGTCGTCGAGCCGAGCGGTAGTGCGGAGCCCTCCCCGTCACACCCCGCGGTATCGCCTTCGCCGTCGGCCGCTCCGAAGCCGTCGGCAACCCCGAAGCCCGGCCCGTTCTCCATGGATCTCTACCGGGCCCACGACTTCGTCGGCGAGAAGACGATCACCTGGTGCCTGGCGGCGGCGGTCCAGACCTCGATCAACATCATGTCACGGGGCGCAGACGCCAGCCGGGCGACCCAGCAGCGGCTGTTCGACCTGACCCGCTCCCTGGCCCCGGCGCCCGACGGTGCGGCCGAGCCCGAGGGCTGGGCGAAGGCCCTGACCAAGCTCGGCTTCGGGCGCTACGAGGTGAGCGTCCAGCCGTCGATCAAGGCGGCCATCGCGGTGGCGGCCAGAGCCGTCCGCCGAACCGGCCGGCCGGCGGGCCTCATGGTCTGGCGCGGGGCTCACAGCTGGGTGATGTCGGGCTTCACGGCGACCGCCGATCCGGCGGTGACCGACCGATTCACGGTCACCGCCGTCCGCATCGAGGACGTCTGGTACCCGCGCTACAGCAAGCTGTGGGGCTACTCTCGGCCGCCCGACTCGCTCGTCCCGGTCCGCAAGCTGTCCGAGGACTTCCTGCCGTGGCGGCGGCCCCAGGCGCGCTACCCGGCCAAGGACGGCCGCTTCGTGATCGTCATCCCGATTCGCTGAGCGCAGCCGGGTCAGCCAGGGCCGATCCCAGGGCCAATCCGATCGCCGCCCATAGCCGTCCGGAGGACCTCCGGGATCAGGACCGAGCCGTCGGGCTGCTGGTACGTCTCGAGCAGCGCCGCAACGACACGCGCGAGCGGCAGGCCGGAGCCGTTGAGGGTATGCACCAGCTCCGGTTTGGCGCCGGGAGCCGGCCGGTAGCGGATCGCCATGCGGCGGGCCTGGTAATCCCGGAAGTTCGAGCACGAGCTGACCTCCAGCCACCGCTCCACGCCCGGCGCCCAGACCTCCAGGTCGTACTTCTTCGCCTGGACGAATCCCAGCTCCTGGGTCGCCATGAGGACGACTCGGTAGGCAAGCCCGAGCCGCTGCAGGAGGTCCTCCGCGCGGCCAGTCATCCATTCGAGCGCGGCCTCTGAATCGGCCGGCTTCTCGAAGAGCACCATCTCCACCTTGTCGAACTGGTGGACGCGAAGGAGGCCCCGCGTGTCCTTTCCGGCGGCGCCGGCCTCGCGCCGGAAACAGGGCGAGTAGGCGACGTAGCGGATCGGCAGGTCGGCGGCGTCCAGGATCTCGTCACGATGGAGGTTCGATACCGGTACCTCGGCGGTTGGGACCAGGTACAGGTCGTCGCGCGTGACGACGTACATCTGGTCTTCCTTGTCCGGGATCTGGCCGGTGCCCCGGGCGGAGGCTGCATTGACGACCGCGGGTGGCCAGATCTCCGTGAAGCCGTGCTCGGATACGTGGACGTCGAGGAACCAGTTGATGAGCGCTCGCTGGAGCCGTGAGCCGGCCCCGGTGTAGACCGGGAAGCCCGAGCCGGCGACCTTGGCCCCGCGCTCGAGGTCGAAGAGCTTCAGGTCGGCCCCGATCTCCCAGTGTGGCCGCCGCTCCCAGGTCTCGCCACCGGCGGTCGCGTCGCTGCCGATCTCGCCGCTACGCGGCTGGACACGGGGCAGCTGTTCGCCCCACGTCCGGACCGTCACGTTGGCCTCCAGGCCGCCTATGGGCACGTCCGGATCTGCGGGATTGGGGATGCGCAGCAGGGCATCGTCGAGCTCGCCCTCCACCCGGGCCAGTTCGGCATTGATCGCAGCGATCCGCTCGCCGGCTGCCGTGGAGCGAGCCTTGAGCTCGGCGACCTCCGGGCCGTCCGGCGAAGCGCCGCCCCGAACCGCCGCACCGATCTCCTTGCTCGCGGCATTCCGTTCGCCCTTGAGCCGGTCGCCCTCGGCCAGGAGGGTTCGCCGCCGGCCATCCAGCTCGAGCGCCGCGTCCACGACTGAGGGGTCCTCACCCTTGTCGACCGCTCCCCGGCGGATGGCGTCGGGCTCGTCGCGCAGCCGCTGCATCCCGACGCTCATCGTGGCCCTCCGCCGGTCATCGTCGGCTGCCGGCCGGCCGCCTCGCGCAGGCGGGACAGGACGAAGTCCGGCTCGAGGCTGGCCAGCAGCCAGCCGGCCCGCGGGCCGCTCTCCCTGCCGAGGAATGCGAGGTAGAGGGCCGCGAAGGCCCGGCCCGCGGGCAGCCCCGCTTCCTTGGCCGTGTCGAAGATGCGGGCCTGCCACGCCTCACCGGCCGCCGGCGCATCGGGCGAAGCGGCGACCTCGGCAAGTGCGGCCAGGAATGCGCGCTGAGCATCGTCGAGCCCGGCCGCCTCGGCCGGCATGCCCACGCGGCGGACCACGATCCGAGCGGACTCCGGCGCGTACGTCTCCAGCCAGCGACGAGCCGCCGTCTCGCGCTCGGCGAGGACGCCTGTTTCCAGGTTCGACAGCGGCGCGCCCTTCTCCGCCTCGGCCGTTGCCGACAGGTCCGCCTCGGGCTGCTGGACGAGGAAGGCGACGTGGCCGAAGGGCAGCCGGAAAGCCGCCGCCCGGGTCGCGACCTCGACCGAGTCGGTGGTCAGCACGGAGTAGGCGAAGACGCGCTCAGGCGACGGCGGCAGGGTGCCCTTGACCGGCCGCCCGGCAGTCGCGTCGGCGACCCGATCGAACTCGTCGAACAGGCGCGGAATCGCGTCGGTTCCGTCGGGGTCGAACTCGATGACGCTGTTCGGTCGAGGCCGGAGGAACAGGAAACGGAGCTGCTCGGGCGGCACGACCTCCGCGATCGTGTGGGCCGCGGCGCCGCGCCCTTTCGAGGTGGACATCTTCTTGCCGCCGATGTTGAGGAACTCGTAGGGCACGTTGATCGGTGGCTCGCGCTCGAAGACGTCACGGGCGATCGCATCCGAGCGGTCGCGCGATCCACCGGCCGTGGACAGGTCCTTGCCGCACGGCTCGATCGACACGCCGAAATGGCTCCACTGGGCGGCCCATTCCAGGTTCCAGGGCAACGTGGCCCGGCCGCCGAGTGGCGAGATGCGACCGCTATTCCCGCAGCCGCGCGCCCAGTCGACGAGGTCCGTGCGGCAGTCGTAGCGGACGGTCTCGCCGTCCCAGTCGGTGGCGATCGTGGTGCCCACCCGGCCGCAGTTCTCGCAGATCGGCTGGACCGGCAACCAGCGGTCGGGCTTGTCCACGTGGCTGACCCGACGGTAGATCTCCCGGACGCGATCCGACCGGTCCAGGGCCAGCCGGACGTAGCGATCCATCGCGCCGGCGGCGTAGAGGTCACTCATCCAGTACAACTCGGGGTGCATGCCGAGGCGCTCGAAGGTGCCCAGGAAGTCGGCCATGAAGTGACGGGCATAGCTCTCGTGGCAGTCGCCGAGCTGGTCGGGCACTCGGGCCAGAGGCACGCCCATGTAGCGTCCCACGGCATCGCCCGACAGCAGCGCCTGGTTGTCCATGGCGTCGAGATCCTCGACGCCGTACAGGAAGCGCGATTCCAGGCCGCGGGCACGGACCGCCCGCCAGATCGCATCGACGATGACCGGGCCGCGCAGGCTGCCGACGTGGACGGTGCCGGACGGCGTCTTGCTGTCGTTGACGACCTGCGGGCCGCTGACCGAGGCCGCCAGCTCGTCCGCCCAATCCATCGGCATGCCTCGCTTCCTGCGGCTCGCCAACGCGGGCCCGGCCGTGACCCGGAGGCGCGGGCCGGCCGCTAGCGGATGTTCTGGATCGTGTACGCGAACTCGCCGGCCGGCACGTGGACGAGCACCTTGTCGCCCTTCTTCCGTCCGAGCAGAGCGCGACCGACCGGAGATTCGTTGGAGATCCGGCCGTTCGACGGGCGCGCCTCGGCAGAGCCGACGATCGTGAACGTCTCCACCCCGTCCTCGCCCTTGACCGTCACGGTGGAGCCGATCCGGACGTGGTCGCCGGTGTGGTGCTCATCGATCAGGGTGGCATTCTTGATGAGCGACTCGAGCAGCTGGATCCGGCCTTCCACGAACGCCTGCTCGTTCTTGGCGTCCTCGTACTCGGCGTTCTCCGAGAGGTCGCCGTGCTCCTTCGCATCGTGGATCCGGGCCGCAATCTCGGACCGGCGGACGTTCGTCATCTCCTCGTACTCGGCCTTGAGCTTGGCCAGGCCTTCGCGAGAGAGATAGGTGGGCTTGTTCACTCGAGATGACCCCCGTTCGGGCATCGGGTTGGGCGCTCGTGCCGGCGGGGCTGTCCGATTGGGCCAGCACGGCCAGGCATCGTCCAACTAATGAGAAAGAACTTCAGGCGATCCGCGCTCAGGCGGGCCTGAAGTTCGACCGGCGCGTATCCTAGCCGCCACCTTCGGGGGCGTCAAACG
>DASPWU010000069.1:0-2809 GCA_035637675.1 Candidatus Limnocylindria bacterium | reverse complement strand
GGTCAGCTCGAAACGCGCGCGACGGCCACCTATTCCGTCCGGCCCTCGCAGCACCTCGTCCACGTCGACGTCCAGGCCACGGCGACGAACGCGAAGCGGGATACCGCCACCATCCGCTACTTCTACGTCAGCGCGGGCTTCTTCATCCAGCCGGAAGCGACGCGAATCAAGGCAACCGAGGCCGGTCGCACCCTGGCCACGCGGCTCGTCCGCAGGACCGGCTATTCGATCCTGGAGGTGCGCTTCGGCCGCAACCTCTTCCACGGTCAGACGATCCGCATCCGGATCGGCTACGACCTGCCGGGCGGAGCGCCGCGCTCGACCAGCGACATCAGGGTCGAGTCGGCGTTCGTGTCGTTCATCGCCTGGAGCTTCGCCGACGTCGGCACCGTGCGGATCGACCTGCCCAAGGGCTTCGAGCAGTCGGTCATCGGCGGCCCGATGCGCGTCTCCGGAGATTCGAAAACCGGCCAGACGCTGACGGCCACCTCCATCACGAATCAGGCCTCCTGGTATGCCTTCATCACAGCAGAACGGCCGGAGGCACTCACGTCCACGCCGCTCACGCTGGCCAGCGGCGAGCAGATCGTCATCCACGGCTGGCCGGAGGACGAAGAGTGGCGGAGCCGGGTAGGGGATCGGCTGCAGCGCGGCCTGCCCGTCCTGGAACGCCTCATCGGCTTGCCCTGGCCGGTCGTGGGCGAGCTGAGCGTGACGGAGCGAGCCGCGGCGGTCCTGGAGGGCTACGCGGGTTTTTACCTGACCGACGAGGATCGGATCGAGATCAGCGAGGAGCTGGACGACCTGACCATCGTCCACGAGACCTCCCATGCCTGGTTCAACCAGCGGCTCTTCAAGGAACGCTGGATCAACGAGGGCCTGGCCGACACCTACGCGACGCTGACACTCGGCGAGCTCGGCCTCACCTGGGAGCCGATCGATCGGCCCAACCGCACCTTGTCGGCGGCCTTCCCGCTACAGTCCTGGCCGCCGCCGGGACGCATCGTCGACGATGCCGCCGAGGCCCGCGAGCGGTACGGCTACGACGCCAGCTACACGGTCGTGAGCGGGCTCGTACGCGAGGTGACGCCGGCCCGAATGCGCGACGTCTTCTCGGCCGCCGACGCGGGCACGATCGCGTACGTGGGAGCCCCGCCGGCGGAGGTCGTCCGCACTCAGAACGACTGGCGCAGCTTCCTGGACCTGCTCGAAGAGCGAGGCGGATCGAAGGAGGCGTCGGCCGTCTTCACGATGTGGGTACTGGATGCCGACGGCATCAAGGAGCTGGCCGACCGGGCCGCGGCGCGGGAGGCCTACGCCGGCCTGATCAGCCATGGCACGGGCTGGCTCCCGCCGCTGGCCGTCCGCAGCCCGATGGCCACATGGTCGTTCGACCGGGCGCGGGAGGAGATCCAGGCAGCCGAGCGGATCCTGTCGACCCGCGACTCGATCGTTTCGCAGGCGGGCGCGCTGGGGGTCACCCCGCCGGCCTCCCTCGAAGACGCCTACGAATCCGCCACGGAGGATCTCCGACCGATCCAGGCGACGGCCGACGGCGAGCTCGACACGCTGGCCACGATCGCCGACGCTGACCGCAAGGTCCGCGCGCCGCGCGACATCTGGATGGAGATCGGGTTGCTGGGTGGCATCGAGCCCACCGCCCGTCTGGACGCGGCCAAGGCGGCCTTCAGTGCCGACCAGATGCCCGCGGCGAGGTCCGCGGCGATCGAAGCGGGCGTGCTGCTGGACCGCGCGGGCGACGACGGCCGCAACCGGGTGGTGGCGGGCGTGCAGCTCGCCGTGCTGGTCGTGCTCATCGTTGCGGCGCTGGTCTTCTGGCGGGTGCGCCGCCGGCGCCGGTCCGCCCGCCTGGCCGCTGCCGCCGACGCGGCCGTGGTCGAAACCTGGACATCGCAGCCCTCTGGCTGGACGCAGCCACCGACAGACAGGACGCCGCCGCCGACGACCTGGAGGCCCTCGCCCGCGACCTGGACGCCAACGCCCGAACGGCTGCCGGAACCGCCGACCGGCACCTCCGAACCGCGGCCGGGCGCCTCCGAGCCGCCGTCCGGCGCCACCCAGGTTGGCGCGGCGACGCCGCCCGGTGGCGATGATCGCAGCGGCGCGTACGGTACACTCCCGGCCAACCTTCCCGGGGAACAGCGCCCGCCGCCAGCCACGCCGGCCGCCACTCCACCGGAGGCCGAGCAGGGAGATGACGACTGACGGTGGCGGCGTTGCACTCGGTGGCCGGGCTCGCGACCCATCCGGCCGTGCACGAGCGGATCCCCTGATGGGTGTCCTGCACGCGAGCCCATCGCACGAGATCCTGTCCGGCGAGTCGGCCGATGTCTATTTCGCCCGGGCCGAGCTGGTTCTCGAGCGGGAGGGCCTGGATCCTGTCGTGGCCATGGAGGTCTTCGGGCGGCAGGCCGGGATCCTGTGCGGCATCGACGAGGCGAAGAACCTACTGGCCCACGTCCTTGGGGACGAGCCGGCGGGCTCGGTGACGGTCGAAGCGCTGGACGATGGCGACGAGTTCGCGGCCAAGGAGATCGTGCTGCGGATCGACGCCCGTTATCGGCAGTTCGGGCTGTACGAGACAGCCATCCTGGGCATGCTCGCCCAGTCGACCGGCTGGGCGACGGCGGCCCGCGAGTGCGTCGACGCGGCTGCCCCCGCGCCGGTCATCTCGTTCGGGGCGCGGCACGTCCATCCGGACGTCACGGACGTGCTCGATTACGCCGCGATCGTCGGCGGTTGCGTGGGTGTTTCCATCCCGGCCGGCGCGCGCCTTGCCGGTCTGGCC
>DASPWU010000068.1:0-7647 GCA_035637675.1 Candidatus Limnocylindria bacterium | reverse complement strand
CCAGAGGGCGCTTGCGGCCGGCGCCCTGTCGGTGCCCCTTCTCGGCGTGGCGATGGGTGGGCTGCTGCTCGTCTTCGGGTTGTGGTGGGCCGCGTTCAAGCATCCGGCCGGGATCGGCCACCACCGATCGCTGCTGTCGATGCTCGCCTGGGGCTACGGCCACTACGTGGTATTCGCCGCCATTGCCGCGCTGGGCGCGGGACTCCAGGTGGCCATCGACACGACTCACGGGGCCACCGCTGTCTCGCCGGCGGTGGTGGCCCTGACGGTCGCGATCCCGGTCGCCGTGTTTCTCTGTGCGGCGTGGCTCATTCATCCCCAGTCGGCGACGCGGCCGAGCGCGACGCCTCTCGCAGTCTCGGTGCTCTTGCTCGTTCTGTCGGCCCTGTCAGCCCCGTGGATCGGCGTGCCGCTGGCGGTCGTGGCGATGGGTGTCGTCCTCGGCGGACTGGTCGCCGTGAATGTGCGGGCGATGCAGGTCGTGCCGTCCTAACGAGTGGCGCGGCAGCCGGGCGCGACGACGCCGGACCCGAAAGTGGGCCCGGCGTCGAGAATGTGCGTGGGCTGGCCGGTCAGTCGCCCGAGCCGGACTCCGGAGTCGGCTGGAAGTAATGGTCCAGCGCCCAGTCTGCAATCTTCGTGCCCATCTGGCTGGCGACCACGTCGGCTGTTCTGAAATGGATCCCAGACCATACTCGGGCATCGATGGCGTCCTTGTTCAGTTCCGCCGCGGTCGCGTAATGTCGCGTCAGCGGCGAGCCCGGGGTTCCGGCCGCGACCGAGGTGATGTTGAGGTCAATGGTCCCGTCGCCGAGCACGCGCGTCAGGCTGCGGCTGACGGCGCCCATCAGGTTGCAGAGGCCGCTCGGATAGTCCGGGTACGGCGGCGTGTTGATCAGCGACTCCCACGCCGGGTCCGCCGCGGTCGCGTCGTTGCCGTCGTCGCCAGCCAGGCGAATCGCGGTGATCGGCCGCCACAGGCCGAAATGCATCTTGCCGTCCCACGCAGCGATCCCGCTGTCGCTGGCACTCAGGTCGGCGGCCGCGAACAGCCGGGCGCTGTCGCTGATATCCAGCCCGCGCCGCAACGTCAGGTCACGCAGCGCGGCCTGCATCGGGCCGATCGCGATGTCCGAGAAGAACAGGGCGGTTTGCGTCTGAAGCGCCGTCCGTGACGAGCCGGTCTTTGCGCCGAACTCCTTGACCTCATTGAACTCGGTCGTGTAGGTCGCGGACGTCAGGGCGGGTGGCGCCGCCGGGCGAAACTGGCTGGGGGAGTTCGTGGTGAACGGGGTGACCTGAGAAAGCCACGGTACAAGGAACGCCCCGTTGCCGGGAGGTGTCGGCCGCCACACGCCGGGCGCGAGAGGCATATCGAACACGATCGGGGCGTTGCGACCGTCGCCGGTGCGGAGCTCGATGAGCCGGGCCGCGGCCCGCTCGCCATAGCTGATCCCCTGCGACTCGGCCGTTCCATCCGGGACCCTCGCAAGGGACGCTGCGTACGCCGTGTTGAGCCGGCTGGCCGACGCCGGGAAGTAGTGCATGAGCACCTGATACGCGGCCGTCGCGGCGGCGGCCTCTGGCGACGCCGCCCGTGGACCGCGGACATCCCACTTGTACAGCTCGTAGCGGTGGGTGATCCCCTGGACGGCGTTGTAGACGGCCGCCTGGACGAACGAGTACCAGAGGATTCCCTCGGCGTTGCCCTTGCCGGCGTCCGTGACGATGGTCGCAACCATCGTTGCGTTCCAGTCTCTGATCACGGCCGCGTCGGCTGCGCCCCGAGCCCCGCTGGCGGTGCCGCCGACGGTTGCCGCGAGGAGCGCGGCGGCCATGAGCGCGGTGGCGCTCTTGCGCCTCCAGTGACGGCCGCGGAGACCTTCGGGTTCGGCAGACCACATGGCTTCACCTCTTCGAAGCGGCTGGCGACAGGCCCCCGAAGCCTGAACCCTAGTCCGGGCGCATCTTCTGAACGTCTCGCACCGGCGCTAACTGTCGAGCCGTTCCCGTGCCAGGGCTGTGGCGAGCCAGTCCCGATATCGCTTTGATGTCCACCAGAGGATGCTCTGGCTGGGGCGCGTCTTCTCCGATCAGCGCTGGGAGATCCATCAGGTCATCGGGGAGGGCGATACGGTCGTCGTCTTCTGTACCTACCACGGCCGGCACACCGGCGACCTGATGGGGATGCCGCCGACGAGTCGCGAGGTCGCCTACGACTACGTCCGCATCGTCCGCTTCCGCGACGGAAAGAGCGTCGAGCACTGGGGTGTACGGGACGAGGCGACGCTCATGCGCCAGCTCGGTGTGACCCCGGAGCGACCGGCGAGGGTGCCCGCCAGCGCTTGACGGCCCGCCTCAACGACCTGTGTGTCGAGGCGGGCCCTGGCTGCCGCCGTCAGCCACGCGATGCTCGCGGCTCCCCGGGCGATTGGCTGCTCGTAGCCGAGCGGAGAGGGCATGTTCGATCTGGGCAACGACAGCCGGCGGGTCGAGCCGGTCGACATCGATGGTGACTGCCGCCATGGCCTGGAAGAGCGGGTCGCGGCGAGATGCCTGCCGGAGGAGCACGGCTCGCGGATCGGAGCCGAATCGGGGTCGGTGTCCCTCACGTGCGAAGCGAGCCGCCAGCGTGTCTGGGCGAGCCTTCAGCCAGACGATGATTGCCGCGGAGCGACGAAGCGCCGCCCGGCAGGGTTCTCGCTCGATCGTGCTCGCGGCTGCGCAGATGACAGCCGGTCGGCGCATCGAGAGTGCCTCGAGGAGGATCGACGCCTCGCGTGCGTGGAGGGCCCTCGTCCCTCGCTGATCGCGCCACTCCTCCGCGTTCAGACCGCTTGCCCGCTCCAGCTCGAGGTCGCTGTCGACAACCGGCCGGTCAAGCCTGTCGGCCAGGGCGCGAGCGACCGTCGATTTGCCGGCACCCATCAGCCCCACCAGAACGATGTGGCGATCCGAGGACGCGGCGTCGGCATCCTGCCTAATGATCGGCGTCCGTCCCGACCGAACGACCTGGCGTCCGCACCTCGGCCTCGCGCGCCTCCAGCCAGGGCACGGCGAGCTCCGCGCCGAGGTCGACGGCCTGCTCCGAGGACAGGCCGCGGGCCCGGAGCGCGAAGAACGTCGGTGGACCGATGACCGCGGCCACGACCGCGAGCGCCCGCTCGTCTGCTGCCAGCGGACCGAGGGCCGCCCGCATCAGGTCGTCGATGTCCCGGTAGTAGCGATCCACCCCGCTGGACCATGCCTCGATCAGCGCCGGCTCGCGCTGGTAGGCCCGCCACCAGGGCTCGCTTCGCTCATAGAAGGAGGCCAATTCCGTTGCCAACAGGCGGATCCGATTGGCGATCCCTTCGGTGCCGTCGAATATCTCCTGGCCCGGCGGGCGGAGTTCGACGAGCACCTCGTCGAATACCGCGCTGGCGAGCTGGGACGGGTCGGCGAAATGGTTTCGGATCGTGGCCGGCGCGACATCCGCCGCTCGTGCGATGGCCAGGTTCGAGGCCGCCGCCATCCCCCGATCGCGGTAGATATCGACCGCGGCGGCGATGATCCGAGCCCGCGTGTCGGCCTTGATGTCGGCGCGCTTCCCGAGCGTGTAACGGCGTGGCATGCCACCTCACAAGTCTATTGACTAGCGTTGGCATCCAAATTATAGTCCGGATGTCGACCCCGCCGATGAGGTAGCCCGAATGATGATCGAGAGCGCAGCGCTTTACCGGGCGGCGGGCATATCGGCCGTCGTCGCGCTCGTCGCCCTGGTCGTGTCCGCCATCGCAATTGCCCTCTTCTTCGCCGGGGCGGGTCAGGTGTTCGGTCCGATCAACGATGTGTTCGTCGCGGTCACGCTGATCGCCCTGGTCCTGCCGATCCTGGCCGTCGACCGTGTTGCTGGCGCCCAGGCGGGGCTCTGGCTGCGGATCGTGACTGTCGCGGCCATCACTGGGGCCGTCCTCGCTGCCGTTGGCCAGCTGATGCTCGTTGCGGGCGTCATCGACCTGCAGACGTCGTTTGTGACCGGCGGCCTCGGCATCGTCCCGGTCCTGATCTGGATCGTCGCCCTGGTCGTTCTCGCGGTTCCAGTGGGAGTCCTGCCAGTCTGGATCGGCTGGCTCGCCGCTGCTGCGATCGCCCTCATCGTGGTGGGTTCGGTGATCGCGATGGCGACGACGGGACCGGTGGCGTGGGTGACGTGGGCGGCCGTTGTCGTTGTGCTCGTCGCGTGGCTGGGCAGTCTCGCGGCCACCTTCATGAGCCGGACCACGGCATGACGACCCAGATGGCAACGGACGCCATGTTGGACCGAGGAGGTGAGTGATGGCCAGAGCGGGTGTGTCGAGGGCTTCTCGCGGCATCCGCACCGCAGCGGTGATGTACATCGCCCTGGGGCTCGGCTTCGGTGTGGGAACGGTCATTACGCTTGCACACCTCGCGCGCGAAGGCGAACTTCCGATGACGCCATGGGGCTTCCGTTCGCTGAGCGGGCCGTTCGAACAGCTCGGCCGGGAGCCGTTCACCGCGCTCGGGGTCGGGTTGGTCGGCGTGTGCGCCCTCGACGTGGTCGCGGGGATCTGGCTCTGGCAGGGACGGCGTCGAGGGGCCCGGCTGGGACTCGCCACGACAATGCCGGCGCTTGCCCTGGGTGCCGGATTCGCACTCCCGTTCCTCCTCGCCGGGGTGCCCGTTCGGGTGGCCCTCGTTCTGGCCGGGCATCGAAACCTTCGCTGAAATCGGCTCAAACGCGAGCCTGAAGTCGCGCGATGACGGCCTCGTCGAGCCGGCGCCTGATCAGGCTCCGGCTCGACGTCGCGTCGCTCGGCGAGATCAGTACGACACGGTCCCGCTCATGTGGACCACTGGACCATTGGGGCCGACAGTCCCCAGGCTGGTCGGGCTCCCGCTGATCCCGCTGAACTCGCCGGTGCCACCGGTGATCTCTCCAACGGCCGAGAAGAACTGCGGGAACTCAGAGGGGCTGAGGCTTGGGCAGATGACGCCCGATCCTACCGTCGTGATCGACCCTGTCGCTCCGACCAGGGTGAACTCGATCGGATCGAGGGTGGAGCAGGGGCTGGTGGTGAAGTCCCAGGTGAACTCGACGCTGACCGTCACCGGTCCCATGAGGTTGGTGAAGCCATAGCCGTGCGACTCGAAGTCGCAGACGCCGTCGACGCACGTCCCGGCGGGCGCGCTGAAGTGGTGGAGCTCGGCCTCGAAGGCCACGTTGTCCGCGGCCGCGACCGCGGTCGCGGATCCCAGTGCGATGAGCAGAACCGCGGTGATGACGATGATCCGTTTCATTTTGTTCCAACCTCCTTGGTTGTCCATTCCCAACGACTTTGACCAGGTCTTGTTGATGTCGGCGGCGGGTCGACCCCGGCCACGCCGCGATCCGTCGCCTTGTGCGGTCCGCGGCGAGTGCCGGTCAGCCGAGCAACAGCCAGGCGACTCGTGTGCTGGACGAGCGCGCCGAGCCGATCTTGATCGTGAACCGGTCGTTCGTCGCATCGATCGTGAACCAGAGGGCGCGACTGCCGATGTTCGCCTTGGGGGTGAGCAGCACGAACGAGCCGGTCGTGACGTTCACCCCTGGCGTGACGGTGACGCTCGTCCTGCCTGCTGCGATGCTGGCCACGCCACTGACCTTCTCCGCCCGCAGGCGGCCGCTCGTGCGCAGGGCGTAGCCCGTGGTGGCGGCGCCGTAGAGGCCGCTGCCGCTGGTGGCCTGGCCGTAGACGCCCAGTCCGGCGTCAGCCCGGCCCCAGACCCCGCGGCTGGCGCTGTCCTGGGTGGCTTGCCCATAGACGCCGGTCTTGGCCTGTGCGGCCGGGAAGTTTCCCGAGCCGCTATAGCCCACGACCCCCGTGCTGTTGGCAAAGCCGCGTCCGCCGACACCGATCCCAGCCGGGCTGTTGCTCCGGCCGAATGCACCGATGGTGGCGCCCGTAGTCGCCGTGGCGAGACCGAGGGAGCCGATTGCGTCTGCGCTGACGCCTCGGACGCCGATGCCGAGGACGCTCTCGCCGATGACGCCGTTGGCCTCGCCGTCCTGGTTGGCAAACCCGTAGACGCCGGTCTTGGCTTGTGCGGCCGGAAAGGTTCCCGAGCCGCTGAAGCCGAGCAGGCCGGTCGAGGAGCCGAGGGAGTGACCGACCATCGCCGGGTTGGTCGACGCAAAGCTGTAGCCCATGACGCCGATGCTCGAGTGGCTGCTGCCGAGGACACCGATATCCGAATTGGAGGCACCGTAGACCCCCGTTCCTGAGTCGCTGTCGCCCGCGACGCCGATGCTGTCCGTGGTGCCGACGCCTTGCAATGCGACGTCATAGTCATGCGTGTTGGTGAACTTCGTCTTCGAGGTGGCGATGTACTCGCCGCCGACGAGGACGGTCTGGCCGTCGGCCGCCCGCACCGGGGCGGCCCGGCCGAGGGCATTTGCGACGAGCGCAGCGGCGCCACCGGCGACGGCCGCCAGGACGGCTCGCCGGGAACGTGGAGTGGCGGTATCCAGCGCGATGGATGATCCGTCTTCCGGCCTTCTCTCCTCGATCGGGTCCATTCCCTGTCCTCCTGTCCTACCTTGATGCGGTGCCCGACGATGCCGCCTGCCGTGGGCTATCCCGCCGGGCAGACCGGGCTGGGCGGGACGTGGTCGGCGTTTGCGAGCAGGTCGGCGGTCCGGTTGAAGATCGTGGCCGACTCCGCCCAGACCGCCCCGGCGGCCTCGACCTCATCCGGGCCCGGGCTCTGGCCGACGAGATCGGCGATCCGGGTCAGGCGCGCGTTCGCCTGTCCGAGGACGGTCGCGACCGCATCCAGCTGCTTGACGAGGCCATCGCTGGAGACATCCTCGGCACGGGCGTCGTCGTCGCTGATCGTCTCGCCCCCGGCCGCGGCGAGCGCGCCCTGGCTGGCGCAGACAATGCCGCTCGAGCTGACGAGCAGCGCCGCCGCGGCATCCTGGACCGAGACCAGCCCCGGGTAGATTGGGCTGGGCGGGACAATCGGACTTGGTGACGTGGATGTTTCGATCCGCATCAGGCGGCCGTCCATCATCGCGGCGACGTTCGCGACGGCGGATATCCTGTTCGCAAGGGCGGCCAACTCGTCGTCTCGCGAGGACACGGGTAGCCGGTCGATCGCGACTGCCGTGCCGACCGACATCAGGCCGAGTGCGCAGGCAACGACCCGGATAACCAACCTGCGCGAGAGACGCCGAAGCTGCATGTCCTTCATCGGTCGGGCTCCTTTCGCTCCATATCCCCAGGGCTGAATGCCCCTACGCGGTTTCTCCGGGCAGCAGTACGTGCTCTACGCTCGGTCACTTCGAACAGCAGGACCAACGGGCGGAGATTGGCGAGCCGCTCTCGCTCCGCCGGGTGGCGCTTCGACTCTTCGACCACGGCCATGACATCGGCGAGCGTGTCGAACGAGGCCTCGAGCACCCGCCCATACGGCGGAGGACCACCCGGGCTCATGATCGCGTCGTGGCTGACTCGAACCGAGCGCAGCCCGGCCCCGCTCGTGATCTGCGGGATGAGCCGCTGCGCGAGGAGCTGGTCGACAGCGCCGAGATCGCCGTCCCGGGGAAAGAGGAACAGGACTTCGAACATCGAGATACCTCAGACTGCGGCGGCTTCGAGCATC
>DASPWU010000067.1:0-11230 GCA_035637675.1 Candidatus Limnocylindria bacterium | reverse complement strand
ATCTCCGGCTGGACGCTCCCCTGCCGCAGCGCGACCCCGACGATCTCCGCTGGCGCGGAGCCGATCGCCCCGCCTGGGAGGCCTTCTGTGACGAGCTGGGCCTCGACCGGCTCCGGGACCGGCCCCACCGCTGGGCCGGGGACGGAGCGACGGGCTCAGCTGCCGTCTAGCGGGCAAGCTCGAGCAGCACGGCGTGGTGGGCCGCAGGCGCGGCGAGGACGCCGATCGTTCGCGTTTTTCGCGCGACGTCGAACCAGGAGCCGCCGGACAGATCGGTGACGGTGGCCCCCGCCCGTTCGGCGATGAGACCCGCCGCCGCGATGTCCCAGATGGACAGGCCGGCCGACTGGATGTAGGCGTCGAAGCGGCCATGGCCCACGTAGGCGAGGGCGAGTGCGGCCGCGCCCATCGAGCGGCTGATCCGGATGACCTTGCGCACGGCCCGGATCCGGGTGGCCACCGCCCGGCCCGACAGGGCCAGGGACACGACGAAGTCGGACAGCTTCTCCTTGTCGGAGGCGACGATCGTCCGGCCAACGGGGGTCACCCGGTCGTACAGCGTGGCAGGCCCGCCGGCCGTGGCGGCAAACGTCTCGTCGCGGGTCGGGTCGTGGACGACCCCGACGATCGGTACTCCGTCGTAGACGAGCGCTACAGAGACGCAGAAGAACGGGATCCCGTTCGCGTAGTTGACCGTCCCATCGAGCGGATCCACGACCCAGACCCGGCCCTGGCCGGCGGTGGGTGCCGCGCCCGAGGCGAGCGTGTGCTCGCCCGACTCCTCGGCCAGGACACCGTCGCCGGGGGCGTGCTCGCGGATGGCGGACAGGATGAGCTCCTCGGACATGTGGTCCGCCTCGGTGACGATGTCCCGGGCGCTCTTGTGGTGGATCCGCTCGAGGCGCTCGTAGCGGTCCATGAGCACGACGCCCGCACGCTCCGCGGCATCGATCGCGAACGCGAGATCGGCGGCGAACGCTCCCCGGCGCCGGGCGACGATCGTCACGGAACGATCGTCATGGCGCGCTGCACTCGACGGCGAGGGGCCGGACCTGTGTCCCCAGGACGGCCGTTTCGCGGACGAAACTGACCGTCTCACCCGGCTCGATCTGCGGGCTGAGGAAGAATGCCTCGGCGCTGCTCGACGCGATCGAGGCGTCGCGCACGCGGCAGGTGGTGGCCCCTCTGCTGCTGCCCTGGTTGGTCGCCGTCACGGTGATCGACAGGCCGGTCGGCGTCGCCGCGACAGTCGTGACGCTCGCCTCGAACGGCCCGATTCCCGTCAGGATGAGCCTCCCCAGCAGGGCCAGTACGACGACCGACGCGCCGATCGCCAGGAAGATCGTGCCGTGCGCCTGGGTCGCCGCTGGCTGGGCGAGCCCGAGCGGGTTGCAGTACTCGCACATCGCCACGCCCAGCGCCACCTCGCGGCCGCAGCGGACGCAGTTCTGGGTGGGCTCGAGCGCTCGCCGGACGGGCCGGGGAGCACCTGGCTCGGCATGCTCGGGATCGGGACGTGAGCTGGCAGTCATCGGTGGGCACGATGGTGCCACGGAACGGCCAACGTAGCGGCGCCGGCTGGCTGGCCCGGCGGGTCCGTCAGCGGCGGTCGGCCGCGGCGACCAGCGCGTCGACCTCCTCGCTCGTCCGTGCGCTCAGGATGACCCCATCCGCGCCGGCCGCTCGCCATCGCGCGGCCTCCTCGGCCGGCGCGTGCACCCACGGCGATTCGGCCAGGCCGGCGCCCGTCGACCAGTCGCCCTTCGACCACTGGAATCCCACGAGGACTCGCTGGCTCGCCCGATCCCGTCCGGCCTCGTTGAGAGCGGCCAGGTATGTTGGGAGATCTCGCTCGAACGTCGTGGAGAACGTCGTCCAGCCATCGCCGATCCGGGCCGCCAGCCGGGCTCCGGCGGTCGTCTCGCCGCCGATGATGATCGGCGGCGGTGGCGTCGGGACGGGATAGGCGTAGGCCTCATGCAGCGGGTAATGGCGACCGTCGAACGAGATCGGGCCGCCGGTCCACAGAGCGCGCAGGATCACGACCGCCTCCTCCAGCCGTTCGACCCGCTTCTCGACCGACGGGAATGGGATGCCGTACGCCTCATGCTCGGCCGCATGGCCGCCGATCCCGATGCCGAGCACCAGCCGGCCGCCGCTCGCCTCCTGAAAGGTCGCGGCCATCCGGGCGAGGACCGCCGGATGGCGGTTCATGACGTTGGCCACGAACGTCCCCAAGGTGATCCGGGTCGTGGCCGCCGCGGTGAACGCGAGCGTCGTCCATGCTTCGAGCACCGGGTCGGTCCGCGTGCCGCGACTGATGAAATGGTCCCAGGTCCACACGCCGGCATAGCCGGCCGCCTCCAGCCGGAGAGCCTGGGCCCGCCACCAGTCGACGGTGACGCCGATCGATCGCAGGTTGACTCCCACCGGGAATCCCCCCGGCGGCTCGACGCTCACAGCCGCGTTTCGAACAGGCGGATGTCCTCGTCGGCGGCGGCGTGCCCGTCGCCCCGCGTATACCGCAGCACCTCGACTCCGCCCAGGGCGTCCAGGTCGGGCGGGAAGCGACCGATCATATCCAGGACGACCTGCTGGATGCGCTCGGCGTTCTCCTGGAAGACCTCGAGCACCGACCGTGCGTCGACCGCCGCGGTTCCTTCCTGGACCCCGGCGTCGAAATCGGTGATGAGCGTGATGTTCACGACGGCCATCCCCAGCTCCCGGCAGAGGTAGGCCTCGGGGTACTGGGTCATGCTGACCGCCTCCCAGCCGGCCGAGCTGAACCAGCGGGATTCGGACTTGCTGGAGAAACGCGGCCCCTGGATCACGACGATCGTGCCGGCCTCGTGGAGGGGGATGTCGTGGGCACGGATGGCCTCCGCCGCGACGCGCCGGAGCTCCGGGTCGTAGATCTCGGCTGAGGAGACGTGGGTGACGATCGGGCCGTCGAAGAACGTGTCCTTCCGGCCCCTGGTCCGGTCCACGAACTGGTCGCACAGGACGAAGTCGCCGGGCTTGACGTGCGGCTGCAACGATCCGGCCGAACAGGGGCTGATCACGGCCTTTACCCCCAGCGCCCGGAAGGCCCACACGTTGGCCCGATAGTTGATGAGGTGAGGCGGGAGCGTGTGGCGGCGACCGTGGCGGGGCATGAACGCCACGGTCCGACCGGCGACCTCGGCCAGGAAGACGCTGTCGGACGGGGCTCCGTACGGCGTGTCGACCTTGACCTCGCGGACCTCATCCAGGAGCGAGTAGAAGCCCGACCCGCCGAAGACGCCGATCTCCGCCCTGTCCGTCATCCGCCGCTCCTCGCACTCATCCGCCGCTCCTCGTCTTCATCCATCCCATGGACCGGCGGCGATGCTACCGCGTTGGACTAGGATGCGCGCCATGACCACGTCCATCGGCGGGGTCGAGCTGGAGCTGGCGGACTGGCGCCGGAGGGTCGCGCGCCTGTATGCGGACGTGCGCTTCCTCTATCCGGAGGACGCGGTCGCTGCGTGGCAGCTCTGGCGAACGGAGCGTGCGCGGCTCTACCGGGAGCATTCGCAGTCGCCCGTCCCGGCTGCTGAGCGAGGATCGTTCAGGGCCGATCACTGGGGCTACGATCCAAGGCTCGCGTTCGAGCTCGAGGTCATGCCGGACGCACCGCCGGCGGAGCCGCCGCCTGAGACGACGGCCAGCTCGCTCGGATTGCCGTCCATCCGGCTCCCTGGCGATGCGGCGGATGCGGGCGCACTGGCACTGCCGATGAGCGGCGGTGGGACGATGGCGTTCCGGCGGATCGGCTTCGTGAGCGCACCGTTCCCGGACGGTGAGCGCCGCCTCGCCCTGTACTGGATGGAGGGCTACGCCGGCGGCCTGTTCCTGCCGTTCCGCGACGCCACGAACGGAGCCGAGACGTACGGCGCGGGGCGCTATCTGCTGGACACCGCCAAGAGCGCGGATCTCGGCGGCGACCCTGCCCGCCGGACCCTGATCTGCGACTTCAACTTTGCGTACCAGCCCTCGTGTGCCTTCGACCCCCGGTGGGCCTGCCCGCTGGCGCCCCCGGAGAACCGCCTGGACGTCCCGGTCCCCGCCGGCGAACGACTGACCTGATGGGCCGGCCTTGACGAGTTCGGCCTGATGGGCTCCGCCTGATGGGCGGTCTGGATGCGCCGGTCGTCCGGCCGGCCAGGCCCGATGACGCCGCGGCCATCGCCACGGCCCACGTCCGGTCCTGGCAGAGCGCGTATCGGGGCATCGTCCCGGTCGCGGTGCTCGACTCCCTGTCGATCGACCGCCGCGCGAGCTGGTGGCGCGGGGAGCTCACGGAGATGGCACCACCAACCGCGTGCTGGGTCGTGGAGCGATCGGGTCGCGTCGTCGGGTTCGCGTCGATCGGCGCCGCCCGCGATGACAGTGCGTCGCCGGGCGTGGGGGAGCTCTTCGCCATCTACCTCGAGCCCGAGGCGTGGTCGCAGGGGCTTGGCCGTGCGCTCATGGATCAGGCCGTTGCCGGGCTCCGCGGCGGCGGGTTCCGGGAGGCCATCCTGTGGGTCCTCGCCGACAACGCCCGCGGCCGGCGCTTCTACGAGCTGGCCGGGTGGCGACCGGACGGAGCGACGATGGACTGGGAGACGTCCGGCGCCACGCTCCCGGAGGTCCGCTACCGAATCGAGCTCACGGCCACGTGACCGCGAGCCGCCGCCGGACCGCGGCACTCCGCGCCGTGCATCGCGGTACGAAGGTCAGGTCGGTGGCTATACCGTCGTCGCCTCGGCGCGATCGATGGCATGAGTGCATCATGGAACCCTCAGGCTGATCGGAGATCGATGCGCTTCCTCACGTCCCACCGGGCTCCCGCCGAGACGCTGCTCTGGTCCCGAGACACCCGGTTCGTCCGCCGGCTCGCCGAGAGCCTCAAGGTCGGCCACCTGCTCGAGCTCGAATCGGGGATCTGCCTGATTGCCCCGGCCACCCTCCTCACCGAGGCGCGCGCCGCCGAGGTCGCGCGAGGCAGCCGCTCGCCGGTGTACGGCGTCGTGGCGGTGGACGGGTCCATCCCCGTCGCCGATCGGTACCTGGTCGCCCTCGCGTCGGCCGTGCAGGTCTCCGGGATCGCCGACCGAATCGGCATGGGCGCCTCGGTCCAGGTGGCCCAGACGAAGATGCTCGACCTCTTCTTCCGCCTCCGTCATCGAGTCATGTTCCAGCCGGTCGTGGACCTCGGCACCGGGCGGGTCCACGAGTACGAATGCCTCTTCAGGCCCGATATGCCCACCCTGCGAACGTCGATCAGCTCCATGGTCGCGGCGGCGATCAACACGGACCGGGCGGTGGAGCTGGACACCTTCATCGTGGCGCGCATCCTCGAGCGGATCGCCGAGATCGAGGCCGATCATCGTTCGGCTGGACGGCCCGGTCATCGCTACGCCCTGAATTTCACCCCGGCCAGCCTGGTCGACCCCAGCTTCTCGGCCGCCGCCCTCTCCGATCTGGTCGCCGCCAGCGGCCTACTGCGACGGTCGATCACGATCGAATGCACCGAGCACCAGGCCGTCGCGGACGTGAAGCCTCTGACCAGGCAGGCCAAGGCCCTGCGGCGGCTCGGCTTCGGCTTCGCGGTCGACGACGCGGGCGCCGGCTACGCGAGCTTCACCCTCATCGCCGCGTTGCGGCCCTCGATCATCAAGATCGATCGCGAGATCGTCCAGGGGATCGGCGACAAGCAGGGCGACGCCAAGCAGGCCCTCGTCGAGGCGTTCGTCTCGTTCGGCCGCCGGATCGGCGCCCGGCTGGTTGCCGAGGGCATCGAGACCCGGCGCGAGCTGGCGATGCTGACCTCCCTCGGCGTCCCGCTCGGCCAGGGCTTCCTCCTGGGCAGGCCCGCGGCGGAGCCTTCCGAGCCACGATCCATCGAGGGCCTCCGCGCCGGAGTACTGTCCCGGACCCGTCGCGCCGGGAGCGCCGCGCGCCCAGCAGCAGCTGGAGGCACGGGCGTTCGGACACGCCACGCGCGCAGCACGAGCCGGCCAGCCACGAGTCCCACGCCAAGCGGCTGACCTGGGCCTGCCTGGGCCCTGCCGGGGTTCGGCGGCGGTGGCATCCGACCACCGGACGTCACGGACCTCGCGTACCATCGAGCCATGCCCGACGAAGCGCCCATGCAGGCCCCGATCGAGGCCCTGCCGGAGCGGATCCGCGACTTCCTCGCCGTGCCGCGGTACGCGGCCATCTCGACGCTCGACGACGACGGGCCGCCCCATCAGGCGATCGTCTGGTATGGGCTGGAGGATGGCGGGCTCCTCATCAACAGTCGAGCGGAGCGACGCTGGCCGCACAACCTGCTCCGAGACCCGCGCATCTCGCTGGCGATCCAGGATTGGGACGTACCGAACCATTGGGTCGGGCTCAAGGGCCGCGCCACGCTCCTTCGCGAGGGCGAGGCGGCGATCGCCGACATCGTGGCGCTCGCCCGCCGCTACGGAAAGAGCCCGGACCAGTATCGAGGCCAGCTGCGCGTGAGCTTCCTGGTGCGGGTCGAGCGCGTCTTCGAGTACGGAGGCTGACGATGGCCCAGGCGAAGATCGGCTACGCCGCGATGCTCGAGCAGTTCGGGCCGCGCGACCTCGTGGACTACAGCTCCCTCGCGGAGGACCACGGCTTCAGCGGGGTCATGGCCGCCGATCACTTCCAGCCGTGGGTTCCCCAGCAGGGCCAGGCCGCCTTCGTCTGGAACGTCATGACCGCGATCGCCGCCAGCACGACCGGCGACGTCGGGCCGGGCGTCACCTGCCCATCGTTCCGGATGCATCCGGCGATCGTCGCCCAGGCCTCGGCCACGCTCGCCGCGATGTATCCCGGCCGCCACTGGCTGGGCCTCGGCTCGGGCGAGGCGCTCAACGAGCACGTCATCGCCGGCTATTGGCCCGAGACGCCGGAGCGCATCGCCCGGATGTTCGAGGCGCTCGAGATCATCCGCAAGCTGTTCACCGGCAAGGACGTCAAGCACGAGGGCAAGTTCTTCAAGCTCGAGACCACGCGGCTGTGGACGATGCCCGCCGAGCCGCCGCCGGTCTTCATCGCGACGGCCGGCCCCATCACGGCCAAGAAGACGGGCATGTACGCCGACGGCCTGATCACGGTCGGCGCACCCGAGTCGAAGGTCGAGATGATCTTCGAGAAGTGCCGCGAGGGCCGCCGCGAGGCCGACAAGGACCCCACCACGTTCCGGTTCATCCTTCAGCTCCACCTCTCCTGGGCGGAGACGGATGAAGAGGCGCTCCAGAACGCGATGGTCGAGTGGCCAAACGGCGGGATGAAGTTTCCCAAGCAGGACATCCGCAGCCCGCTCGACTTCGAGCAGATGGCCAAGCTGGTGCGACCAGAGGACTTCGAGGGCCGCATGCTCATCAGCTCGGACCCCGAGCAGCACCGGGCCCACATCCAGAAGTTCCTGGACATCGGCTTCGACCAGGTCTACCTCCACAACGTGGGCCGAGATCAGGTCCGCTGGATCGAGGTCTTCGGCCGGGACGTCCTGCCCAAGCTGCACGCGTAGCCCTTTCGCGGGCATCGGCGGCGCCAGATAGCAGCCCCAGTGCTGATACGTCGGGCCGTGTCCACGTCAAGGCCCCAAGCCTCGTCGTCGTTAGCCGGATCCGGCTGACGGACGGGTCGGCAAGGGCACAAGCTGCCCGAAGCCTCGACATAGCAGCACCCAAGCTGCTATTCGGCACAGCCGCCTGCCGTCTCCGGCCGAGCATGTGGCGCGAAGTGACGGGGCGCGCGAGGCCGTGGCCGATCCGCCAGAATGATGCGATGGAGACACACACGAACGAACGACGCGACGTGAAATTCGGGGCGCAGCTCTGGTCCCAGTCCAGCGACTGGGCGGGATTCCGCGACACGGCGCTGGCGGCCGAGCAGGCCGGCTGGGACGGCGTCTGGACGTGGGATCACCTGCTCGCCATCCAGGGGGCGTGGGAGCAGCCGATCTTCGAGGGCTGGGCCGCTCTGGCCGCGGTCGGGGCCCTGACGAAGCGGGTCAACGTCGGCCTGATGGTCGGCGCCAACACCTTTCGCAACCCGGGGCTGACCGCCAAGCTGGCCACGACGCTCGACCACATCACCGACGGGCGGGCGGTCCTGGGCATCGGCGGTGCCTGGTTCGAGCGCGAGCATGACGCCTTCACGATCGACTTCGGGACGAGTGTCGGCGAACGGCTGGATCGCCTGGACGAATCGGTCATGCTGCTCCGGCGACTGCTCGACGGCGAGCGGGTGACGCACGAGGGCCGCTTCTACACGATGCATGACGCGCTTTGCGCGCCGCGGCCGGTGCAGGAGCACCTGCCGATCCTCGTCGGCGGCTCGGGTCCGAAGAAGACGCTGAGGACGGTCGCGCTGCGGGCCGATGCCTGGAACATGTCGGGCTTCCAGGACGAGGTCGCCGGCAAGGTGGCCATCCTTGGCGAACACTGCCAGGCCGTTGGGCGGGACATCGAGACCATCGAGCGGACGATCAGCTTTCCGATCGTCATTCGCGACGACGAGGCGGCCGCCGGGAGGGCATTCCAGGCCCTCCTCGAGCACAACGGACTCACCGAGATGACGTCCGTCCCGATCCTGCTCGGCCCGCCGGCCGCGGTCGCCGGTGCCCTCCGACCGTTCCTCGCCATGGGCTTCGGCCACGTCATGGTCCGGCTGCCGGCGCCCTACGACCGGGAGACGATCGAACGGATCGGCGAGGTTCGCGAGGCGATAGCCAGGACCGCCGACGCCCCCGACGACGCCGTCGCGCATCCCGCCGCGTCGCGCTGAGACGTGCGCGTCGTCGCCCTGGCCGGCGGGGTCGGCGGCGCCCGACTCGCGTTCGGGCTCCAGGCGGAGCTCGGTTCGGACCTGACCGTCGTAGTCAACACCGCGGACGACCTGGACCTCCACGGCCTGCTGGTCTGTCCGGACCTGGACACCGTCATGTACACGCTGGCGGGGCTGGACGACCGCCGGCAAGGCTGGGGCCTGGCCGGCGACACGTTCGCCGCCTCGGAGAAACTGGGGCGCTACGGCGAGCCGACCTGGTTCCGGCTGGGCGATCGCGACCTCGCGACCCACGTCGTCCGAACCGCCCGCCTGAAGGCAGGCAAGGCGCTCAGCGAGATCTCGATCGAGCTCTCACGTGCACTCGGGGTCGCGGCGACGATCCAGCCGATGACCGACGATTCGGTCCGGACAGAGGTCCGCACGGACGACGGCTGGCTCGAGTTCCAGGAGTACTTCGTCCATCGCCGCCAGGAGCCGGCGGTTCATGAGGTTCGATTCCGGGGCATCGAGAACGCCGAGGCGCCGGGCCGCGTTCGGGGCGAGTTGGGATTCGCCGACGCGATCGCGATCGCCCCGAGCAATCCCATCGTGTCGATCGGCCCGATCCTGGCGGTTCGGGGGATGCCCGAGCTGCTCGCGGCGGCCCGCCGCGGCGGCACTCCCATCGTCGCGGTGTCCCCGATCGTCGGCGGGAAGGCGCTGAAGGGGCCGGCGGACCGCATGCTGGCCAGCCTTGGCCACGAGTCGTCCGCCCTCGGCGTCGCCCGAATCTACGCCGGCCTGGCGACCGGCTTCGTGCTCGATACCGTGGACGCCGCGCTTGCCCCGGCGATCGATGAGCTGGGACTGCGCACGCTCGTCACGGACACGATCATGTCCGACGATGCGGCCCGCGTCCGCCTCGCGCGCGACGTCCTGGCCTTTGCCCGGGAGCTGCAATGACGCTCCCCATCCAGGTCGGGCCGGCCACGGTCACGATCAACCGCGACGACCGGGTGGTCGTGTGCCAGCCCGACGGCCGGATCGAGGCCACCGCCGACGAGGGCTTCTTCGCCCGGGATACCCGGTTCGTCTCCGGCTACGACATGTGGATCAACGGCGCCCGGCCGGTTCTCCTCAACTCGTCGCCGATCCAGTTCTTCTCGGCCCGATTCGAGTTCACCAACGGTGTATTCATCGACGAGATCGGCTCGATCGATCCCCATTCGATCGCGATCCGCCTCGACCGGACCCTCGGCGGCGGCGTCCACGAGGACTACGACATCGTCAATTACGCGCGCCGAACGGTGCGCCTGACGATCGAGATCGCGATCGAGTCGGACTTCGCCGACATCTTCGACGTCAAGCGGCATGCCATCGTGCGGCGGGGGGAGCTGAACAGCCGCTGGTTCCGGTCGCGCCGGGAGCTTCGTTCGGCCTACACGAACGGGGAGTTCTATCGCGAGCTCGCGGTGGCCGTGGAGCGGGCGGACTCGCCGCCGCAGTTCGCGAACGGACGTCTCGTCTTCGTGGCGGCCATCCCGCCGAAGGGCGCCTGGCACACCTGCATCAAGTGGCTGCCGATCACGAGCAGCCGCCGCCGACCGACGACGCTCGCCTGCAGCGCGGTCGCCGATGAGCCGGGCTCCTTGGGCGTTCCACGGCTGCCGAAGGTCAGCATCGAGACCCCGAACGAGACGGTTCGGCACGCCTGGGCGCAGGCGGTCAGGGACATGGAGGCGCTGCGCCTGGAGGATCCGACGTTCGAGCGGGGCGTCTTCATTCCGGCCGGCGGCGTTCCGTGGTTCGTGACGCTGTTCGGTCGCGACGCGCTGATCGTGTCGATGCAGGGCATCACCGGCTACCCGGAGTTGGCAGCGGGCGCGCTACGCCGCCTGGCCTCCCTCCAGGCCACGGAGGACGATCCGGAACGGGACATGGAGCCGGGCAAGATCCCTCACGAGATCCGGCACGGCGAGCTTGCCCAGCTCGGCATCCTGCCGTTCACGCCGTACTACGGGACGCACGACGCGACGAGCCTCTACATCATCGTCCTGTCGTACCTCTACCAATGGCTCGGCGATGAGTCCGTCCTGCGTCGCTTCCTGCCCAACGCCGAGGCGGCCATGACCTGGGTCGACCGGTACGGCGATCGCGACGGCGACGGCTTCCAGGAATACAAGACGCGTTCGAAGCACGGCTACTACAACCAGGGCTGGAAAGATGCCTGGGACGCCGTCCCCGAGCGCGATGGCTCGATCGCCAAGCTGCCGATTGCGCTATGCGAGCTGCAGGGCTACGTGTATGACGCGAAGCTGCGGCTCGCCGACATCTACGACCTGCTCGAACGGCCGGAGGACGCTGAGCGGCTGCGAGGCGAGGCGAACCGGCTTTACCAGCGCTTCAACGACGTCTTCTGGTGGGAGAGCGAGGG
>DASPWU010000066.1:0-30201 GCA_035637675.1 Candidatus Limnocylindria bacterium | reverse complement strand
GGGCTACGTGTATGACGCGAAGCTGCGGCTCGCCGACATCTACGACCTGCTCGAACGGCCGGAGGACGCTGAGCGGCTGCGAGGCGAGGCGAACCGGCTTTACCAGCGCTTCAACGACGTCTTCTGGTGGGAGAGCGAGGGGACGTACTACCTGGGCCTGAACGGCCAGAAGCGACCCATCGAGACGGTGGCGTCCAACGCCGGCCACTGCCTCTCGAACGGCATCGTTCCGCCGGAGCGCGCCGAGCGGGTCGTCCGCCGGCTCATGGCCGACGACATGTGGTCGGGCTGGGGCATCCGGACGCTGTCGTCCGACCATGTCGCCTACAACCCGTTCAGCTATCACACGGGCACGGTCTGGCCTCATGACAACGCGATGATCGCCGGAGGGTTCCGGCGCTACGGCTTCGCCGCCGAGGCGTCCCAGGTCGCCCGAGGGATGTTCGACACGGCGGAGCGCTTCGTCGCCAACCGGCTGCCAGAGCTCTTCGCGGGGCTGCCCCGCGTACCGGGCAGCTTCCCGGTTCAGTACCTCGGAGCGAACGTCCCGCAGGCCTGGGCGGCGAGCGCGATCTTCCGGCTCGTCGCCATCCTGTGCGGGATCCATGCCTCGTCGGACGCGTCGAGCTCGACGCTCTATGTCAACCCGGCCCTGCCCGACTGGCTGCCGGAGCTGACGATCGGCAACCTGCGGGCGGGCTCCGGTGCCCTGTCGCTGCGCTTCCACGGCGACGAGGTGGAGGTCCTGTCGAATACGAGTGGGTTCGAGGTCGTCCATGCGCAGGCGCCCCGGCCGGCCGCACCTGCCTTCGAGCCAACGAGGCGTCGTCGTCGCTGAGGGACGGCGGATGGCGCCGTCCGGCGCCGGGTCATCGGCGCCACGTGGTCAGCGGGGATTCAGCCCCACGCTCGCGAGCTCGGCCCGGGCCAGTCGGTCGTGGCGCCCGGTCGCAAAGTCACCCATCGGATCGGGCGTGTAGCGGAGCAGGGTCGCGTAGTCCAGCCGTGAGACGGCCCGCATCGCGAGGACCTTCTCCACCCGGGCATCCGAGACGCTGGCGCGCCGGATCGCGCGATGAGCTGTTCTGATCTGACCGAGGCGCTCAACGCGCCACGGGACATAGCGCGAGAGCCAGGGCACCAGCATGACGAGCGCGAACAGGAGGGCCAGGAGAGTGGCGATCACGAGGATGAACGCCTCCATCTCGCTCCCGAAATCGGCCAACGGCCGCCCCGCGCCGCCCAGTGTCTCGCGGGTCATGGCCGCCACCTGCTCGCCGACGAGCGGCAGTCCCCGGAGCGATTCGCCCAGGTCGCGGCCGCCCTGGGTGAGGTTCTGACCTCCTTCGTGAATCAGGCGACCGGCGCCCGCGAAGCTCGCAAGGAAGCGATAGAGCTGGAGTACCAGGCTGCCCCAGAAGGCGACCCACACGAACGTGGCGATGTCGGCGAGCTGCTCATTCAGCCGAGCCGCCGGCAGCTCGCTCCAGATCTTGATCATCCCGACCTCCCGCTGCCCGTTTGCGTCCAGCCATGCGTGGCAGGCGCCCGTCGCTGCCGGCAGTGTCGGCCCGCAGGGCAAGGCCTGGAAAGTCCCGGGCGGTGGCACCCCTGCGACGGCGTCGGTTTCCCCAGCGTTGACTGCTATGAGCTCCCGCGGGGAAGCCACTCGCCGGCGCCCCAGGGCATGTCTTGCCGGCGCCTCACGAAGAAGCCCTCACGGTTGCCGATTTCGGCAGCCGGAGGGGCTTGAACGGCTTGACGGAAGGGATGGCCGGTTGGTTCCCACAACGAGCCAAGGCACGACGGCCGTCGCGAGCGATCTCGGCCTCGCGAAGGTCCTCCAGCCCCCGGCTGGGGCGACCGGCGTCAGGATCGCTGCTGGTTCCGGTCGCGGACCGGCTGTGATTCCCTCGTCGGCAACCAGCGCTCGACGGCTTCGGCGCTCCAGATGGAGCCGTCGCGGAAGGTGGCGATCGGGGCGGGAAACGAGGGATCGCTCCGTTGGACGTAGCTGAGCAGCGCCGGATTGATCCGGAGCTCCCCGGCGATTTCGTCCCCCGTCATCGCGTCGAAGCCGGTGAGTGGCGGCCTGGCCCTGGCCCGGCTCTCGATCAGCTGGAGCTGCTGCCCGTTCGGAACGAACGGCTCAGGGTTGCCGCCGCCCTTGTCGATCAGGAAGGCCTCGCCGCGGTATTGGATGACCCAGGCCCCGTCGGGCCGACCCTCGATGGGATCGAGCACGACGGACACGTGCACCTGCTTCGGGTTGATCCGCATGCCGAAAGCATGCGCCCACGCTCGCTCCTGTCAAACCGCCCGTCGCTCCTGGCGCCAGGCGTCAGGCGCCGGGCACCGGCATCACCGGCGGAGCCAGTGCCGCCGCCACCGATGTGTCGACCACCCGCGAACCAGGCGCACCCGTGGCACCGGCCGGGCCTCGCGTACGATGCATCCCATGAATGCCGATCTGCAGGCTCGGCCTGCGGGCCCCCGCCGCGTCGTGGCGATCGTGCCCGTCGGAGCCCTCGAAGGTGCCAAGTCCCGCCTGGGCGAGACGCTCGACGCGGAAGAGCGGCGCGACCTCGTCACGCGCCTGCTGGACCGCACCCTGGACGCCACGAGACGGACCGCCGGCATCGACGAGACGATCGTCGTGACACCCGACGACGAGGTGCGCCAGCTCGCGCTCGCCGCCGGTGCCCGGCCGATCCGCCAGCGCAGCCAGGGTCTCAACCGCGGGCTTCGCGAGGCGCGCGACGAGGCGATCGCCGGAGGTGCGACCGCCGTGCTGGTCCTGCCGATCGACCTGCCGCTCGTCTCTTCCGATGCGCTCGGCCAGGTGCTCGCCCCGCTGGACGACGGGCGCCGGCCCCTCGTCGTCCTCGCCCCGGATCGCCACGGTCGCGGCACGAACGCGCTGCTCGTGGCCCCGCCGGATGCCATCGAGTTCGGGTTTGGCGGCGACAGCCGGGCGGCGCACGCCGACTGCGCCCGGGAAGCCGGCGCCCGCCTGGTCGAGCTCCAGGATGGGCCACTCTCGCTCGACCTCGACACGCCGGCCGATCTCCTGCTCGTCGACGAGATCGTGCCGGAGGCGGTCGATGCCCACTGAGGCACGCGTCGAGATCATCGCCCTCGAGGGCATCCCCGAGATCCAGCCCGGCGACGACCTGCCGGCCCTCCTGTGCGACGCACTCGAGCGCTCGGCCACCGCGCTCCCGCTGCGGCGTGACGACGTCCTCGTCGTCACCCAGAAGATCGTCTCCAAGGCGGAGGGCGCCGTCGTCGACCTGCGGACGGTCGAGCCGCGCACGGAGGCGGTCGAGTTCGCGCGGCGCTATGACCGCGACCCGCGCCAGGTCGAGGTCGTCCTGCGCGAGGCCCGCCGCGTCGTGCGCATGACGAACGGCGTCATCATCACGGAGACGCCCCACGGCTTCGTGTGCGCGAACGGCGGCGTCGACGCATCGAACGTCGGGCCGCGCTCGGGCGAGATCGTGACGCTGCTCCCGGTCGATCCCGACGCGTCGGCCGGCCGGATCCGCGCCGCCGTCCGCGACCGGCTCGACCGGGACATCCCGGTCGTCGTCTCCGACTCGTTCGGCCGGCCATGGCGCTGGGGCATCGTCGACGTCGCGATCGGCGTATCCGGCCTCCGGCCGCTCGAGGACCTTCGCGGCACCCCCGACCACGACGGCCGCGTCATGCGCTCCACGGTCCGGGCGGTGGCCGACGAGATCGCCTCCGCCGCCGAGCTCGCCTTCGGCAAGACGGCGGGCCGCCCCGCCGCCATCGTCCGAGGCGCCGATCCGCCACTCGGCGACGGCTCGATTCGCGACCTGGTGCTGCCCGCCGAAAACGACCTGTTCCGCTAGTCGGGCGCCTGGCGGGTCACCGCGCGACTGCTGTTGCGACGACCACCTCCGTGGCATCCCGCTTGCCCTTGAGAGCGAGAAGCCGCCGCTCCCGTCCGACGGTGTCGAAGCCGGCCGCAGACGCGGCCACCGCGGTCATCAGCAGCTCGCCGGCGCCTGCCGCCGACGCCAGCCGGGCGGCCGTGTTGACGACATCACCCAGGGCGGTCATCTCGGTCACGGGGGCGGGACCGACCGTGCCGACGAAGGCGATGCCAGTGTGGACGCCGATGCCGATCGGGAGCCACGGGCCGTCGGCAGAGCCGTGGCCGGTCGCCGCGAGCAGGGACAGGGCGGCGTCGATCGCCCGCGCGGCGTGGGCATCGTGGGTGAGCGCCGGGATGAACATTCCCACGACCTCGTCGCCGACGAACTTGTCGACGATGCCGTCATGGTCGACGAGCACCCGCGACGCGGTCGCGTAGAAGCGGTCGAGCTGGCGGCGGAACTCGGTCGGGCTGACCTGCTCGGCGAGAGTCGTGGACCCGCGGACGTCGGCGAACAGGAAGCTCGCGTCGATCTCGGCGCCTCCGTGGTTCTCGTTCATCGAGCGGAAGCAGGCGCCGCAGTACTTGGGGTTCTTCGCCCAGGGGGTGCGCCCGAACAAGCGCATGAGGACCCGCCCGGGCCCGCGGAACGGCGCGGCGCACATCTTGCAGCGCGGCTCGCTGGGCACGTGCTTGAGCCGCGATCGCAGGCGCGCGTAGCTCGGATCCGTGCCGAGGAGGATGGCCTTCCAGACGTCCTCGTGGCCCGGCTCGGGCGAAGCCATGAGCTCCGGCGAAAGGCCGGGTTCCGGCGAGGGGTCGGAATCCGGCGACTCGCCGAATTCCGGGTTCAGGGCGGGCTCCGGCGACGAATGGGGCTCGCTGCCCACGAGGCCTCCGTGCGGTCGAGATGGTCGCTTCGAGGCTACGCTCGATGTCAACGCGCCCACGATGAGGTGACGAACGGTGCCCATCGATGACCATGGGCCGACGCCGTGTTCACGTTCCCGAGGGCCGGCCGCAGCCCGGATCGCTATACGCCAGGTGGTGGCCGTTGTCCGCGCCGGCGCGTCGCCCGGCGCGCGACGCTCGAGCCGACCAGGACGAGCGCGATGATCACCGCGACGAGCGCGGCGGTCGTCGGCGCGATGCCTGCCGGTTCCGCGCCGACCGGCGGCGCATTGTTGTGAGACGAGGGATCGCCGAATGGCCGCAGGTCGCTCGGAAGCGGATCGGGCATGCTGCTGGCCGGCTCCGGGGCTGGCATCGTCGCGTACCCGGGGCGTTTTCCCAATCGCTCGAGCGCCTCCGGCGTCGGGATCGCGAGCTCACGGCCGACGCTCGGATCGCCCGCCGGGCGCTCCGGACCGACCGCGCCGCAGGGCATGGTCGCCTCGATATCGGCCGGCAGGCTCGAGCCGACGTGGTTCCCGACGAAGCAGTTGCCCGCGCCGGAGCCGGTCGAGAGCGCGAGATCGGCCATGCCGCTTCCGGACACGGTGTTGCCGCGGATCTGGTTGCCGCTCGGAGCGAAGACGTTGCGGCTTTCCTGGAGCGTGGGGAACAGGGCGATGCCGAACCTGGCGCTGTCCGTGACGGTGTTCCCCTCGACGACGTTGTCCATGCCTCCGGCGATGCCGATGCCCAGGCCGACAAATCCGGCAAGCGGCGAGTTGGCCGGCACCGGGACCGAGCCGCTGCCACGGACCGTGTTGCCGGTGATCCGGGTGTCGCGCTCGGGTGGCGGCGCCTCCTGGCCCTCGAAGGAGTTCGGCAGGATCCCCGTGCCATTCCGGTCCCACAGCGAGTCCCGCACCTCCAGGTTGCCGCCGGCGTTCGTGCCCGAATAGCCGATTGCCGAGTAGCGCGCCGTGACATGGCTCACCAGCGTGTCGCATGGCTGGCACTCGCCGACGTAGAACGCTGCGTCGGCCGCGCCGGACACGAGGGCATGCTCGAACGTCCCGTGCCGGCTCTGGATCGCGTAGATGCCGTACAGGCCCACGTTCCAGACCGTCAGGTAGCGGCCACTGAAGCCGTCGACCCCTTCCCACTCGAAGCCGTTGCCGGTGTAGTGGCGGGCAGTCATGTTCTCGAGGGTGACGCGGTCCGCCTTGACCTCGATCCCCGAGAAGAGGGCGTCCTTGCCGTCGAGGATGACCAGGTTGCGGTCGGCGCCCCGGATGGTGAGATCGTGCTTCTCCCTGGGGACCGTCACGCCGCCGCGATAGGTGCCCGCGGCGAGGAGGATGACGTCGCCGGGCAAAGCGGCGGTGATCGCCGCCTCCAGGGTCGGGACATCGGCGGGCACGTTGATGAGCCGGCCGGCCGCCACGGCCGACGGGGAGGTGGCGCCCGGCGCACCGCCGGAGCAGGCCGAGAGCAGGACGAGCCCAAGCAGGACCAGGGCGAGCGAATGGCGTTGTCGCCTGAGATGGATCGCCATGACTCTCACACTACGGAGCGCCGCGTGCGAAGGTTCCGCTCATTGCCGTTGCCCGATGGGATCATCCTCCCCTACCGACCGCCCAGCCTCGTCGGGCGCCGTCCGACGATGCGACACCACGGCCCGCCATACCACGAGCGCAGCCATGATGGTTCCCACCGCGGCAACCCCGAACAGCCCGCGCAGGGTCAGGGCCGCCCCGATCTGCCCGGCCAGGACCGCGCCGAGGATCGCGCCGACGTTGAAGGCCGTCCCCGAGAACAGGCCCTGAGCGGTCGCCCGGATGCTCGGGGGCACGGCCTCCGCAACGTAGCTGACGGTGCCGACGTAGAAGAAGGCGAAGCCGATGCCGCCGATGGGCGCCGCCGCGACGATGAGGATCGGGCTGGGCGCCAGGGCGATGGCCGCGGTCCGCGCCGCGAATGCGAGGCTGCCGACGACGAGCAGCCACGCCGGTCCGATCCGCCGCGAGAAGACCGGGAACATGAGCATGAGCGGAACCTCCACCGCCGCGCCCAGCGCCCAGAAGAGGCCCACCAGCTGCGCGTCGCCGCCCAGCTGGATCAGGTGGATCGACACAAACGAGGTCATCGCCGCGACGGTCGTCCAGACCAGGATCGAGCCGAGAAGGAAGAGCCCGAGCGTGGGGTCGCGGACCACGGCCACCAGTCCGGAGATCGGACCTGGCCCCACCACCCGCCGACCGGCAGAGCGCCGGCCATCCAGGAAGAGCCAGGCCGTCAGGCTGCTCAGCGCGAGAAGGGGCGCCAGCGCCAGGAACATGCCGGACGGCCCCGTGCGGTTCAGCAGCGCCCCTACCGCCAGCGAGATCACGATGAACGAGGCCGAACCGGTCGATCGTGCCCAGGCGTACCGATCGCGATCGTCGCCCAGGAGCTCGATCGTGCGTGCGTCGAGCATCGGTCCCATCCCGGAGAAGCCGGCCGCCAGCAGGACGACGCCGACGGCGACGGCCCAGGGCTCCCTCGCACCGGCCAGCAGCAGAGCCGCCAGCGCCGCCCAGATCCCCGCGACGACGAGCGGCGCACGGACGTCCCGGAGGTAGTCGGCCACGGCACCCCACACCGGGGCGGCCACGAGCGCGACGGCCGCGCCGAGCCCCAGGAGCAGGCCCACCAGCTCCAGGCCGAGCCCGATCGACTGGAAGTAGATGGCGATGTAGGGGAAGTACGCGCCGACGCTACCGAACAGCACGATGTAGACGATCGACGGCCGCAGGACCGAGACCCGGACGACGGGGAGGACAGGAGGGACGCGCACGACTCGGACAGCTTAGATTCTCGGCGACATGACAGATCCCGCCCGAATCGTCCAGCGAACCTATCTGGTCCTGACCCTTCTGACGACGCTGGCCGCGTCTTTCATCTGGGGAATCAACACCCTCTTCCTCCTCGATGCCGGCCTGAGCAATGCCGAGGCCTTCGCCGCCAATGCCTTCTTCACCGTCGGGCAGGTGCTCTTCGAGGTTCCCACGGGCGTGGTCGCAGACGCGCGCGGGCGCCGGTTCTCCTATGTCCTGGGCGCGGGAACGCTGCTCCTGTCCACGCTCCTCTACCTCGTGATGTGGCAGGTCCACGCGCCATTGTTGGGCTGGGCGATCGCGTCGATCCTCCTGGGCCTGGGGTTCACCTTCTTCTCGGGAGCGACGGAGGCATGGCTGGTCGATGCTCTCAGGGCAACCGGCTTCACGGGCAACCTCGAGCGGGTCTTCGGGCGTGCGCAGACGATCAGCGGCGTGGCAATGCTGGTCGGGTCGGTGTCGGGCGGCCTGATCGCCCAGGCGACCAACCTCGGCGTCCCATACCTGTTCAGGGCGGCGATGCTCGGCGTGACGCTCGTCGTCGCCCTTCGCTTCATGCACGACCTGGGGTTCACTCCGGAACGCGGCGTCGGCCCGGCCAAGGCCGTACGCAACGTTGTCCGCGGAGCGGTGGACGGCGGCTTTCGCAACCCACCCGTCCGGTGGCTGATGCTGGCCGCCCCGTTCACCGCCGGCACGGGCATCTACGTCTTCTACGCCGCGCAGCCCTACCTGTTGGAGCTCTACGGCGACCAGACCGCCTATGGCGTTGCCGGTCTCGCCGCCGCCCTGGTCGCCGGCGCCCAGATCGTCGGCGGGCTCGCGGTCGGCCGGGTGCGACGATTTTTCACGCGACGAACGGACGCCCTGCTCCTGGGCGGCGTCCTCAACGTCATCTTGCTCGGCCTCATCGGGCTCACGAACAGCTTCATCGTCGCCCTCGTGCTGCTGGCGGGCTGGAGCCTGGTATTCGCGATGGAGTCCCCCCTGCGTCAGGCGTATATCAACGGCCTGATCCCGTCCGAGCAGCGAGCGACAGTCCTCTCGTTCGATTCCCTGATGGGGTCGGCCGGTGGCGTGGTCGCCCAGCCCGCGCTCGGCCGGACGGCCGATGTCTACGGCTACCCGACGACGTACGTGGTCTCCGCGGTCATCCAGGCCCTCGCCGTCCCGTTCACGTTCCTGGCCCGCCGCGAGAAGGCCAGCTCCGATCCGATCTCAGAGGGCCCGGAGCCTCTGCCGGATGGAGTCGCGGTGGAGCACGCGAATCCCGTGGCCGTCGGACCCGAGCCACCCGCCTGAGCCCGACGCCGCGTCTGGCGGCCGGCGGACGTCCGCTGCGTCAGGGCGTCCTGGCCGGGGTATAGGTGACCCGGATCGTCTTCTCGGTCGACCGATCGTCGCCGATGCGGAACGTGAGCTTGTTGTCACCCTCATTGAGCCCGACCTTGATCGCCCAGTGGCCCGTGCCATCGGTCGTGGCGTGTTGATCGAGACCGAAGCTGATGTCCTGAGTGATCGAGAGCCCGGGCGGCGCGGTGCCGATCACCGTGACCTCCGGCCCGGCGACGACCTGACCGTCCGAGGGGCTCAGGATGGACAGGCCCACGATCGGCGGCGGCGGCGCGACGACACTCGCGCCCGGCGCCGGCGAGCCGCCTGGCCCGGGCAGCGCGCCGGGTTGCGGTCGCGTGAGCAGGCCGAACGCGATCAGCCCGACCATCACGAAGAGCGCGGCGACGACGATGGGCGGGATGGAGAACGCTCGACCCTCCAGCGGTCGAAGAGGGCTCGGGGACGGCGATACCGCTGGCCGCGCGCCCGGTCCGGGCGGAGTGGCGTCAGACGGGCTGCTGGAGACCACGTCGGAATCGGCGTCCGAGGTGGCGGTGGGGGCATCTGCCTGGTCGACTCGCGCCCCATCGAGCACACCCGCACGTGCCGGCCCGTCCTCGATGTCGGCCACGTTGAGACCGCACTTCGGGCAGAAGGGCATCCCCGCGACGCGAGCAGTCCCGCAGCGAGGGCAGAACCGAGGACCGGAGTCAGTCATCCACGCTCCCGAGCTGGCGGGCCCATGCTATCTCTGACTGACGACTGCCCGCTTCGCTCCGTGCGATGAACGGGGCTGGCCTCCCGGCCGCCGACGTGCGACTATCGACCCCACCTGCGGATACCTCGGAGGACGATGGATTGGACAAGAAGGCCAAGACTCCCAAGAAGCCCAAGCAGAACAAGCCGAAGGGCGGGGACGCCAAGGCGAAGTAGCGGTCGCCCGGACGGCTCGACCGAAACCTGACCGTCAGGCGAGCGCGCGACGAAGGCCCGGCACGTCGTCGCCGCTCAGGACCAGCCGGCCGTCACCGGTCGTGTAGATGAGGTCGACGTTCAGGCCCGCGTCCGCAATCTGTCGAAGGAGCGCCGCTGCCGCTCCGGGTCGGTTCTCGACGGGGGTCAGGGCCACCTGGCGCTCATCCTGGATCTCGAAGCCCGAGTCGATGAGGGCTCGCCGAGCCCGCTCGAGGTCCTCGACGAGCACGTGGTAGATGGCCTGGTCGCCGCAGACGAAGCCGCAGGCGCCCTCGATGTTGACGCCGGCCCGGCCCAATGCGTCGCTCGCCTGGGCCAGCGTGCCCGGTCGATTGATGAGGCCCACGGTCAGATCGTTTGCCATCCCTCGCCTCCCGGCTACCTGTGGCTCGCAGGCGCTCTCGCGCGTAGAGGGCCTCGAATGATCGTCGACGCCCGACAAGGTTAGCGGTCAATCGACCCCGCCGAACAGACCCGAGACGTGGCGACGACGGCACTCGGGTAGCCTTCCCTCCAGCAAGGTCCGCTGGTCGTCGAGCCTGCCTGCCCGTCACGCTGTGGGCACTCGCGCTCACGCCCACCGCGAACCTGCGAGGTGGGGACGGATGAACGAGCTGCATTTCGCGGTCTGCGTCGGCATCGACCGCTACCCGGGTTTCCCTCGGCGGGACCTTGGCTCGGCACGGGGTGACGCAGAGGCGTTTCGCGACTGGCTGCTGGCCGAAGGCGGGGGTGGCCTGCCACCGGACAACATGCGGCTCGTCACCGCGTCGCCCGAGGAGACGTGGCCGCCGGGCGACGCCCGCCCGCAGCAGCGCGAGATCAACAAGGCGCTCAACGAGTTCAACAACCGGCTGCGGGCTCATCTCCGGGAACGCCCCGAGGATTGGCCGCGGACGCGCCTGTACATCTACGGGGCCGGCCATGGCATCGGTCCGCCGGACGGCGAATGCGCCGTCCTGATGGCCGACGCCGAGATCGAGATGCTCGGCAACAACATCGAGCTGTCCGAGTACCGGGAGTGGTATCGGCGGAGCGGCCTGTTCCACGAAGTCGTGATCTTCGCCGATTGCTGTCGCGAGATCGGGATCGGAATTCCGCTTGCCAACCGCCCGCCGTTCAGCGAGCGTCAGGACCACGTTCCGCCGCAGACCGTCGGATTCACGGGCTATGCGGCCGGGCTGGGCGGGGTGGCTTTTGAGCCGACGGACCCCTGGCAGCCGGCCGATGCCGCCGAACGCGACAGGGCTCGAGGCTACTTCACCCGGGTCCTCCTCGACGGACTGCGCGGCGGGACGCTCGGGCGGCGCACCGGCTCGATCACTTCGACTGCACTGGCCGAATACGTCCAGTCCGAGGTCGAGAAGCTCACCCGCGACGTGGCGCCATTCCCGCAGGAGGCCGAGTTCCGGACTCCCAGCCAGCCGATTGTGTTCTCCGTCGCGCCGTCGGAGCCCACCCGGCGACGGGTCACGATCCGGTTCCCGGCGGGCTTCACGGGTACGGTCGGCCTCGAGCCGGATCCGACAGCTCAGCCGAGCTCCTGGAGCGCGAGCGACGGTCCCTGGGAGATCGCGGTCCCTGACGGTCTCTACTGGGTCAAGCCCGTCGGCCGGGGCGACATGACTACGACGCCGGCCGGAAGCAGCGGCGACTGGATCTTCAAGGTGGTGGGAGCTGACACCATTGTCCAGCTCTGACGCCTCGGACGGCGGCGACGGTCGGAGCCCAATTCCCGACGCGGGTCGCGCCCGATTGACCCTCGGCTCGGCGACCGGCCTGGTGGAGCTGACGCTCCTCGCCGCCGACTTTACGACGATCGCGAGGGGAACGGGCACGCTGTCGCTCGATCTGGATCCGGGCGTCTACGAGGTGGTCGCGCGGGCCGGACCCGCCACCGTGCGGCGGCTCATCCGGCTCGCCCCTGGCCAGGTTCGCGAAGAGACTGGCTTCGACGTTCCGTTTCCGGCCGCGGCGCCCGTCGAGGGCACGAGCACGACGCTCGCGTACCAGCGCGATCTGGTCATTGAGGCGACCGGCCTGGGACCAGCGCCGACGGCTGGCGAAGCCGGGCTGGTCATCGTCGTCCGCGACCCGCGGGGTTATGACGGTCCGCCCGTCACCCGCCTCGACACCGATCGCCTGCGGCTCCTCGACGATCACCTGCAGCCGCGCCCTGGGTTCGTCGCGCAGTGGAAGATCTCGGAGCGCGAGGCGGTCGCCACATGGGCCGGGATCGTGCCGCCCGGCGGCTACGTGCTGCGCGTCGAGCTGGGGCCCTCGGGCCCGGCATCGTCCGGACCGACGGGTGACGTCGTGGACCAGTCCATCTGGCTGGCGCCCGGCTGGCAGACGATCGTGTTCCTGACGCGCGGATCGCAGGGCCCTCGACTGGCGTCCGCGTCCATCCACATGTCGCGACTGGGAACGGCCTGGAATCCCAACCGGGGCGGCAGCGCAGAGCCACTCGAGCTCGGGCTATGGGGGCTGCGCCGGGACCGCCCTGCCCTGGCCGTGGCGCCGCTCACGTCCGGGGTCGCGAGGGACGCGACCGTCGAAAACCCGATGTTGGGGATCGTCCTCGCCCATTCTCTGCTGCTCGAGCAACGAGACGGAGCCAGGCTCGACGAGCTTCTGACCGACCTCGATCGGCAGGTGCCAGGCCATCCCGACCTGATCGCGTTGCACGCGCTGGCGGACGATGGCCCGGGCGTCCCGCCTGGGAACGGGAGTGTGCAGCGTGGCGGGCGCGTGGTGCCGGTGGACGGCGTGACCTGGCCGCCGATGCTCCTGGCCTCGTATCTCGCTCTCGTGGGCCGCGACGCCGCGGAGCCCGGGACCGTCAGCCCGGACACCGTCGCCGAACGAGCAGCCGCCAACATCTCCGTGCACGGTATCTGGACGGCGTGGCGACCCCTTCCGTTGGTCGAGCCTGCCAGCCCGGCGCGTCAATCCGCCGAAGGCGAAGGCGAAGGCGGCGGAACGGTTGCTCGCGTGCTGGCCGTACTTGCGCAGGACCCATCACGGCTGTCCGGGTTCCGGCGTGCCGATCCGGCCGTGCAGCGGGTGGCTTCATACCTCACCGCCGTGGCCGACCTCGAAGGACCGGACGGCCGATCGGACCGCTTTCGAGAAATGAACCGGAGCAGGATCGCCCTGGCGACCCACCTTCCGTCTGCGGTCGTCGAGCGAGCGTTCCGCACGATCGGCGCCGTGGTCCTGCCGCCAACATCCCCGCGGACGGCCAACCGGAGGCAGATCGCCTGGCGTCTGCTGCTGATCGCCGCCGCTCTGCTGGGCCTCGCGCTCCTGGGCTCAGCCTTCATCCTGAATCCGCCACCGGCCGGGTCACCGTCGCCGTGGCCAACCGAGACGGCCAGCCCAACCGCCGAGCCCAGCCCGAGCGAGACGGCGAGCCCGACGGCGTCGGCGACGATCAAGCCTCGCGGCGAGCTTCGATTCCGTCCGCCTCGCCTGGACTTCGGTCCCACGACCAGGACCGATGAGGTTCAGAGGGTCACGGTGATCGCCATAGACCCGGTTCGGGTGGGACGCGTCTGGACCTCCGGCGAGAACTCTTCCGACTTCGTCGTCGGCCGCGAGAACTGCCAGGATCGGGAGCTCGAGGTAAACGCCAGCTGTTCCATCGAGGTCGGATTCGCCTGGCACGAGCCAGGTCGGCACCTCGCATCGCTCGAGGTGGAGACGGACGGCGGGCTGTTCCACCTTCCGTTGAGCGGTGAGTCCTATCAGCTGAGGTAGCAAAGGATGTTCGCGAAAGGAGAGACGGAAATGACTGCCGACCAGGACGTCAGGTCGATCAGGATGTGCATCGACAAGCGGGTTCCGCGAGACAGGGCCTCGGCGGCAGAGGCAACCGCGCTGGCGACCCGACCGGACAACCTCATGGTGGCGCCGATTCGCGCCGGAGGTCCGGTCCGGTCCCGGCTGGCGGTCGAGGTCGCCTCCGAGTGGAAGCCCGGTACGTCGCTTCACGTTCGGTTCCTCGACGGGCCACCGGAGGTCAGGCACAGGGTAGAGGCGGTCGCTCATGGCTGGGAGCAGTTCGCCAACGTCCGGCTCGTCTTCGACGATCGGCCGGATGCCCAGATCCGGGTCACGTTCCAGCTGGACGGGTCCTGGTCGTACGTCGGTCAGGTGGCCCTCCATATTCCGGACCCTGAGCCGACGATGAACTTCGGCTGGCTCACGCCGGACACCGAGCAGGAGGAATATTCGCGGGTCGTCCTCCACGAGTTCGGCCATGCTCTGGGCTGCGTCCACGAGCACCAGAGCCCATCGGTTCGGATCCCGTGGGACCCGCCCGCCGTGTACGCCTACTACGCGTTGCAGGGCTGGGACAAGGCCGAGGTCGACCAGCAGGTTCTCATCCCGTACAGCCCGCAGGGCATCCAGTTCTCGCGATTCGACGAGAAGTCGATCATGTTGTATCCCGTCGACGAGCGACTGACCGTCGGGACCTTCTCGATCGGCTGGAACCGCGAACTGTCCGACCTGGACAAGTCGTTCATCGCCAGTCGATATCCGTTCCAGGAGAAACAGATCATCCCGCTGACGCTGCGTGGGTCGCCAGCCCAGGGCGAGATCAGCACTCCCGGCGAGATCGACTGGTTCCGGTTCACGGTGCGGAAGACACGGCGATACGTGCTGCAGACCATCGGAACCACGGACACGGTGATGAGCCTGCACGGCCCCAACACGCAGGCTGCGCTCGTCGCAGCCGATGATGACTCGGGGCCCGGCCTGAACGCCCGGATCGAGCGCAATCTGCAGCCGGCCCGGTACTTCGTCCAGATCCGCCACTTCGGCACGACCGGCATTGGCCCGTATCAGGTCTCTCTCGAGGCAGTCTGAAGGGCTTCTCGGACAGACGGAAGGAGATCCATGATCACCCTTGGTACGACGAGCGACTATGTGCTCGTCTTCTTCCTGGGTGCCGTCTCCGGGCTCCTGGGCGGATTGGCGGCCGAGCTGCTCCTCAACCGCAACGGCGAAACCGGCGCATTCGAGCTGCCCGCCCGCAAGGGCGCCCTGTTCGACCTGGGCGGCTTCGCCAGCCTGATCGTCGGGGCCGTCGTGGGGGTGGCAATTCTCGTCGTCTTTCCGCCGGAGACAACCGTGACTCGGGGCGCGGATGGGTCGTCGGTCACGGTCCGTGCCTACGAGTTCGTGCGCCTCGTGGCGACCTCGCTGGTCGCCGGCTCGGCCGGCGGGTCGGTGCTGACCGCCCTGCAGGCCGGAGTAACGGCGGCCGTCAACGAGACGCGGGTGCAGTTCGCGATCACGGCCGGCCAGGACCAAATCGAGAAGGTCGCGGAGTTGGCCAAGATCCAGGCCACCGCGGCATTGAGCGCGGTCGTCCCGGCAGCCGCCTCAACGGTACGTCTTCGCGGCGGCGTCATGAGCGCCCAGCCGCCACCCGGAGCGGCGACGCCAGCCAGGACGACCGATGCGGCCGCCGCGGAGCTCGCGTCAGCGATCGACGCACACGCCGCGAAAGCCAAGGCAAGCCTGGCCGCCGCAGTCGAGCGGCGACCCTAGACGGTCCGTCCGCCTCCGGGCGTCCCATTCCGGCCGGGGATAGGCGATCTCCAGCCGCCCAGCGATCGTGACACGGTCTTGTGGCCAAGAGTCCCCCCGCCGCGGTAGCCTTGCCTCGCATGGGCGCCCAGAGATTCCCCATTCGCGTCGGACGCCGATCGAGGCCATTGCTCCGCCTCTTCGGAGTTCGCAATGACAATGCGTACGTCGACCTCGACGGGGAGCTCTATGCGCAATTCGGCCGCTACCGCGTCCGGACGCCGGTTGCCAATCTCTCGTCGTGGCGTATCGAGGGTCCCTGGCTGTGGGTCACGGCCATCGGGGTCCGGACGAGCCTCCGCCACCGCGACGTGACGTTCGGTGGCAACCACCGTGGCGGCGTCCGGGTGGACTTCAAGGACCGCGTCCCGTTCGGCGCCCTGCGCATCCCGGCTCTCTACGTGACCGTCGACGACCTCGAGGCCTTCGCCGCGGCGCTGGCCGGGCGGGGCATCCCGGGCGAGGACGCCCGCAAGCCATGAAGATCGGCGTCTTCGACCCCGTGTTCGGCGCGATGCCGCTGGACGCGATGCTCGATCGGGTCAAAGAGCTCGGGTTGGAAGCGGTCGAGATCGGCGCCGGCAACTATCCGGGCAACGAACGCTGCGACCCGGGCCGCCTCCTGGCCGACGAGCGGGCATTCGTGCGGTTCCGGGACGCCTTTGGGTCGCGCGACCTGGAGATCAGCGCCCTGTCGTGCCACGGCAATCCGCTCCACCCGGATCCGGCCGTGGCCGCTCATGACGACGCGGTGTTCCGGGACACGGTGAAGCTCGCCGGCCGCCTCCACCTGGGCCAGGTCAACCTGTTCTCCGGCTGCCCGGGCGACGGCCCCTCGGCCGTCCGGCCCAATTGGGTCACCTGCGCCTGGCCGCCGGACTACCTCGAGACGCTCGAGTGGCAATGGAACGAGGTCGTGATCCCCTACTGGCGGGAGGCGGGCTCGTTCGCATCGGATCACGGCGTGCGCCTCGCGTTCGAGATGCATCCCGGATTCGTCGTCTACAACCCGGCGTCGCTGTTCCGCCTGCGTGAGGCGGTCGGCGAGGTGATCGGAGCGAACCTGGACCCGTCGCATCTCTTCTGGCAGCAGATCGACCCGCTCGTCGCGATCCGGGAGCTGGGTCCCGCGATCTTCCACGTCCACGCGAAGGACACCGCGATGGATTCCGCCAACGTGGCCCGGAACGGCGTCCTCGACGTGGGCAGCTACAGCGAGCCGCGCCAACGCAGCTGGATCTTCCGGAGCGTGGGCGACGGCCACGACCTGCTGTTCTGGAAGCAGTTCGTGGCCGCCCTCCGGCTGGCCGGCTACGACCACGTCCTGTCGATCGAGCACGAAGACATCCTCGCCTCGGTCGACGACGGCCTCGATCGCGCGATCGCGACGCTCCGGGCGGCCGTGCTGACGGCGCCTCCAACCGCGGCGTGGTGGGCGTAGCGAGTCAGGGAACCCCGCCATCGAGGCCCTGATCGAGACTCGACCGGCGGGTCAGAGGGCGATCGCGACACCGATCGCAACGAGCCAGATCGACCAGGAGATATAGGCGATCGGCACGAGGGTCTCGGCAAACGCCCAGCCCCTGGGCTCGTTCGGACCGACAAACTCGAGGGCACCCACGATCAGCGCGGCCCCGATCGGAAGGCCGGCGATGCCCAGCCAGATCGGCACGACGGACGTGGACACGATCGACGCCCCGATGAGCAGCGTCCAGACGCCGGTCAGCAGATACCCCAGGTGCTCGCCGATCGCCACGCCGAGCAGCCGGTGGAGCGTCTCGAAGACGATCGCCACGGCGTTCCTGGTCGACTTGGCGTCCGGCCCGTCGGCGGCGACGTAGCGACGGGCCAGCTCGGGGACGACGAATGGCCAGCGGGCCAGGCCCAGGACCTGGACGAGCGCGGCGCTGGCGCCGACGACGATCGAGGTGGCGGTCAGCGCCGGTCGTGCTCCGAGGACCACGCCCACGAGTGCGACGAGCGGGAGCATCAGCAGCGCCGTCGTGAAGAAGGCGTACCAGCGGAGGACGAGGCCGGTGCCGCCGGCTTCGAAGCGGCGCAGGACCGTGTCCGCCGGCTCGCGCAGGATGGCCGGATAGTCGAAGGCTCGCGCGAGATCGAGGAACGCCAGGTTGAAGGCGACCGGCAGGGCGATCAGCAGCACGGCCGTGGCGAGCTCGACGGTCACGGTTCGATCTCCTCTTCGTAGGTATGCGCTCGTGTCTTCCGTACGCTACACGCTGGGAAGACACCGAGGCCAGGGGCGATGCGCTGCCCGTCATCCGATGGGCGGCCATCCGGCGAGATTTGGTTTACGCTGCAACGACCGCCGCACCGCCCCGCGGCGTTCCCACGAAGCTTCCCGCCAAGGAGGTCGCATGAAGCTTGGCCTGCAGATTCCCTCGTTCACCTGGCCAGGTGGGCCTGCCGAGATCGGATCCACCCTGGCCCGTGTGGCGAGCTGCGCGGATGACGTGGGCTTCGATTCGATCTGGCTGATGGACCACTTCTTCCAGATTCGCAGCGTGGGCCGGGCCGAGGAGCCGATGCTCGAAGGCTGGACGGGTCTCGGCTTCCTCGCCGCGCACACCAAGCGGGCCCGCCTGGGGCTCATGGTCGGCGGCGTCCACTATCGGTACCCGGGGCTGTGGGTGAAAGCGGCCACCACCCTCGACGTGCTGTCGGGAGGGCGGGCCTGGCTGGGAATCGGGGCGGCCTGGAACCAGCAGGAATCCGAGGGCCTCGGATTTCCGTTCCCACCCCTGGGGCAGCGCTTCGAGATGCTCGAGGAGACGCTCCAGATCGCCGACGCGATGTGGCAGGGCGAGAGGGGTTCGGAAGGGCGGTTCGAGGGCAGCCACTACACCGCGTTGCGGCTGCTGAACTCGCCGCAGTCGCTGTCCCGACCGCGCGTCCCCATCATGATCGGGGGCGGCGGCGAGCGGAAAACGCTTCGCCTGGTCGCCCAATACGCCGACGCGACCAACGTCTTCGGCGACGGGCCGCGGATCGCCCACAAGTACCGCGTGCTCGCCGAGCACTGCGAGCGGCTGGGCAGGCCGTACGACGAGATCGAGCGGTCGACGCTCCAGGGCGTCTCGATCGGCGAGGGAGGTCGCGGCGGCGAAACGCCGGCCCAGATCGTCGATCGGTTCGGCGACCTGGCCGACGCCGGAGCCCAGCACGTGATCATCAGCGTTCGCGGCGTCGAGGACGTGTCTAACCTCGAGGCGATCGGCCGTGACGTGATCCCGCATCTGCGCAGCCTGTAGGCAGGCCTGGGGTCGTGGCGGCAGCATGCCCGCTCGGGCCTCCACATCAGCCTGGTGGCCTGGTCATTACGAACGCGGTATCCCGGCCGCGCCGAGGCCACCAGCGGCCGCTATCGGTCGGGCGATCGACCTGGTCGATGCGGGAGCGCGTTACGGGCACTGGCCGCGCCCTTACGCTCGCCTGCGCCGTCCTTGTCGCCAGGTAACGATCAGGCCGATGCGACACGCGTATCGCGCCGCGCGAATACTCCCCGGGGGTATAGGGATCGTGCTAGGATGAGGGCATGACCGACGACAAGATCGCTCCCACCGACCGGTCGGCGGGCCTGACGATCGACTTCTCGGGCGATCGGGCCGCCGGCGATGCATCAGGGGCCGCGCCGGCGATGTCGATCGACTTCGGTGGGCCCTCGACCGCGCCGACGGATGCGCCCGCCACCGCGGCCGGCGAGGTGCATACAGACCCGGGCGACCGAGGCCGGACGGAGTCGAAGGTGATCGTCATCGGGTCCGGCCCGGCCGGCCTGACCGCGGCGATCTACGCGGCCCGGGCCAACCTCGAACCGATCGTCCTGGCCGGCTCGGCGCCGGGCGGCCAGCTGATGATCACGAGCGACGTCGAGAACTATCCGGGCTTCCCGGACGGCGTGCAGGGACCGGACCTCATGGCCGCCTTCAGGGCCCAGGCCGAGCGCTTCGGTACGCAGATCGTCGACGTCGACGTCGAGCGGGTCGACTTCAGCGAGCGTCCGTTCCGAATCTGGGCCCGCGGTGTCGAATACCGCGGCCAGGCGGTGATCGTTGCCACCGGCGCATCCGCGTTGTGGCTGGGCCTGGAGAGCGAGACCCGGCTGCGCGGCCGGGGCGTGTCCGCCTGCGCCACATGCGATGGGTTTTTCTTCAGGGACAAGGAGATCGCCGTCGTCGGGGGCGGCGACACGGCGCTCGAGGAGGCCACGTTCCTGACCCGTTTCGCGACGAAGGTCCACCTCCTCCACCGCCGGGATGCATTCCGAGGCAGCAAGATCATGGTGGACCGGGCTCAGGCCCACCCCAAGATCCAGATCCACTACAACACCAGGGTCGAGGAGGTCCTGGGCGACGCCCGAGTCGAGGGCCTGCGCCTGAGCGACACACGGACCGGGGCCGAACGCGTCATGGACGCAGAGGGGCTGTTCATCGCGATCGGCTACGAGCCGAACACGGGGATCTTCAAGGACTGGCTGGAGGTCGACGAGATGGGCTACCTGAAGGTCCGCGACGAGACCGGATCCAGGGTGGAGGGCGTGTTCATCGCGGGCGACGTGCACGATCATCGATATCGGCAGGCGGTGACCGCCGCCGGTGAGGGCTGCAAGGCCGCGATCGACGCCGAGCGCTGGCTGGAGTCGGTCGGCGTGGTCGAGGAGAGCACGGCCGCCGCCTGGTGAGCGAGCCTCTTCGCTTCAACATCCTGTCTCGCCTGGGCGTGGCGCCGTCGACTGCCGACCTCGTGCGGGCCGCCCTCGACCGGGCGCTGGACGCGGCCGATGCGGGCGGCGATCCGATCGCCGTCCTCGACGCGGGCTGCGGGCGCGCATCCGCTCTTCGGCCGTACCGGGGCCGCATCGCCCGCTTCGTGGGTGCCGACATCCACCGGCCGGCGCCCGGCTCGCTGCCCTACCTCGACGAGTTCGCGACCGTCGATCTGTGCACCGATGCCGAGGCGTTTTCGAGCGGAACGTTTCACCTGATCCTGTCGAGCTTCACGGTCGAGCACTTCGCCGATCCGGTGGCCGCATTCCGGCACTTCCGCGGCTGGCTGCGACCGGGTGGCCGGCTCGTCGTGACGACCGTCAACCGGCGGCACCCGTTCGTTCGCGCCTACCTGTCCACGCCCGAGCGCGCCCGGCGTCGCCTGCAACGGCTGATCAAGGCGACGGCCGCCGACGCTCATCCCCTGGTCGGAGCGTGCAACGATCCGGCAGCGATCAGCGCCGCGCTCCGGGACGCCGGCTTCGGCGAGGTCCGCGTCCGGACTACGGGCCACCTTGCCCGGGCCTGGGGCCGCCGATGGCCGACGTATGTCCTGGGCCTGGCCGGCGATCTCCTCAGCCGCGGCGCGCCGTCACGCCGATCCACGATCGTCGCCGAGGCGATCGCGCCATAGGCAGGCGATCCGCCAGGTGGCGGGCCGTTTGGCGCGACCGTGGTAGCGTCGGGGCATGAGCTTCCGTCGCGGCGGCGCATTCGCTGGCCGGTTCCCGGGCGGCGCGGACGCGCCCCCGATTCCACCCGAGCGACGAGGCCGGACGATCCGCCGGATCGCCGCGTTCTTCCGACCGTACCTCGGCGCGGTCGCCATCGTCCTGGGTGCCATCCTTCTGACCAGCCTCCTGGGGCTGATCAACCCGATCCTCCTCAAGCTCCTCATCGACGACGTCATCGTCGGCCACGACTACGGACGGCTGAACCTGTACGTGGGGCTGATGATCCTCATCCCCATCGTTTCGGGGCTGATCGGCGTCGGCCAGAGCTATCTCAACAACGTCATCGGCCAGCGGGTGATGCAGGACCTGCGGCTCGCGCTGTATGGCCACCTCCAGCGGATGCCGCTGCGCTGGTTCACGGTCACGCGGACCGGCGAGATCCAGAGCCGCCTCGCAAACGACGTCGGCGGGGTCCAGGCGGTCGTCACCGACACGGCGTCGTCCGTGACGAGCAACATGGCCGTCGCGATCAGCACGATCGCGGCGATGTTCATCCTGGACTGGCGGCTGACCGTGCTTTCGCTCGGTCTCCTGCCGTTCTTCATGTACCTCACCTATCGGGTGGGCAAGGTCCGCCGCGAGGTGAGCAGCGAGACCCAGAAGTCCCTGGCGGACCTGTCGGCCGCGACCGAGGAGACCCTCAGCGTGAGCGGCGTCCTCCTGACCAAGACCTTCGGCCAGCAGGCCGCCGCCACCGAGCGGTTCCGCGGCCTCAACGCCCGGCTGGCGGGCCTGCAGATCCGCCAGGCAATGGTCGGCCGCTGGTTCTTCATGATCATCGGGACGATCTTCAGCATCATGCCCGCATTCGTGTACTGGCTGGCCGGCACGCTCGCGGCCGCCGGGGACCCATCCGCGCCGACCGCCGGGGCGATCGTGGCGTTCACGACCCTCCAGAGCCGTCTCTTCTTCCCGCTCGGCCAGCTGCTCAACGTGCAGGTGGAGATCCAGGGCTCACTGGCGCTCTTCGACCGGATCTTCGAGTACCTGGAGATGGATCCGGAGATCGTCGACGCGCCCGACGCGATCGCCCTCGATCCCGCGGCCGTCCGCGGCCATGTCCGGTTGCGCGGCGTCTCGTTCCGCTACCCGACGGAGGCGGTCCCATCCGCGATCGCGCTCGAGACCATGGCGGGCAGCCCAGGCGACAACGGTGACGATGGAAACCGCGCGGACACGCCGGTGCTGCCCGTCCCGGGCGAGCCCGTGCCCGCTGATGACCTGGCCGGCGAGGACGGATCGTCCATGCCGATCAGGCTCGTGCCGGCATTCGGCCTGGAGGCGATCGACTTCGAGGTCGCGCCGGGCCAGCTGGTGGCGCTGGTCGGTCCGTCGGGCTCGGGCAAGACGACGACGACCTACCTCATTCCCCGGCTGTACGACGTCGATGCGGGTGCGGTGGAGATCGACGGCACCGACGTTCGGCGGGTCACGCTGGCCTCGCTGGGCGCCGTCATCGGCTTCGTGACCCAGGAGACATATCTGTTCCATTCGTCGATCCGCGACAACCTCCGCTACGCCCGACCGGATGCCACCGACGACGAGCTGGAGGCCGCCACCCGGGCCGCCGCCATCCACGAACGGATCGCCGAGCTGCCGGAGGGCTACGACACGATCGTCGGCGAGCGGGGCTACAAGCTGTCCGGCGGCGAGAAGCAGCGCATCGCCATCGCCCGGGTCCTCCTCAAGGACCCGCGGATCCTCATCCTGGACGAGGCGACGTCGGCGCTCGACACGGTCAGCGAGCGGCTCATCCAGGCCGCCTTCGAGCGGGTCATGGCCGGCCGCACGACCATCGCGATCGCCCACCGCCTGTCCACGATCCTGCGTGCCGACCAGATCCTGGTCTACGAGCGGGGGCGGATCGTCGAACGCGGCAGCCACGGCGAGCTGCTGGCCGAGGGCGGGCTGTATGCGCGCCTATACCACGAACAGTTCGAGCAGCCACCCGAGGCACGTGCGACGGAGCGGGTCGAGGCCGCTCCCGCGGTCGAGCTGGCGGGCTAGGCGACATGCCGACGAAGACCGTCGAGGTCACCTGGCGCGGCGACATGCGCTTCGCATCGCGGACGGGATCGGCCCACGACGTGTCAACCGACGACAAGGACGGCGATAGCGCTCCCCGACCAACCGAGCTCGTGCTGGCCGCCCTGGCGATGTGCACCGGCATGGACGTGGTATCGATCCTGGACAAGCAGCGCCAGGACTACGAGACGTACCAGATCCACGCCACGGCCGAGCAGCGTGAGGAGTACCCGCAGATCTTCACCAGCATCGAGCTCGTCCATGAGGTCCGCGGCCCGGGGGTCAAGGAGGCCGGCGTGCGCAGGTGCATCGAGCTCTCGGCCACCAAGTACTGCCCGGTCAGCGCGATGCTCGCGGCCGGCGCGACGGAGATCCACCACCGCTACCGGATCGCCGGGACTGGCCCGGAGCCGTTCGCGGCAGAGGGCGAGGTGCTCGTCACCGGCCCGTTCCAGCGGCCGGACGTGGTCGAATAAGACGGGGACCCGAGCTTGCATGAGTATGCAGGACACTGTATAGTCATGCGTCCATGGCGGCGACCCGACCCTGCCCAGTGACACCGACACGGCTGACCGCGAGCAGCCCGGCGCGCCCGTGAGCGCGAGCGTCGACGTCGTTGCGCCGGAGGCGGGCCGCCGCCCCGGACCTGTTGAAGGTGGCCCGCGCGTGCGCGTCGCCATCGTCGGCGCGACGGGCTACGTGGGCGGCGAGCTGATCCGATTGCTCAGCCGCCACCCGAACGTGGAGATCGTCGGGCTCGTCGCGCGAGAGCGCACCGACGTGCCGGTCGGCCAGATCCATCCGCACCTGGGCTCGACGGGCCTGGTCGTCGATGACGAGGCGCCCAACGGCGACGTCGACGGCGTGTTCTTCGCCCTGCCCCACGGCGTGGCGGCCGGCGCGGCGCGCGGCTGGCTCGAGCGCGGAGCGTCCATCGTGGATCTGGGCCCGGATTTCCGGCTGCGCGATCCGGCCGACTACCCGCGCTGGTACAACCTGGAGCATCCCGCTCCGGAGCTCCTGGCCCGCGCCGTGTACGGCCTGCCTGAGCTCCACAGGGCCGAGCTCGCCGCCCTCCAGGGCGAAGGCCCGTCGATCGTGGGCGCTCCCGGCTGCTATCCCACCGCGACGATCCTCGCGATCGCCCCACTGGCCCGGGCCGGGCTGATCGGTGACCTGGTGGTGGACGCCAAGAGCGGCGTCAGCGGCGCGGGCCGGGAGGCCAAGGCCGAGCTCATGTACGGCGAGGTGAACGAGAACGTGCGCGCCTACGGCGTCGGCGGCCACCGACACGTGGCGGAAATCGAGCAGGAGCTCGAATGGTTGGGCGCCCGATTGGGCGCCGGCTCGGCCGGCGGGCTGGGCGCCGCCAACGCAGCGTCCGGCACAGTGGACTTCCTGCCCCACCTGGTGCCGATGACGCGCGGAATCCTGGCCTCGTGCCACATCCGGCCGACGCGGCCGGTCGCCCAGGCCGAGCTCGACGACCTGTATGCGGCGACCTATGCGGGCGAACCGTTCGTCCAGGTCGTGGCTGAGCCACCGTCGACCAAGCACGTGATGGGCAGCAACTACTGCCACGTGTTCGTCCATCACGACGCCCGCACCGGCCGGATCCTTGCCCTGGCCGCGATCGACAACCTCGTCAAGGGCGCCGCCGGCCAGGGCGTGCAGGCCTTCAACGTGGTCCATGGCCTTTCCGAGAGCGCCGGTCTCGCTCAGCTTCCATTGGCCCCGTAGGCGACCGAAGCCAGGAGCTGAGATGCCCGCAACGTCGCCACCAGGCACGACCAGCCGGTCCGACTCACCTGCCTTCTCTGCGCTGTCGACGGTCCTCCCAGCCGTCGAGGCGCGCGCGGCGATCCCGCTCGGTTTCGTGGCCGGCGCCACGGCCGTCGGGATCAAGGCGTCCGGTCGTCCGGACCTCGCCGTCATCGCGACGACCCGAGGGCCGGATGGCCGGCGCCCCGCCGCGGCGGCGGCCGTCTTCACACCCAACGCCTTTGCCGCCGCGCCCGTCCGGCTGAGCCAGGCGCACCTCGCCGACAGCCGACGAACCGAAGCCGGCCGCCTCGGCCTCGAAGGCGACGACAGCGGCTGGAGCGACGGAATCGTGGTGACCTCCGGGTGCGCCAACGCCGCCACCGGAACGGCCGGTGACGAGGACCAGGCGGCGGTGGCGGAGGCGCTGGCAACAGCGTTGGAGACCCGCCGCGACCGGACGCTGGTCATGTCGACGGGCGTCATCGGCGTCCGGCTGCCGCTCGACCTGGTGTTGCCCGGCATCGCGGCACTGGTCGGCCAGGGACTGTCCGGAGAAGATCGTGACCTGGAGGCCGTGGCGATCGCGATGCGGACCACGGACTCCAGGACGAAGGCCGCAACCGTCGGCTTGGAGCTGCCCGATGCCGACGGTCGGCCGGTTCCAATTCGGGTCACCGGCATCGCCAAGGGCGTCGGCATGATCCATCCGCGGATGGCGACGATGCTGGCGCTGATCCTGACCGACGCTGCGGTCAGTCCGACGCTCCTCCGGAGCATCCTTCGGCCCGTCGCGGCACGGACCTGGAACCAGCTCACGATCGACGGCGACACGAGTACCAACGACACGGCCTTTCTCCTGGCGTCGGGCGCCGCGGGGGCGGCGCCTGTCGCCGATCGATCGCCGGAGGTGGCGGCGCTGGGCCGGGCAGTCGAGGCGGTCGCCCGCGATCTGGCCCGGCAGCAGGCCGCCGACGGCGAGGGCGCCACCACGCTCATCACCTGCCAGGTCGAGGAGGCCACCGACGATGCGGACGCACGCGCGATCGCCCGGGCGGTGGTCGCCAGCTCGCTCGTGAAGGCGGCGGTCCACGGCCGCGATCCGAACTGGGGCCGGATCGTCGCCGCCGCGGGCAACGCCCGGCTGGCCGACGCGGAGGTCCTCCACGCGGCAGGCCTGCAATTCGCCGAGGCCGCAGATCGGGCTGGCCGGCCGGCCGCCCTCGACCCTACCAGGCTCCAGGTCGCGATCGCCGGAACGCCCGTCTTCGACGGCTCCGCGGACAGGCCCCTTCCCTTCGACCGGGAGGCCGTCCGCGCGGCGATGGACGCGCCGGAGGTCGTGATCAACCTGGCCCTGGGCCTCGGTAGCGGCGCGGGTGAGGCCTTCGGGTGCGACCTGACCGAGGAGTACGTCCGGGAGAACGCCGAGTACACGACATGACTGGACACGACGTGACGTGGCGGAACGCCGGCGGCCGGGCCCGATGAGCGACATCCTCGTCGTCAAGCTCGGCGGATCGACGATCGCGGACCAGGCGCATGTCCTGGCCGAGGTCGCGGGGGTCGCACGGCGCCGGCCGGTCGTGCTCGTCCACGGCGGTGGCCGCCGGATCAGCGAGTGGCTGGATCGGCTGGGCGTGCCCAGCACGTTCGAGGGCGGCCTTCGAGTGACGGATGCTCGCTCGCTGGAGGTCGCGGCGGCCGTCCTGCGCGGCGTGGTCAACAGCGAGCTGGTGGCCGCCCTGCGCGATCTCGGGGTGGATGCGGTCGGGCTGTCCGGGGTGGACGGCGGCCTCCTCATCGCGGAGCGGGTGCCGGGGGTGGGTCTCGTCGCGCACGTCGTGGGGCTGCGGCGGGACCTGCTCGACGCGATTCTCGTGGCCGGCCAGGTCCCGGTCGTGGCACCCCTCGCCAGGGACGAGCAGGGCATCGTGTGCAACGTGAACGCGGATGACGCGGCGGCCGGCATCGCGGCCGGGCTGGGGGCCCGTCAGCTGGTCCTGCTGACCGACGTGGACGGGGTGCGCGACAGCGACGGCCGTCGACTGGACACGCTCGCCGCCGGCGAGGCGGAGGCGCTGATCGCCAGCGGTGTGATCGACGGCGGCATGGTCCCCAAGATCCGGGCCGCCCTGGGCGCCGTCACCTGGGAGGAGGCGGAGGCGGTCATCGCCGACTCGGCCGCCCCGAACGCCCTGGAACGGGCGCTGTCCGACTCGACGTTCGGTACGCGCATCACCGCCGGCCGGGCTGCCCGTGCCGGCGTCGCCTGACGCCACGATGCGCGCTTCGTCGTCCGTCACGCCCGCCACCGCAAAGCGCGAGCGGCAACGAGCCATCCGCGAGCTCGTCGCCCGCCAGTCGATCGGCAGCCAGCGCGAGCTGGTCGCTGCGCTCCACGGGCGGGACGTGGTCGTGACCCAGGCGACCGTCAGTCGGGACATCGCCGAGATGGGCCTGCTCAAGGTGTGGCGCGGCGACCGCCACGCCTACGTCGCGCCCGAAGACCTCGGCCCGGCGCCGCCGGCCACCAGCGACGACCTCCTCCGCCGTCTCCTGGCCGACATCCCGGTGACCGTCGGACGGAGCGGCCTGAGCCTCGTTCTGGTCGGTGCGCCCGGGACCGCCAACACGATCGCCCAGGCAATCGACCAGAGCAGTCTTACCGAGCAGGTTGGCACCCTTGCCGGCGACAACACGCTGCTGGTCCTGTTCGCCGACGAGGCTCGCCTCGAGCGCTGGTTCACTCGCTTCCGGGTCCTGCAGGGGCTGCCCGGCCCGGCGGCCACGCCAGAGGAGTCGGCGGCCATGCCGATGCAACGCAATCCACTGCTCACCCCGCAGGAGGTCTCCCGATGAAGAAGGTCGTGCTCGCCTACTCGGGCGGTCTCGACACCTCGGTCGCGGTCGCCTGGCTACGCGAGCAGTACGACGCCGAGGTAGTGACGCTGACCGTGGATCTCGGTGGCGGCTCACTGCGCGAGGGCGTCGATCGGCGGGCGATGTCCGCGGGCGCAGCACGCGCGTACATCGTGGATGCCCGCGAACGGTTCGTGACCGACTTCGTCTGGCCGCACCTCCAGGCCAACGCCCTCTACCAGGGTGTCTATCCGCTGGCCACGGCCCTGGCGCGGCCGCTCATCGCCCAGCTGCTCGTCGAGGTTGCCCAGCGCGAGAGCGCGGACGCGGTGGCCCACGGCTGCACCGGCAAGGGCAATGACCAGGTCCGCTTCGACGTGGCCGTTCATGCCCTGGACCCGGGCCTCACGGTCGTCGCCCCCATGCGGGTCGGGATGGGCCTGTCGCGGGAGCAGGAGATCGACTACGCGGCTGCGCGAGGCATCGAGATTCCCATCACGAAGGCGTCGCCCTACTCGATCGACGTCAACATGTGGGGTCGGTCCATCGAGACGGGCGTCCTGGAAGATCCCTGGCAGTCACCACCGGCCGACGTCTTCGAATGGACGGTCGATCCTGCAACAGCGCCAGGCCCGGTCGATGTCACGCTCGGGTTCGAGGGCGGCATCCCGGTGTCGATCGACGGCGACCGCCTCGCGCCGGTTGCGCTCGTGGATCGTGTTAGCACGTTAGCAGGGCAGCACGGTGTGGGCCGGATCGATCACGTCGAGGATCGCCTGGTGGGCATCAAGAGCCGGGAGATCTACGAGGCTCCGGGCGCGACCGTCCTCCACGCCGCCCATCGTGCCCTCGAGGGCCTGACGCTGAGCAAGGACACGCTGCGCTTCGACCGGCTCGTGGCCGACGAGCTGGCCCGGCTGACCTACGACGGTCTCTGGTTCAGCGCCCTCCACCGCGACCTTCGCGGCTACGTCGCCTCCTCCCAGCGGGTCGTGTCCGGCGAGGCGCGCATTCGCCTGGACCATGGCCAGGCCATCGTGGCCGGCCGGCGCTCTCCGCTGTCCCTGTACGAGAAGCGGCTGGCGACATACGACGTAGGGGACGCCTTCGACCATGCCGCCGCCGTCGGCTTCATCGAGATCTTCGGGCTGCCATTGCGGACCGAGGCGGCGCGCCACGGTGCTGTGGGCGCGCATCACGGCGCGGCCTGGTCGTGGACTGAGCCGCTGCTGGAATCGCTCCCGACGACCGTGACGAGCCCGGAGGAGGCCACGGTCGCGCGATAGACGGGCCGCCGGTCCGTGGGTGACCGCAAGTCAGATACGAGGCGCACTCGTATTTGCCTCCCGCGAGGGTTCGTCAGCCGACCACGACCCTCGACTCGCGGGCGCGCAGCCGCGCGTAGCCCGGCTTGACGACCTCGTTGATGATCCGCAGCCGCTCGTCGAACGGGGCGAACGCCGACTTCATCGCGTTGAGCGTGAGCCACTCGATCTCGCCGAGGCCGATCCGGAACGCTTCGTCGAGCGCTGCGAACTCGCCCGACAGGGTGACGTCCGACATGAGCCGGTTGTCGGTGTTCACGGTCACCCTGAACCGGAGCCGGCGGAGGAGGTCGACGGGATGGTCGGCGATGGAGGCCACGGCGCCGGTGTGGACGTTGGAGGTCGGGCACATTTCAAGGGGAACACGCCGGTCCCGGACGAATGCGGCCAGCCGGCCGAGCTCGATCGAGCCGTCGTCGCGGACGTGGATGTCGTCGACGATCCGGACGCCGTGGCCGAGCCGTTCGGCGCCGGCGAACTGGAGCGCTTCCCAGATCGACGGCAGCCCGAACGATTCGCCGGCGTGAATCGTGATGTGAAAGTTCTCCCGACGGATGTACTCGAAGGCGTCGAGGTAGCGCGTTGGCGGATAGCCCTTCTCGGGGCCAGCCACGTCGAAGCCGACGACACCCGCGTCGCGCCAGCGCACGGCGCATTCGGCGACCTCGACAGACCGGGCCGCCTGGCGCATCGCGGTGACGATGACCTTCATGACGATGAGGTTGCCGGCCGCCGCGGCGCGCTCCGTCCCGATCCGGAAGCCCTCCAGGTTCGCCTCGACCACCTCGTCGAGCGTCAACCCCCGTTCCGTGGACAGCTCCGGCGCGTAGCGGACCTCGGCGTAGACGATCCCGTCCGTGGCGAGGTCCTCGGCGCACTCGGCCGCAACCCGCGCGATGGCGTCGCGCTCCTGCATGACACCCACCGTGTGCGCGAACGTCTCCAGGTACAGCTCGAGTGACTTGCGGTCGGCGCCCCGGCGGATCCACCGGGCGAGCTCGGCAGGGTCGGTCGTCGGCAGGCCCCGGTAGTCGTACTCGGCCGCGAGGTCCACGATCGTCTGGGGGCGCAGACCTCCGTCCAGGTGGTCGTGCAGCAGCGCCTTGGGGGCCTCGCGGATGGTCT
>DASPWU010000065.1:0-2347 GCA_035637675.1 Candidatus Limnocylindria bacterium | reverse complement strand
GCACCGAATGAAGGTCTACATCTCCGTCGACATGGAAGGCATCGCCGGGGTCAATCATCCGGGACCGACCCGGCGCGACGACGCCGGCTACCCGGCCAACGTCGAGCTCATGGTCGGTGAGGCGAACGCGGCGATCGAAGGGGCACTCGCCGGCGGCGCCGACGACATCCTCGTCAACGACAGCCATGGCGGGATGTATAACCTCCGGCCGGCCGACCTCAATCCGGCTGCCCGCGTCCTCCAGGGCCAGAAGGCGTGGTCGATGGTCGCCGGAGCCGGCCCGGGCGTTGGCTTCGACGTGGCGCTCTTCGTCGGCTACCACGCTCGGGCCGGCCATCCCACCGCCACGATTGCCCACACCTACTCGAGCCGGCCGACGCTCAGCCGGCTCAACGGCCGGCCAGTCGGTGAGAGCGGGCTGAACGCGGCGATGCTTGGCGCCTGGGGCATCCCGGTCGGCCTGGTGACCGGCGACGACGCGCTGGCCGACGAGATCGAGACGTGGTTGCCATGGGCCGAGCGCGTGGTCGTCAAGCAGGGCCATGGCTGGAGCGCGGCCGCATCCGTCCACCCGACGGTCGCCCGGGACCTCATCCGGCCGGCCGCGGAGCGAGCGGTCCGACGGGCCGGCACCGGCGAGCTGCAGCCGCTCGTCGTGAAGACACCCGTGACGGCTGAGGTCGAGTACCACCGCCCGATCGAGGCCGACTACGCCGCGATCGTTCCCGGCGCGGAACGGGTTGGCGACCGCGGCGTCCGTTATGTCGCCTCCGACGTGGAGAGTGCCTATCGCGCCTTCCTGGCCGGCGTCCGCCTGGCCGGGATCTGCGACTAGCGCCCGTCACGGAACGGGCGCACCCTCGCTGACGGCATACTTGGCCGGCCATGGCCGCTGACTGGGGACCCACCGAGCCGCTGCTCGCGCGAGCTGAGACGCTGGCCGGAGCGTGGAGCGCCCGGGCCCGGATGTCCACCACGAGTGGCCAGGAGCGGGCGCTCCTCCGCCTGTTCGGGGTCAGCGGGCTCGATCGATCCAGCCGGCCACTGGCCGGCGAGGTCGTGGACCGCTACCTGGCGGGCGGCCACGGACGCCTGGCCGGCGGAATCGTCCTGCCGTTCGCCGCGGCCCTGCTGGAGTACGACCTGACGCCTCAGGCGCTGGCCCTCGACATCGCGGCCGGTTCGGTCGACCTGGGCCTGGAGGCCGAGCTGCTTCGCGACTCCGGCCGGCGCGCCGCGGCCGAGGCGGAGGCGGCGCGCCTGGCCGCGGCCGCCATCGAGCGCATCGACGCGAACCGGACGGCTCGCCGCGAGCTCCTGGACCTGCTCGGCGACCCGTCCCGGCCGTGGATCGGCCTGCCGCTCGCGGAGACGGACCTGGACGCGGCCCGACCCGCGATCAGGCGGCTCGTCCGCGATGGGGCGGACCTGGTCCGGGTGACGGTCCCGGTCGGCCGCGAGCTCGCCGATCGACTCCACGATGCGGGCGTCGACGTCCCCGACTGGCGTACGGACGAGGCGGGCGGCCACGGCTCCTTGACGTCCGATCCGACGCCCGCCGGCAGCCAGCGCGGGCTCTCCGAGCTGCGGCTCATCGTGGACGAGACCGCGGCCGAGCGGCGCAGCTACGTCCGCATGGCGACGATGACGCCGGGCCTGGCGGCACCGGAGCAGGCGATCGTGGCGGCATTCGAGCGGGTGGACGTCGTCATGGCTGACGTCGTGGCCGAGATCGTGGAAGGCCGGGTCGATCCCGACCGAGCCCTCGCCGATCACGCGTTCGCCAACCGGTTCCACCGGCGAGCCGGTTCGGTGGTCGTCGTGGGTCCGGGACCACTCGTCGTCGCGCCGGACCTCGCCCGGGGGGTGCCCTCGGATCCGGCCACTCGCGCCGGCCGAGGGCTGGCCCTGCAGCTGCTGGGCGTCGCGCTGGCCCGCCGTGGAGGGGTGGCCGCAGACCAGCTGCTGGTGGGGGCGCTCCCGGCCTGGCTCATCGAGGAGCGTGACGGTGCCGCCAGGGCAATGGCCGAGGTTGCCCTGAGGCGGGCCCTGCTGCCGGATCATGCCCTTGCCTTCGAGGAGCCGGCAGCGGCCTCCGGCTCGGTCGCCGCCGCGCGCTGGCCGTACATCATGGCGTCGGCGCTGCCGTACGCCGGTGCAACCGCGCTGGTGCTGCGAGACGCCGCCGCGGCGGCGGTCACCGGAGGCATCCCGGTACGGGCGGCCGCGTCGGTGGGGACGGAGATCGCCGGATCCACGGGTGCGCTCCGGCCGCAGGGGGTCGCGCTCGACCACGCCCGGGCAACCCTCGCGGCTGCCCAGGCCACGCTCGAGCACCTCGCCGACC
>DASPWU010000064.1:0-29899 GCA_035637675.1 Candidatus Limnocylindria bacterium | reverse complement strand
GGTGCGGCGGGCGGCTGGGCGACGGGCGATGAGCCTTGCTCGCTGTCGAGATCGGTGGCGTCCAGCTCCCGGTTCGCGACCCGCTCGTCCGTCACGCCGCTCAACGGTAGTTCTGGAACTGGAGCGGCACCTGCTCGTCCAGCTCGCGAAGGCGGGTGATCACCCGCTGGAGCTCATCCTTGCTCTTGCCCGATACCCGGACCGCCTCACCCTGGACCTGCGACTTGACCTTGGGAAACTCATCACGGATGAGCTTGCCGATCTTCCGGGCAAGATCGTCACCGAGGCCCTTCCGCAGCCCGATGACCTGGCGGACCTTGTTGCCGCCGGCTGGCTCGATCTTGCCCCAGTCGAAGATCTTGAGGCTGAGACTACGCCGGATCGCCTTCGATTCGATGAGGTCCTTGACAGCGGCCGCCCGATGCTCGTCGTTGGTCACCAGCGTGATCTCGGTCTTCGCCTGCGTCAGCTCGACGGGCACGCCCTTGAAGTCGTAGCGCTGCTGGATCTCGCGTCGCACCTGGTCGAGGGCGTTGCGCAGCTCCTGCTCGTCGAACTCACTGACCACGTCGAACGAGATGTCGCCGGCCATCGAACCTCCTGCCTGCCGGATCATCGGATGGCTCGCCCTTCCCCGCGATCGGTCGGGCGGCCGGCCGACATCGTACCCGGGGTGGCCCGATGGCGTCCCGAGCGAGAGGCCCCGTCGGAGGCCACCTCGCGCTGGGGTGGGGTCAGGCCAGGTGCTCGAGCAGCAGCTCGCCGATCCGATAGCTTCGACCGCCGCCCATCACGAGGACGGCGTCACCCGCTCGGACGCGCCCGGCCAGCCAGGCGGCGGTCGCCTCGACCGAGCCCGGCGCCCCAACCTCCAGGCCCGATCGGGACCTGGCCACGGCCTCCGCCAGGCCGGACGCCGACGCCACGGTCGTATCCGGATCGCGTCCGGCCCAGACGTCCGCGATGGCGACCGCGTCGGCCTCGGCCAGGGCGACGGCGAAGTCGCCGAGCAGCGCGGCCGTCCGGTGATACGTCAGGGGCTCGTACACCGCCCAGACCCGGCGACCCGGCTCGCGCTGGCGGACGGCGCGCAGGGTCTCGCGGATCGCCGTGGGGTGATGCCCATAATCGTCATACACGACGACGCCGCCGGCCTCGCCCTTGCGCTCCAAGCGGCGCCCCACGCCGGGGAACGTCGCCAGACCGTCGCGAATCGAGGCCGCCGGCTGGCCGAGCGCGGCGGCGGCGCCGGCCACGCCCAATGCGTTGCTGGCATTGTGGCGGCCAGCGGTGGGCAACCGGATGCGGATCGGGCCGGCGAGTGGGTCCAGCCCGGCAACCTCCAGCGTGGTGCCGGTCGGCTCGGTCGCGACGATCCGGCCGAGGATCGAGCTCGCCGGGCCGCCACCCGTGGCGTACCGCTCGGCCGCACCGCGCGCGTAGCCGCCCAGCCGCTGGGCCGAGACGTCGACGATGGCAGTGGCGACGACGGTGCCGGGCCAATCGCGCAACCGCCCCACGAGCGCCTCCACCCCATGGTCGGCCACGTTGGCAACGAGGACCGGCCGCGCATCTCCCGCCGCGGCGGCCTCCAGCCAGTGCGCGAACGCCTCAACGACCGCGGCCCGATCGGCGAAGACGTCCGGGTGATCCCACTCCGCGCTGGTGACGACGGAGATTGCCGGCCGGTACGCGTCGAAGTTGCCGGCATACTCGTCGGCCTCCGCCACGAAGGCCTGGCCGCGCCCGCGCCGGGCGGTCGCCGGCGGGCCACCGGTCAGGCTGGCCGGCAGAAGCGCCCCCACGAGCGCCGACGGGTCGGCCCCCGCCCGAACGAGCAGGTGGACCAGCCAGCCCGCGCTCGTGCTCTTGCCGTGCGTACCGGCCACGCCCACGAGCGTCCGGCCCGATGCCGAGTCGGCGACGGCCTGCTGCCATGGCTCGAGCGGGATCCCGAGTTGGCGGGCGGCGCGGAGCTCGGGGTTGTCGGGGTCGACCGCGGTGATGGCCTTGCTCACCGCGAGGCGGTCGGGAATCGGCGCGACCGTCACGTGGTCCGGGCTGTGGCCCTCGCTCACCGTGATGCCCTCCGCAGCCAGGGAAACCGTGTAGGGCGAGACGCCGCCGGCGTCGCAGCCGCTCACGATCGCGCCGGCCCCGCGGGCCAGCAGCGCCGCGCCGCTCGCTCCAGCGCCGGCCGCGCCGACGACATGGATCCGTTCGCCGGCCCGGATCGGCCGCGCCGGCCGGGCGGCCGCCAGGCCCTGCCCGATCGCGGTCGCCGGCCGCGTCACTCCCGCCCGGGCGAGTCGGATCCGGCGATCGCGTCGGCCCTCGCGAGCAGGAGCTCGAGCGCGGCGCCGGCCGAGTCCCGCTTGTTGGCGCTTCGCTCACCGCCCCACTGGAGCCGTCGGACCTCCACGTCCTCCCCGTCCGCGACCGCAACGTAGGTCAGCCCGACGGGTTTGGAATCGCTGCCACCATCGGGGCCGGCGATACCCGTGATCGCGACGCCGAGGTCGGCCCCGAACCGCTCTCGGGCCCCCTTGGCCATGGCTCGGGCGACCTGGGCGCTCACCGCGCCGTGGGCCGCGAGATGGTCCGGATCGACGCCCAGGAGCTCGACCTTCGCACGGTCGGCGTACGAGACGACGCCCCCCAGGAGATAACCCGACGAGCCCGGCACCTCCGTCAGGATGTGGGTGAGAAGACCGCCGGTGCACGACTCCGCGGCCGCCACGGACAGCCCGGCCGCCACGCACCGTTCCTGGAGCCGGCGCGCGGCCTCGACGAGCGGCGCGAGCTGGTCGGCGGCATCGGAAACGACCGCCGGCGCTTCGCCTGGGCTCATCTCAACGCTCCCCTACTGGCGCTGGGTCAGCTTGGGCGGACCGGTCCGGGAGAACAGCCACGTCTCCGGGATGCCGGCCTGGCCAAGGCGGCCCAGGGATGTGCCATTGAGCGTGAAATATGTCGCGCCGGAGGATCCTGTTCGGACCTCGATCGTCTGTTGGGCCGTGAACGACACGACCCTCCCGTCGCCGTACACCTTGCCGCCGGCGCCGGTCTTGGGATCGAGCTCTCCATCCACCCAGACCTTGAGCCATGCCCGGCCGTGGATCGTCACGACCAGGTTGACGCCCTTGTAGGCGACGGTGACGGTCCGGGTCAAGGTCGTCGTCTTGCCCTCCGCGCTCGACGCGGTCACGGTGATCTCCCAGTGACCGCTGGTCAGTTCGAACGGCGTCGAGAAGGCACCGTCCGTGCCGACCGGGACAGAGACCGGGGAGGGCACTCGAGGCGCGGGCGGCGGCGAGGCGCCGGCGGCGGGCGGCACGGCCGGACCCAGGTAGGTCGCCGATACCTGGACCTGGGCCGCGTTGACGGCCTTGCCGCCGACCGGAATCGCGCCGTTCTGGAAGCTGGCGCCTTCCGCCGGCGAGTCGACCGAGAGGGTGGGTGCCTGGACCACGGAGAACGGGACGTTGATGATGATCTGGAGCTTCTGCTCGGAGACCTTGCCGGTCTCCGGATCGGTCGCCCAGATCGTGAAGTCGTTGCGGCCGCGCCGGAGGTCGACGTTCTGGTTCCACGATCCGTCACCGGATGCCGAGACCTGGATCGTGTGGTCCGGAGCGTCCTGGATGTTGATCGTGCCATGCGGGATCGTCGTGCCCCGGAGGGCATAGCTCGTCGTGGAATCATCAACGTCGCTGACGGCCGTGGCCGGCTGAGATACGGCGATCGTCGGCGGCCGGGCAAAGCGCAGTACCTGCATCGCCAGGTAGGCGACGAACAGGAGCAGGACGACCGTCATCACCGCCGCAACGATGACCGCCGGGGAGAACGCGAGGCCCGGCCTGGGCGCGGTGAGCGGGCGAGGCACCACGATCACGGGCTCGCTCGCCGCGGCCGTGTCACCCCGCTCGCGGCGCCACTGGGTGAGGATCTCGTCCGGGTCCAGGCCCAGGTACAGGGCGTAGTTGCGGAGGAACCCCTTCGTGTACACGGAGCCCGGCAGCTCGCGATAGTCGCCGCGCTCGAGGGCGCCCAGATAGCGAGCGCGAATCTTCGTGTCCCGCTCCGCCCGATACAGGTCGACGCCCTTCCGCTCGCGGGCCGCGAGCAGGCGTTCGGGCAGGCTTGGGGCGGGCTCGGCGGTCACCGGCTGGCGGCCGGCGTCCATCCGGACGTCGCCGCGGCGGCGGGCCTCGTCTCGCGTCGTCATCGAGTGTTGGTGTCCCTCCGGGGCCGGAACGCCGCGCATGCGCTCGCGACCGGTGTCGCGCTCAGGATACCCGACCCTGTCGAACCCCTCAGTGGCCCGGGTTGTCGATATCCGCGTGGCTGACGAGCCAGTTGTCGCGGCCGTAGACGATTCGCGGCACGGCCGGGTTGCGGGGATCCTGGGGCCCGATGATCCCGTAGCGCTCGAGCTCGTCCATGAGCCGGCTGGCCCGGCTGAAGCCGACCTTGAGCTTCGTCTGGAGCATGGACGTTGAGGCCTTGCCGAGGGTCGTGACGAGCTCCGCGGCCTGGACGACCATGTCGTCCTCGGCCATCGCGGCCAGCCAGCTGAACTGGCTGCTGCCGTTGCCGTCCGTGTCGACGTAGGCGAGGACGTCAGGGTCGTAGAGCGGCTCCGGCGCCTGCTCGATCCAATGCCCGGTCACGGCCCGCACCTCGTCGTCCGAGACGAAGACGCCCTGGAGACGGATCGGACGGGGCAGGTCGACGGGCTGGTAGAGCATGTCCCCTCGGCCGATCAGATCCTCCGCGCCCGGCGCGTCCAGGACGGTCCGGCTGTCGATCATGGAGGCCATCGCGAAGGCGATCCGTGAGGGCACGTTGGCTTTGATCAGCCCGGTCACGACGTTGACGGAGGGTCGCTGGGTCGCGAGCACGAGATGGATCCCGACCGCCCGCGCCTTCTGGGCGATCTTGACGACCGGTTCCTCCACCTTCCGGCCCTCGCGCATGATCAGGTCGGCCAGCTCGTCGATGACGATCACGACGTACGGCAGGCGCTCTTCGGGAGCCACCCGCTCGCTGGCGTTGAACGTCGCGATGTTGCGGGCGGTCTTTGCCGCGAGCGCCTTGTAGCGCTCCTCCATCTGGTGGACGGCCCAGTCGAGGGCGGACTTGGCATCCCGTGGCTCGTTGATGACCGGCGTGAGCAGATGCGGCAGCCGGTCGTAACCACCGAGCTCGACACGCTTGAGGTCGATCAGGATGAGCCGCACCTCCTCCGGCTTGGCGTGCATGAGCAGGCTCGTGATCAGGGCGTTGATGCACACGCTCTTGCCGGACCCGGTTGCCCCGGCAACGAGCAGATGGGGCATCTTGGCGAGGTCGACGGCGTACGCCTTGCCGGAGACGTCCCGACCGAGAGCGAAGGACAGCCGGCTCTCGGCGTCGAGCATCTTCGTGTCGTCCATGAGCCGCCGGAACCCGACGACCTCGCTCTTCACGTTCGGGATCTCGATACCGACGACATCCTTGCCGGGGATGGGCGCCTCGATGCGGATCGACCGCGCCGCCAGGGCCATCGCCAGGTCGTCCGCCAGGCCCTCGATCCGGCTGAGCTTGATGTGCGGTTCCGGCCGGACCTCGTACTGGGTGACGACGGGCCCGGTGTTCGTGCCGATGACCATGGCCGGGATGCCGAAGCTGCGCAGCTTGTCTTCGATGATGCCGATGTTGGTGGCGTGGTCCGGCCGCCCCACCGGGCCCTCCGCCCGGGCGCTCAGCAGGTCGATGGGCGGCAGGACCCACGGACGGGCGTGGGGCGGCGAGGCATCCTCGGCTTCCAGGAGGTCCACGGACGACTCGACCGAGGCGGACGCCGGCGCGCCGGCGGATCGCCGTTCGGGCCCGAGCCGCGGACCGCCTGGCGCACTGTGGGCCGCGCCCCAGACCACGGTCTGGCTCATGGGCACCTCGCTGGGAATGGGGGCCGGCGATCGACGTGATCCGTCCGGTGGCTCAGGTCCGTTTCGCGGCTCGGCCGGCGCGCGGCCGGGACGGGGCTGCCGCGCGCCCGTCCGGTCCGCCGCGTCCGCCGCAGCGGGTGGACCGGCCAGGGCCGTGCCCAGCCCTCCCGCCGCTCGTCGCAGGGACGCCACGAGCTCGGCGAGCCGGGCGTTGGCCACGATGAGGATGCCGCCGATCAGGACGGCCGCCAGCACGACGAACGCCCCCGGCCGGGTCACGAGGCTGGCCAGAACGTCCGCCAGGAAGGTCCCGATCCGGCCGCCGCCGCGAACCGGCAGGAACTCCAGCAGCCCCAGGAACGCCGCATATGCCACGAACGCGGCGATGAGCCGGGCCTGCCAGCCGCTGCCGAGCGGCCGCCATTCGATCAGGCCACCTGCGCCGAGGAGGAAGAACGGCAGCAGCCAGCGACCTGAGCCAAAGTTCGGCAGCACCACCGTCCGCGCCCAGTTGGTGAGCGTCCCCTGCTCGGCGGGCAGGAGCAGCATGATGAGGGTCACGATGCCCAGCACGAGAAGCGTCAGCCCGACGAGCGAGCGGACGACCTCGGGTGGGAGATGCAGCGTCGGCATGCTGAATGCCGTCCCCGATCGCCGTCGCGCCGGCCGGCTGCGGCGCACCGGCGTTCGACGCCGGCCGGCCATCCCTAGACCTCCACGACGACCGGAAAGACCATCGGCCGTCGCTTCGTCTGGTCGTACAGGTGACGGGACACCGCGTCCTTGATCTGGCTCTTGAGGAGAGCGATCTCGCTGATGTGGTCGCCCGGGTTCTCGATGGCCGCCATCACCCGCGCGGTGGTCGAATCGATGATCGGGTCGCGCTCGTTTCCGTGCACGAAGCCGCGGGTGATGATCTCCGGAACACCAATGACGTTGCCCGTCTGCTTGTCGACCGTGACCACGATCATGAACATACCGTCGTTGGCCAGCGCGCGCCGGTCGCGGAGGACGATCTCGCCGACCTCGCCGACGGACAGGCCGTCCACGAAGACATAGCCGGCCGGGACCGTCTGCCCGCGCCGGGCCGACCCGTCGGCGTCGATCTCGATGGGTTGGCCGTTCTCGATGATGAAAACGTTCTCCGGGAGGACGCCCGTCTCGATCGCCAGGCGGCCGTGCTGGACCTGCATCCGAAACTCGCCGTGGATCGGGATGAAGTACCTGGGCTTGGTGAGCCCGAGCATGAGTTTGAGCTCTTCCTGGCTTGCGTGGCCGGACACGTGAGCTCGCTTGATCGTGTGGTAGAACACGTTCGCGCCGGCCTTGAACAGGTTGTCGATCGTGCGGCTGACGTACTCCTCGTTGCCGGGGATCGGGCTGGCGCTGACGATCACCGTGTCGCCCGGCTGGATCTCGACGAACCTGTGGTCGCGGTTGGCCATCCGGGCGAGGCCGGACATTGGCTCGCCCTGGCTGCCGGTCGTTGCGATGACGAGCTTCTCGGCGGGGATCTCGCCGATCTTGTCCTTGCCGATGATCTGACTTGCCGGGTATTCCAGGTAGCCGAGATCGCTGGCGATCCGGAAGTTCTGCTCCATCGACCGGCCGATGACGGCTACCTTGCGATCGAACGTCGCGGCGGCGTCCAGGACCTGCTGGATGCGCGCGATGTTGCTCGCGAACGTGGCGACGATAACCCGCCCGTCGACAGGTTCCATGATTTCGCGGAAGGCATCGCCGACGGTCCGCTCCGACGGGGTATAGCCAGGGTTCTCGGCGCGGGTGGAGTCGGACAGCAGGCAGATGACGCCCTCCGCACCCAGCCGGGCCAGAATCGCGAAGTCGGACAGCTTGCCGTCCACGGGTGTGTGGTCGAACTTGAAGTCGCCGGTGTGGACAATCGTGCCCACAGGCGTCCGCAGGGCAAGTCCCATCGCGTCAGGAATCGAATGGCCGATCCGGAAGGTGAGGACGCCGAACGGCCCGATCTGGAGCTCGTCCCCCGGCTCCATGGCCACCAGCGGGTTGTTGTGGAGCTTGTGCTCCCTGACCTTGTTGCCCAGGAGGCCGCGGGCGAGCGTGCTGGCATAGACCGGGACTCCTGGGAACTCGGGCAGCACGTATGGCAGCCCACCCACGTGGTCCTCGTGTGCGTGGGTGATCAGGAAGGCCCGGACGTTGGCCCGGCGTTCCTTGAGATAGGCGATGTCGGGGATGACGAGGTCGATGCCGAACATCTCCTCGTCCGGGAACATGAGCCCGCAATCGATCACGACGATGTCGTCGCCGTACTCGAAGACGTACATGTTCTTGCCGATCTCGCCAACCCCGCCGAGGGGGATGATTCGAAGCGGCGTGCTGCTGTCGGGCATCGTGGATTCCGGTTAGAACAGGGGGATCTGCAGGGAGTCGGCCGGATCAGCCTCGGCGGCGGGAGGCAGTCCCGGCGGCGCGCCCGCGGGCTGCACCGGACGGCCCTCGTCGGACGTCATCGGCTTGTCGGAGGGCCGTTCCGCCTCCGGCACATCCACCACGCCGGCCTCCGCGGCGGGCGCCAGATCCGAGACGGCGTGAGGTGTCCCCTCCTCCTCGCGGCGCCTGCGGGCCTCGACCAGGGCCGCCGGCAGGCGGCCGATGTCCTCGAACAGGGTCGCCTCGTTGCGGGGGTCGCGCACGGCATAGGCGGGGTGGTACATGGCGAACGCCTGGGCCTCCTCCGCGCCGGAGGCCGGGCTGGCTTCCCTGCCGGTGCCGTGGACCTGACCGATCCGTTCGCCGGGCCGGAACGTGGCCAGCGAAAACCGCCCCAGCGTCACCACCACGGCCGGCTGGAGGACGGCCAGCTGCCGTCGCAGGAACGGTGCGCAGGCCGCGATCTCGTCGGACGCAGGGTCGCGGTTACCGGGTGGCCGGCACTTCACGACGTTCGTGATGAAGACGTCGTCGCGGCGCCACCCGAGCGACCCGATGAGCCGGGTCAGCAGCTTGCCCGACTCGCCCACGAACGGCCGGCCCTGGGCGTCCTCGTCGCGACCCGGTCCCTCGCCGACGAACATCACCTCAGTCGACGGATGTCCCTCGCCCGGCACGGCCTGCGTTCGCTGCTCGTGGAGCCGACAGCGGGTGCAGGTGCGAACCTCGCCGGCGATGGCCTCGAGCGCCGCGCGGCGCTCGGCATCCGTCACGCCGAGCCCGCCCGGTCCGACGCCCGGCGGACCCAGCCACGCGCGGCCAGGAGCTCCGCGATCTCGACCGCGTTCGTGGCGGCGCCCTTGCGCAGGTTGTCGCTGACGACCCAGAAGGCCAGGCCGCGGCCGTCCGCGATCGAGGGGTCCTGGCGCACCCGACCGACGAACACCTCGTCCCGGCCGGCGGCCTCGGTCGCGAGCGGGTACAGATGCGCCGCCGGATCGTCCTGGACGATGACGCCAGGCACGGCCCCGAAGAGCGTGCGGGCTCGCTCCGGGGTGACCGGCTCGACGGTCTCGACGTGCACGGCCTCGGAATGGCTGACGAAGACCGGCACGCGCACGGCCGTGCAACTCATCCGGAGGTCCGGCAGGTGGAGGATCTTGCGAGTCTCCTGGACGACCTTCCACTCTTCCCTGGTGTAGCCGTTGGGCAGGAAGGTGTCGATCTCCGGGAGCGCGTTGAAGGCGATCGGATGGGGATAGACGGTCGCGGTCTTCGGCTCTCCGGCGACATGCGCGCGAATCTGACCGTCGAACTCGTCGAGCGCATCGCCGCCGGTGCCCGATACGCTCTGATACGTGTCGACCACCACGCGCTCGAGGCCGACCGCGTCGCGCAGCGCCATGAGCACGGGCGCCAGCTGCATCGTGGAGCAGTTGGGGTTGGCCACGATCCCCTCGTGCGCCGCCGCATCGTCGGGATTGACCTGGGACACGACGAGGGGCACGCCCTCGGTCATCCGCCACGCGCTCGAGTTGTCGATCACTGTCGCACCGCGGCCCACCGCCTGCGGAGCCAGCTCCTCCGAGACGCTGCCGCCGGCCGAGAACAGCGCGAGGTCCACGCCGTCGAATGCCCGCGGCGTGGCTTCGCTCACCTCGAGGTCGCGGCCGCCGACGGACACGGCCGTGCCGGCCGATCGGCCCGAGGCCAGCAGCCGCAATTCACGCAGCGGGAACTCGCGCTCCAGGAGGATCTGGATCATCGTGCGCCCCACGACGCCGGTTGCGCCGACGACGGCGACGCTGAGCGGTTGACGGGTCATCGACGTCGCGGCTCCGCAGTGTCGGTCGTGGTACGGGGCACGGCGCCGAGTATAGCAGCGGGCCTCCCGGCCCCGGCTTCCTACCAACGTCGGCGGTATCGAATCAGGAAGATGTACATATTGCCGATGAGGATGGCCGCCACGGCGATCGTATCGACCACGCCTCGGCGCGGGAACGGAATCCCGAACAGAAAGGCGACGTTCAAGATGATTCCCAGCACGATCAGAGCCTTCAACGCCGCCGGAAACTTGTCCTCGTGGAACGATCCGCGAGCGGCTGTCATGGATCCTCCTCCAGCCTCGCCGGCAGACGTAGCCGCGGTAATACCGGTGATGCGCTCGAGTGCAGCAACTACGGGATGGTCTGGAGCAAGGAACACCATCAGAGGCGTCGCGACGACCGGCGAGTCGTGATCGACCCTGATACCCGTACGGAACAGCAACCGTGCTCCCGGCACGATTCTCCGCACCTCGGAGGCGAGGATCGCCATCGGGGCCATGAACATCGGCTTCACGATCAGGCCCGCTGGATAGACCAGAACGTCGATCGACGTAGCCGACAGGTCGCCGACTCTGCCGCCGCATTGCGCGCCGGCGATCAATTGTCCGGAAGCCTTGACAGACTCAACGCGCGGTCTTGCTACAGGAGCGCCGCCGCTCGTAATGAAAATCGGAAACACCACGCGAAGCAGGAGATAGCCCATCGCGACGAGCGCCAGGGGATGGGTGACGAACACGCTCATCGCGTGGATCCTGGACCACTCCCACGTCGAGCTGTCCACCTCGGTCGCTGAGCCATGACTGACCACGAAGTAATGGCCGTCGCGAACGTACCCATTCAGGGCGTCACCGCCGAGGCGCGTGCTCTCGATCAAGAACCAGAGGAAATTGGCGAACCCGAGCGCGACAGCTGCGACCGCGAGCAGCGGCAACAACGGTCGGACTCGAGCAATCCACGGACCCATCGATTGACTGCCTAGGCCCGATCTAACTTCCGAACCGGGCGTCGCGCGAGCGGCGACCTCGCTACTGCCCCGCGCCGGTGCGGAAGCTCCAGCTCGTCACGACAAGGCGGTTCCCGGACCAATCGCGGATCGTGTTCGCGAGCGAGACCTTGTACTTGGTGTTCGGCCGCAACGGATCGAGAGGCACGAGGGTAGCCGTCCGTGTATGTGCATCGAAGCTGACGTCGGCCGGGACGACCCCGCCGCGATCCATGTCCTTGAGCTGCACGGAACGGGCGTCCACGCCGTCCACCGGCTCCGACAGCCGGATGCTGATCGGGAGCGTTGGATCGACACCGGTGGCGCCCGCCGCGGGATCGCGGACCGTGACGACCGGTGCGGTGCGATCGTTGTCCTCCACCAGACGCACTTCGGTCGCCTGGTCGTAGTCGGCCGTGTAGCCTCCGGCCGCGTCCGCGTCGTAGTAGCCGGAGAGATAGTCGGTATCCGCTGGCGGCTCGACCGACATCCGGTAGAGGCCCGTCGCGATGCCACGGACCAGGAAGGTGCCATCGCCATGAGAGGTGGGGATGACCCAGCCTGGTTCGAGTCCGATATTCGCTGGCAGGACACGGGCGCCCTCGATCGGCTCACCGGACGGACCGGTGATCCGCCCCGAGAAGGACGCACCGGCCGGGGGCTTGATCTCGATCCCCGTGACGTCCGGCCCCCCGCTGTCGACGTGGACGGGCGTCGCCGCCTCCCAGTCGATGATGAATCCCCCCGGGCCGTAGTAGCCGGTCACGTGGTTGGACACGCTGACGGAGATCCGCCAGTCCCCGGTCGGGACGTTCACCACCCGGAAGGATCCGTCTGCCTGTCCGGTCGCAGCCGCGCATCCGAGCTCGTCGTGTACATCACAGACGAACACGTACGGATTTGGCAGGCCTGCCCCATGATCGGTTACGTTCCCCACGATGTCAGTGCCCCGAGGAAAGGACACTGGATCGAGGACGACATCCGCCGTCGTCAGCTCGACCGGAACCGGATACTCCCCGAGCGGGAATTCGCCCCCTTCCGTCAGGATGCCACCGGTGGGCCGACGGAAGAGAAGCCGGTACGAACCCGGGCGCAAGCCGCGGATGACGTAGTCTCCGGCGTCGTCTGCCGTTGCTCGAGCAAACGTCTCTCCGATCGCTGTCACCTCGATCGGGCCCGGACGCGCCGCGGTCACATTCCCGCTGATGCGGAGGCCGACGGAGAGCTCCACGTCGACGCCGTCCACGTCGGCCGCCTCGACCGTCACCGGAGTCCCATCTTCGTCGGGACCACCGACGTGTCCGTCGACCAATGGCCCGGACAGGAAGTCCGATCCGTCGGGCGGCGCCACGAAGAGCGTGTACGTTCCCGGCCGCAACCCGCCGTACGCATAGCGGCCATCGGCGCCGCTGATGCCTCCGCCCACGCGGATGCCTGCGACAGGCTGGCCGTCTGGGTCGCGGACGGTGCCCAGGATTCGGAGCCCGGCCTCGAGCTGGACGTCGATCCCGGTTACGTTGGCGCCCTCGACGATCACGTCCACGGCGCCGATTCCCTCCGGATTCGAATCCGGCGCTCCATACCACTGCTCCAGGAAGTTGGAATCGTGGGGTGGATCGACATGAACGTGGTAGGTGGAATCTGGAAGAGCGTGGAGCACGTAATGACCGGTCGCGTCGGTCGTGTCGCGAGCATCTCCGGCGTTGACGATCGAGCTCGCGAAGACCTCGGCGCCTTCGATTGGGTGGCCGTCGTGGTCGCTGACGATGCCCTGGATCCGGTGGCCCAACGGCAGCGTGACGTCGATCCCGGTCGTCGTCGCAAGCGCCGCTGGAGCGAGCACGGTCATGGCCAACGGGAGCGCGACGATGAGTCCGGCGGCGAGCGCCGCAAGGCGGTTACGGACTGGTGGGCGGGCGAGCCCTGGCGCGATCATGTCCATCCCTCCCGGGCGGCGCAACGGGCCGCCAATCGAAGCGCCGAGCCGCACCCCGACGGTCATCGTCGCCAGCGGCCCTGACCCGGCCCAACAATACTGGACCGCCCTCGAGTCTTGCGCCATACCCGTCGCCACCGGGCATGGGAGCGCCTGCTTGTGCCGGACCGCCCCGGAGGGCGCCACATCTCGCATACGACTACCCCGGTTGCTGTTCGGGGGGAAGCGGCCAGGAATGCGCCTCTACGGCTCTTCGTGGCTCACGATGCCCCGGCGGTCGCGTTCCATCCAGCGCTCGGGGGCGGCCAGCGGTTGGAAGCCGCCGTGTCGCTCGTACAGCTCCCCGGCGTCACGCGTGGCCAGGACCAGTCGCGGGACGTCGCGCAGCCGCGGATCCGCGACGACCGCGTCGATCAGGCGACCACCCAGTCCTCGACCCCGCCATGCCTCGTCCACGAAGACGTCGCACAGCCAGCCGAACGTGGCGCGATCCGTGACGACGCGCGCCACGCCCACCTGGTCGCGACCGTGGAACAGGCCGTAGCACAGCGAGTTCGCGAGTGACGCGACGATCAGCTCGCGCGGCCTTCCCCGCGCCCAGTAGGCGCGCTCCGACAGCGCCAAGACGACCCACTCCAGGTCGAACTCCGCGGGATCCGTGCCGATCCGGACGTCATCACCTCGAGGGCCGGGGCTCGCGTCCACGGCGGACGGTCAGACGGGTTCCTTGGCGAGGTGACGCTGCATGGCGGCCTTGCGGCTGAGGTTGATCCGGCCCTGCCTGTCCACCTCGATGACGACCACCATGACCTCGTCACCAACCGAGACCACGTCCTCCACCGTGGGCACGTGATAGTCGGCCAGCTCGCCGATCCGAACTAGGCCCTCCTTGCCCGGCAGGATCTCGACGAACGCACCGAAGCCCATGATCCGGGTGACCTTGCCCAGGTAGAGCGCACCGACCTCGACGTCGCGTGTCAGCGACTCGATCCAGGTGATCGCCTTGCGGGCGTTCTCGCCCGACACCGCGGCGATCTCCACCGAGCCATCGTCCTCGACGTTGATCTCGGTCGATGTCTCCTCCTGGATCTTGCGGATCATCGAGCCGCCCTTGCCGATGATGTCGCGAATCCGGTCGGGGTTGATCTTGATCGTGGTGATGCGCGGCGCGAAGTCACTCATCTGGCCACGGGTCTCGGGGATCACCTCGACCATCTTGTCGAGGATGAACAGTCGGGCCCGCAGAGCCTGGGCGAGGCCCTGGCGGATGATCGCCTCGTTGATGCCCTTGACCTTGATGTCCATCTGCAGGGCGGTGATCCCTTCCTGCGTGCCGGTCACTTTGAAGTCCATGTCGCCGAACTGGTCTTCCTTGCCGAGGATGTCGGTCAGGACCGCGAAGCGACCGTCCGGCTCGCTGATCAGGCCCATCGCCGCGCCGGCGACCGGCGCCTTGATCGGGACGCCCGCGTCCATGAGGGCGAGGGTCGAGCCGCACGTGGATGCCATGGACGTGGAGCCGTTGGAGGTGACGCACTCCGACACGAGCCGGATGACATAAGGGAAGTCCTCCTGGCTGGGGAGGACGGGCAACAGGGCTCGCTCGGCGAGGATGCCGTGGCCGATCTCACGCCGGCCGGGCCCGCGCATCTGCTTGTTCTCGCCGGTTGAGTACGGCGGCATGTTGTAGTGATGGAGGAATCGCTTCTCGGTCTCCGGGCTGATCGTGTCGATCCGCTGGACGTCCGAGCTGGCGCCAAGGGTGGCGACCGTGAGGGCCTGCGTCTCGCCGCGGGTGAAGAGGCCCGAGCCGTGAGCGCGCGGGAGGAGGCCGACCTCGACCGAGATCGGCCGGATGTCCTCCAGGCCGCGGCCGTCCATCCTGATCTTCTCGCCCAGGACCAGCTCGCGCACGGTCTTCTTGTGGATGAGGGAGAAGAGGCTCTTGCTGACCCGCGCGTCGCGTCGGGCGGCCTCCAGGAGCGCCTTCGGATCCGCGCCGGAGCGCCGAAACGCCCTGATCGAGTCGGCGACCGCGTCGTGGAGCTTGTCGATTCGTGCCGTGAGGTCGTTGGCCAGCCAGAGCAAGACTTGCGCGGTCGCCTCGGCATCGGGCAGCGCGCGATGGTTCGTGGACGTCTCGACGCCGAGGAACCGGGCCAGGTCGCCGAGCTTGTACGACTCGGGTACGCCGGGGAACGCCTCGCGGGCGATCACCAGGGTGTCCAGGTAGGTGCCGGGCACGAACCGGAATCCGTCGCCGTGGGCCTCCTCGAGGAAGCCGATGTCGAAGCCGACGTTATGCCCTACGATCGTGGCGCCGCCGACGAACTCCAGGAGCTGACGCACCGCCTCGGCCGGCGCGGGAGCACTCGCCACGTCGGCGTCGGTGAGCCCGTGCAGCTGGTTGCCGACAATCGGCCGACCCGGGTTGACCAGGGTGGACCAGCGATCAACGATCTCGCGGCCGCGCACCCGAACCGCCGCGATCTCCACCAGATCGGCCATCTTGGCATCGGTGCCGGTGGTCTCCGTGTCGACCACCACGAATTCCTCGCCGTCGCGGGCCTTGTTGACGAAGTCGAGAACCGAGCCGGTGCCCGGCTCGATGTAGGGCAGGACCTTGGGCTTGCCGGCGGCCCGCTGCAGCTCCTCCTGGATGTCGATGAGCGGCTGGATGGCGCGGTGCCCGAACAGGATCGCCTCGGCCATGACGTCCTCGGGCAGGAGCTTGGCGCCGGCTTCGACCATCATGATCGCGTCGCGCGTCCCGGAGACGATGAGATCCAGCTCGGACTCGCGCAGCTCGCTGACCGTGGGATTGATGACGAACTCGCCGCCGATCCGGCCGATGCGGACCGCGCCGATGGGACCCTGAAACGGCACGTCGCTGATCGTCAGCGCGGCCGACCCGGCGATCGTGCCCAGGATGTCGGGGTCGTTCTCCTGGTCCGTGGACAGGACCGTGATGACGACTTGGACGTCATCCTTGTAGCCCTCCGGGAAGAGCGGCCGGATTGGTCGGTCGGTCAGGCGGGCGGCGAGGATCGCCGCTTCCGACGGCCGCGCCTCGCGCTTGATGAAGCCGCCCGGAATCTTGCCCGCCGCGTACATCCGCTCTTCGAAGTCGACGGTCAGCGGAAAGAAGTCCAGGCCCGGTCGCGGGTCGGACCGGTTGGCGGTGCCGAGCACCATGGTGTCACCGTAGCGGACGGTGACGGAACCGCCGGCGAGCCGGGCCATCTTGCCGGTCTCGATGGTCAGGGTGCGACCGCCGATTTGCGTCTCGAATGTCTGAGACACGGGGATGAAATCCTCCTAGCCGTGGAGGAGAGAATGACCCGCGGCACGAAGGCCGGACCGGTCGGCGCCTGACGCGATGGGACCCCGGGCGGCTGCCCAGAGTCCGGAGACGGCGTCGCCTAGCGGCGGAGTCCGAGCTGTCCGATGACAGCCCGGTAGCGCACGTTGTCCTTCTTGATGAGATATGCAAGAAGGCGACGGCGCTGGCCCACGAGCTTGAGGAGGCCGCGGCGGGAATGGTTGTCCTTCGGAAAACCTCTCAGGTGGTCCGTCAGGCCCTTGATCCTCTCCGTGAGGAGCGCGATCTGGACTTCCGGCGACCCTGTGTCACCTTCTGTCCGTGCGAACTGGCTGACGACACCAAGCTTCTGTTCCCGCGCGAGCGGCACGCAATCCTCCGACACGAAATCTGATGTTGAACCTATCTCTTCCGTTTTATACGCGCCGGAGAATAGCAGGCCCCGCCTGAAGCGGCAAACGAAGGTCGAGGCCGATCGACGTCTCCCGGTTGTCATCTCATCGCGCTGGCCCAGCCGAGTCCCGGAACTCGACCCGGACGCGGCCACGCAGCGGGCGATCGAGCTCCAGCCGGCTTCCGTCCACTGATGCGCGGGCACGAACTGAGGTTCCCGAGGCCTCGGCACGCACGGGGTAGACGCCTGCGGCCGGCAGGGCCACCGGAATCTCGAACTCGACGCGCGCACCGGCCGGCGCCGGCACCGCGTTCCCGACGACTGCCACCGGCCGGCCCAGGAGCCGGGCGGCAGCCGCCAGATCGCCGGCCGCGATCGCACGCCGGATGTCCGTGCTCCGAACCGGTCGACCGTCGAGCTCGAAGGGCGGCACGATGGCCACCTCGAAGCCCAGCCGTTGCCCCAGGTCGGCCAGCGCCTCCGGGGTGCCCCGGCGCTCGTACCCGAACGCGGCATCCGGGGTCATGAGGAACCCGGCCAGGTCGACCCGCGACGCTATCGATGCCACGAAGGCGTCGAATTCGGTCTGCCGAAGCGCCTCGTCGAAGTGCTGGACGACCGTGAGCTGGACGCCGGCGGTGGCGAGACGCTCGAGTCGCTCGGCCGGATCGCACAACAGCGGCGGTGCCGCGCCCACCAGGACCTCGTCCGGGTGATGGTCGAAGGTGATCACGGCCGGCCGCGCATCCCGTCGAGCGGCCTCGCGCCGGAGGTGCCGCAGGAGGTAGGCGTGGCCTCGATGCAGGCCGTCGAAGACACCGACCACCACGAACAGCCGACCGTGCTCGGGCCGCAGCTCCGTGACGCCGGAGACGACCTCCATCGAGTCCCCGCCTTTCGGTTCAGGCATCGCCCGAGCGGGACGGGACGTCGACGAGCACCTTCTCAGGCGCCAGGCGCCCGTCGCGCCAGGCCGCGATCGCCACGAGCCGATCGTGGGTGTCCACGAGGCGAAGGTGTGCGTCGGGGCCCTCCGGGGCGACAACAGCCCGGCTGGGGCGCACGAACTGGCCGCGCGCGATCGCCGCGACCTCGGACGGCTCCAGGATCACGCGCGGAAACCGGTCCAAGCCCGTCTCGGCCGGCAGGAGCAACGCTCGCAGTCGCGCCGGCCCGGCCGCCGCGGCCTCCCGGAGGGCGTCAACCGACGCGGCATCGCCCAGCCGGAACGGCCCGCTCGCGGTCCGGGTCAGGGAGCCCAGATAGGCGCCGCTGCCCACCGCAGAGCCCAGGTCGCGGGCGAGGGCCCGGATGTACGTGCCGGCCGAGCATTCCACGTCGAGCACGGCCACCGGCCGGTCAGGGTCGGCTGCATCCCACTCGAGGACATCGATCGAATGGATCGTCACCGTTCGCGGCCGGAGCTCCGGACGCTCGCCGGCCCGGGCCATCGCGTAGGCGCGGCGGCCGGCGATCTTGACCGCCGAATAGGGCGGCGGGCGTTGCTCGATCTGCCCGCGGAAGGCGCCGAGTGCCGCCACCACCGTGCTCCGGTCGAGGGCCGGCCCCGGGACCACCTCCAGGCTGCCTTCCAGATCGTCCGTCGACGACGTTGCCCCGAAGCAGACCGTCGCCCGGTAGCTCTTGCGATCGGCCAGGTGATATTCCACGATGCGCGTCGCCCGACCCAGGAAGATCGGCAGGACGCCACTCGCGAACGGGTCGAGCGTGCCGCCATGGCCGACCCGCCGGATGGCGGCCAGGCGCCGGACCAGCGCGACCATGTCGTGCGACGTCGGTCCGGGCGGCTTGGCCAGCACGAGGATGCCGTCGAAGCCGGATGGATCCGCCCTGGCTGCCCGACTCGACGTTCGCGACCCCGCCATCGACGCTGTCAGCGTCGGACGGCCGCGGCGAGCCGGCGTGCCTCGCCGATCACCGCGGTCTGGGCAGCCGCCAACGGCAACTCCACGGTCGCGCCGGCCGCGCGCGCGTGGCCGCCACCGCCGAACGAGCCGGTGAGGACGGTCGCATCCACGCCGCCGGGACGCGTCCGGACGCTGATGCGGACGGTCGAATCCTGGTCTTTGAACAGGATCGCGACCTCGGCGCGGTCCGCCTGCGAGAGGAGGTCGATGATCCCCTCGCCGTGCGCCGCGTCTGCCCCGGTGGCGGCCAGGTCCTCGTCGGTCAGGCTCGACCAGACGACGCGGCCGTCATCGGCGGTCTGGAGGCGTTCGAGCACCCGTCCGAAGAGTCGCAGCTGGACATCCGGCTTCGAGCGGTACAGCAGCCGCGAGATCTCGGCAAGGGGCGCACCCGCGGCGACGAGGGCAGCCCCAACCACCAGCGTCCGCGGGGTGGTGCTGGGGTGGGCAAACGTCGCGGTGTCCATGACGATCCCGGCCGTGAGCGCAGAGGCCAGCGCCCCTTGGCCGAGGCTAAGCGGGACGCCCATCCGTGTGGCGAGCAGGGCCACCATCTCGCAGGTCGCCGCGGCGGCCCCGTCGATCCAGTCCAACGGCCCGGTCGCGTCGTTGGAAACGTGATGGTCGATGACGACGCGAGGCAGCTCGGCGAACAACCCGGCGTGACGACGGCCCACCTCGCCCACCCGGTCGAGCGTTCCGCAGTCCGAGATCACCAGCAGGTCGTACTGCTCCGCGAGGTCGGGGTCCGTGACGAATCGGTCAATGCCGGGCAGAAACCCGTACAGCGACGGCGGCGGGTCGCTGCAGACGAACGTGGCCCGACCGCCGTGGGCTTCCACGAGCTGGCCAACGGCCAGGCTCGCGCCCAGCGTGTCGGCATCCGGGTTCTCGTGGCCCACCGCCAGCGCGTTTCGAGCGGCGGCGATCCGGTCGACGACGACCTGAGGGACGTCGGGGAGCCAGGATGACAGGTCGATGTTCATCGGCCGGGGTCAGCCGCCACGGCCGCTGGGCCGATGCCCGGATCGATGCCCTGGCCGGTCCTCGCGAGCGGCCGCTCCTCGTCCGTGTCGCGCCGCTCTCCGCCGTTCGGCGAGCTCGGCTGCATACTCGGCGGCGGCGGCCCCGAAGCCTTCAGCGGAGGGCGTGCCGGTCATGGCTGAGTCGGCCGATGCCGGGCGCCGGCTCGGCGTCGGCAGGGATTCGCCGTCACCCACTTCGCTTGGCTCGGCGCCGGCCTCCAGCGAGTCGATCAGCTTGAGGACGCGCGTCCCTCGTTCGATCGAGTCGTCCAACCGGACGTGAAGATCCGGAATCCGCTTCAGCCGGAGCCGCGTCCCCAGCTCGCGGCGGATGAAGATCATGGCGTGTTCCAGGCCGGCGATCGTCTGCGTGCGCTCAGATGCGCCGCCGATCACGCTCACCCAGACCCGGGCATGGCGGAGGTCCGGCGTCGTCTCGACCTCGGTGACGGTCGCGAAGCCGATGCGCGGGTCGGCGACCTCACGCTCGAGCATCGTGCCGATCTCCTCGCGGAGGAGCTGGTCCACTCTGTCCGTGCGCTGGCTCATGACCCGCTCTTCGGCCGAGCTCGGGAATTCAGGCGGAGACCACCCGGCTGACCGTCTGGCTCGTGAAGCACTCGATGACGTCGCCTTCCTGGAGATCGTGGAAGCCGGCCAGCCCGATGCCGCACTCGAAGCCGGTCGCGACCTCCCGGACATCGTCGCGGAAGCGGCGGAGCGACTCGATCCGGTCCGTGGCGATGATCTTGCCGCCGCGCCAGATTCGGGCGCCACCGCGCACCATCCGGCCGTCCGTGACGTAGGAGCCGGCGATGACCGTCCCCTTGCCGATCCGGATGACCTGGCGGACCTCCGCCCGACCCTCGATCACCTCGACGACTTCCGGCTCGAGCAGCCCCTTGAGGGCGGCGTCGATGTCGTCGGTCAGCTTGTAGATGATGTCGTAGGTCCGGATGTCGACGCCCTCGGTCTCCGCCGCCCGGCGGGCCGTCTCCGTGACGCGCGTGTTGAAGCCCACCACGATTGCGTCCGACGCCGCGGCCAGCATGATGTCGTTGTCCGTGATGTCGCCGGCCGCCTCGTGCAGGATGTTGATCCGGACCTCGTCCGAGCTCAGCTGGTCGAGTGCGTGGGTGATTGCGCCGAGCGAGCCCGACACGTCCGCCTTGAGGATGATCCGGAGCTCCTTGGCCTGGCCAGCCTGGATCTGCCGGTAGAGATCTTCGAGCGTCGCCCGACCGCTGCCGTCGCCGCCCTTCGCCGCCACGGCGGCCCGGCGCGACTCGACCATCGCGCGCGCTTCCTTCTCCTCGGCCACGACACGCAGGGTGTCGCCCGCCTGGGGAACGTCCGCCAGGCCGAGGACGACGACCGCGCTGGACGGCCCGGCCCTGGTCACCCGCTTGCCCAGCGAGTTCTCGAGCGCCCGGACCTTGCCGAAGGTTTCGCCGACGACGATGACGTCCCCTACCCGCAGCGTGCCGGTCTGGACGATCGCCGTCGCAACGGGCCCGCGGCCCTTGTCCAGCTCGGCCTCGACGATGGTCCCCACCGCTGGCCGCTTGGGATTCGCCTTGAGCTCCTGGAGATCGGCCACCAGGAGGATCATCTCGAGTAGCTCGTCAAGCCCGACCCGGGTCTTGGCCGAAACGGGCACGAGCGGCGTGTCGCCGCCGTATTCCTCCACGATGACGTTGGCCTCGGAGAGCTCGGTCTTCACCCGATCCGGATTGGCGTCGGGCTTGTCGATCTTGTTGAGGGCGATGATGATCGGCACCTTGGCCGCGCGGGCATGGTGGATCGCCTCCAGCGTCTGGGGCATGACGCCGTCGTCGGCGGCGACCACGACGACCGCGATGTCGGTCACTCGCGCGCCACGGGCCCGCATCGCCGTGAACGCCTCGTGGCCGGGGGTGTCGAGGAAGACGACGCGTCGCCCATCCTTTTCCACCTCGCTGGCGCCGATGTGCTGGGTGATCCCGCCTCGCTCGCCGGCGGCGACCTCTGTGGTCCGGATCGCGTCGAGAAGGCTGGTCTTGCCGTGGTCGACGTGGCCCATCACGGTCACGATCGGAGCCCGAGGCTGCAGCGCGGACGGATCGTCCTCCTCGAAGAGCACCTCCTTGGTGGCTTCCTCGGCGGGCGCCTCGCCCTCGCCATCGAGGGCGGCGGCGGTCCCGGCGGCGGCCGGCGCCACGGCCTCCGCGATCTCGTAGCCCAGCTCGCTCGCAACGAGCGAAGCCGTGTCGCGGTCGATGAGCTGATTGATCGTCGCAAAGATGCCGCTCTTGATGAGCTCCCGGATCACGTCGGCCGGGTTCACGCCGAGCAGATCGGCGAGATCCTTGACCGTGATCGTGGACGGCAGCTCGATCGCGCCGCGCTCACGCGGGTCGGCAACCTGGACGCTGGCCTGCGCGAACGCTCCCTCGCGGCGCTGCGGCTTTCTGGGCCCGCGTCGGCCGCGGGTGCCGCTCCTACTCCTGGCCACGGGCTCCTCCTTGGTGTTCAGTGTGATGTCCGGCCGGCCCCGCCTGGAGTCGCTCGCGAACGTCGTCCGGGAGCGCCACGCGGAGGGCGCGCGCCATGATGTTCTTGTCCAGCGCCGCCTGCCAGCACGAGCCGTCGGCGCACAGGTAGGCGCCCCGGCCAGCCACGCGACCCGTCGGGTCCAGGACGACCGTGCCATCCGGCATGCGGACGATCCGCACCAGGTCCCGCTTGTCGCGCGACGTTCGGCAGGCGACGCAGGTCCGACTGGGCGGGCGACGCAAAGCCGGCCGGGTTCCGCCCGACGCGCGGCGCCCGGACGTTCTCCCTGACGTCTGGCCGGCTGGTGGGAGACCCGCTCGCACTCCGGTTACGACGACACCTCCCCGTCGTCGACCGCGACCTTCTTGCCGGCCGTTGTCTTGGGCTTGGCGGCCGCCGGTGCCTCGGTGGAAATGGCCTTCGTGCTCATGGTCTTCGCGGTCGTGGCCTTCGCGGTCGTGGCCTTCGCGGTCGTGGCTTTCGCGGTCGTGGCTTTCGGAGCCGCGGAGGCCTTCGTCGCGGTGGCCTTGGTGGCAGCGACCTTCGGGGCAGCGGACGCCTTCGTCGCGCTGGCCTTGGTGGCCGTGGCCTTCGGGGCAGCGGCCTTCGGGGCAGCGGCCTTCGGGGCGGTCGTGTCGGAGACCGTCTCAGCCGTGTCGGTAGCCTTTCGGGAGGCGCGCTTGGGCTCGGTCGGCACCTCGGCCGCCTGCGATGCGGCCTCCTGCGGTCCGGCGGTCACCGCGGCCTTCGTGGCGACGGTCTTCGGCTGCGCTGGCTCGGCCGCAGGCGCTGCAGGGGCCTTGGCCGTCTCCGCGGCCCTGGCTGCCTCGGCGGCCTTCGCCTCGGCAACGGAGACGTCACTCCGGATGTCGATGCGCCAGCCCGTCAGCTTGGCAGCCAGCCGGGCGTTCTGGCCCTCCCGGCCGATGGCCAGCGAGAGCATGCGCTCGGGGACGGTGACACTGGCGATGCGGTGTTCCTCGTCGATGTCCACGCCCAGGACCTGCGCCGGGGAGAGGGCGTTCGCCACGAACACCGACGGGTCCTCGTGCCACGGGATGACATCGATCTTCTCGCCGCCGAGCTCGGCCACGACCGCCTGCACCCGGGCGCCACGCTGCCCGACGGTGGCGCCGACCGGGTCCAGGCCGTCTTGCCGGCTCGCAACGGCAACCTTGGAGCGGCTGCCCGCCTCGCGCGCGATTGCCTTGATCTCGACCGTGCCCGCGTGAATCTCCGGGACCTCCAGCTCGAACAATCGCTTAAGGAAGCCCTTGTGCGTGCGGCTGACGTAGATCTGGGGGCCCCTGGTGGAGCGGCGGACCTCGAGCACGAAGGCCTTGACGTTCTGGCCGATCCGGTAATGCTCGGCCGTCGATTGCTCGGTCGTTGCGAGGATGGCCTCCACCCCCCGGCCGGCATCGAGAATGATCGCGCGCGGCTCCACCCGGTTGACGGTGCCCGTGATCATCTCGCCCTCGCGGCTGGCGAACTGATCGAACACCACGTCGCGCTCGGCCTCGCGGAGGCGCTGGAGCACGACCTGCTTGGCCGTCTGGGCATGGATCCGGCCGAAATGCTCCTGGTCGAGCTGCTCGGTCTCGACCAGGTCGCCGACCTTGGCCCCAGGGTCGTAGGCGTGGGCCTCGTCGACCGTGAATTCGGTGGCGGGATCCTCGACCTCGCCGACCACCACGCGTGCCCGGAAGACGCGGATCTTGCCGGTATCGGGATCGATCCGGACCTGGATGTCCTCGTCGCCCTCCGTGCGGCGGTAGGCGGCCTGAATCGCCTCCTCGATCGTCCGGATGAGCTGATCGCGGGGAACCTGCTTTTCGGCGTTCAACTGCAGGAGTGCGCCGACGAAATCACGACTCACTGTGCGCCCTCCCAACTGTGTCGCGCTCCACGGCCGGCTCACAAAGAAACGTGGGGGTCACCCACGTCACAAGGCGGCCGTTCGAAATTACGGCGCTGAGTATACAGCGAAGGCGCCAACCGCGAGCGTGGCCCCGCCTCGAATGCCGATGCGGCCGAATACGGGCTGAAGAATCCACGCACGTATCTCATGGCCAAACATCCATGGACAGACTCTTAGGCCACTCCCGGTCGGGAATGGCCGGCTGATCCGGCCGCATGCCTGTGTGGGCACGCACGAGAATCGGCTCGGCGAGGCTTGCCTGTGCGCCGCGGGGGATAGCCTCTGGCCTACGAGTCTATGGAGGAATTTGTGGCCATTGAATCGGCCGCTTCGGACATCAACGGTTTCCAGGCGCAACGTTAGCCAACGGAGGGTCTCAGCCGGTAGCTGCCGGTGTCAGCCCTCTACGGCTTCGGTCGCTTGACCGACGGCCTGGACGACAGCAGTCGGAGCCGGGTAGCGACGCTCGACGTACGCCTCCAGAATGCCCTTGAACTCGTCCACGAGTCCCTCGCCGCGGAGCGTGCGGTCCAGCTTGCCGTCCACGAACACGGGCGCGACCGGATCCTCGAAGGTGCCCGGCAGGCTGATCCCGATGTCGGCGTGCTTGCTCTCCCCCGGGCCGTTCACGACGCAGCCCATGACCGCGACGCGCAGCTCCTCGACGCCCGGATGTGTCTCTCGCCACTCGGGCATCCGCGCCCGGAGGTAGTCCTGGATCTGCTGGGCCATCTCCTGGAAGAACGTGGAGGTGGTCCGCCCGCAACCCGGACACGACGAGACCTGGGGCAGGAACGAGCGCAGGCCGAGCGACTGGAGGACCTGCTGGGCGATCTCCACCTCTTCGGTCCTGTCGCCGCCGGGAGCTGGCGTGAGCGATACGCGGATCGTGTCGCCGATGCCCTCGTTGAGCAGGATCGCCAGTCCGGCCGTTGACGCGACCGTCCCCTTCATGCCCATCCCGGCCTCGGTCAGGCCCAGATGGAGCGGCAGGTCTGTGAGCGCCGCCAGGCGCCGGTACACGTCGATGAGGTCGCGCACGCCGGAGACCTTGGCCGACAGGATGATCCGATCGTGGCGCAGGCCGGTGGCCTCGGCCAGCTCCGCCGAGCGGACGGCGCTCTGGATCATCGCCTCGATCATCACGTCGCGGCTGTCGCGCGGCTCGGGCCGGCGAGCGTTGACGTCCATGAGCTCGGTCAGGAGCTGCTGGTCGAGCGAGCCCCAGTTGACGCCGATCCGGACGGGCCGGTCGTTGTCGATCGCCACGCGGACGATCGTCTGGAAGTTCTCGTCATGGCGCTTGGCGCCGACGTTGCCCGGATTGATCCGGTACTTGGCGAGGAGGCGGGCCGTCTCCGGGTACTTCACGAGCAGCAGGTGGCCGTTGTAGTGGAAGTCGCCGATGATCGGCACGTCGACGCCAAGGCCATGGAGCTTGGCGACGATCTCCGGGACCGCCGCGGCAGCCGCCTCGGTGTTGACCGTGACGCGAACGAGCTGGCTGCCGGCATGGGCCAGGCGGGCCACCTGGATCGCCGTCGCATCGGCGTCGGCGGTGTCCGTGTTCGTCATCGACTGGACGACGATCGGGTGGGCGCTGCCGACGAGGACGCCGCCAACGTCCACGCTGACGGTCGGCCGCCGTCGCGGCCTGAGACCGTCCGGTCCCGTCATTGGCCGCCGCCAACCGACCGGGCGATGTCGAAGAAGGAGATCCAGGCGATCAATGCCATGAGGAAACCGAAGCCCACCACGTAGGTGAGCCGCTCGACCTGGAGCGAGAGCCGCTTCCCGACGATGGCCCTGATGAGAATCATCAGCATTCGTCCACCATCGAGGGGCGGCAGCGGCAGGATGTTGACGAGGGCCAGGTTGGCCGAGAGAAGCCCGGCCAGGAACAGGGTGGCGATGGGCCCCTGCTGCCAGAAGACCTCGCCGACACTCACCGCGATCCCGATCGGTCCCTGAACCGGCGGGGCCTCGGTAGGGCGATTGATGATCGACTCGCCCAGGTCCCCGAGCCCGCGAAGGATGAGCAGGAACGCGCTCCCTGTCCGCTCAGCCCCGAGCCGCAGGGCCGTCGGCGGGTCGTGTGTGGCCGTATGGTCCGAAAGCTGACCGTGTGCCGTGATTCCGAGCGCCCCAGGAGACGAGCTGAGCTGGCTCGGGTCGCGGAGCCTGACGGGCAGTTCAGTGACCTGCCCATCAGCGCGTCGAACCGTGAGGGTAACGCTCTGACCTGCCGACGCGCGCAGGACGTCCAGGACGGTCGGACCATACTGGTCGTAGTAGGTGCCGTTGATGGCCAGGATCTCGTCCCCGATTGCTAGCCCGGCAGTGGCTGCGGGCGAATCCACCTGGATCGAGGTCACAGTCCATGTGAGTGCCGGATTCGGAAGCAGTGCGATCCCGGTCATGATGGCGAAGGCGAGGACCAGGTTCATCGCGACGCCGGCGACGAGGATGATGAGCTTGACCGGCAGCGCCGCCGAGACGAACGACCTGGGATCCTCCGAATCGCCGTCCTCCCCTTCGAGCTTCACGAAACCGCCGATGGGCAGCCAGTTGAGCGTGTATAGGGTCTCGCCTTCGGACCGCAGGACCCGCGCCCGAGGCGGGAATCCCAGGCCGAATTCGAGCACCCGGACGCCGGCAAGCCGGGCCACGACGAAGTGACCGAGCTCGTGGACGATCACGATGATGGCCAGCATGGCCAGGAACACCACGAACGTGATGACGCTCTGGGCGAGCGACGTCAGCGCAGTCACGAGTCCGGTCCGCGGAAGGTTCCCTTGATCGGTTCTCGGGCGAAGGCCGCCCGGACCTCGGCGTCCAGCGCGATCAGCGTCGCCACCTCGGGCGCCTGGTCGGGCCCCTCACCGAAGCGCGCCACGGCCGACTCGAGGAGCCGGGGGATGCCCGGGAAGTCGAGGGTTCCGTCCAGGAAGCGAGCGACCGCCACCTCGTCCGCGGCGATGAGCGCGGCCGTCGCCCGCGAGCCGACGCGACCCGCGGCCCGGGCGATCCGGAGTGCGGGAAACCGCGTCTCGTCGGGCGCCCGGAACGTGAGCGCGGCCGTGGCGACCAGGTCGGCCGCGGCGGCCGGCGATGGCCGGCGGTCGGGATACGTGAGGGCGTACTGAATGGGAAGGCGCATGTCCGGGGTGCCCAGCTGGGCCTTGAGCGAGCCATCCACGAACACGACGGCCGAGTGGACGACACTCTGCGGATGGACGACGACGTCGATCGCGTCGTAGTCCACATCGTACAGCCAGTGCGCTTCCACGACCTCCAGGCCCTTGTTGGCGAGCGTCGCTGAGTCGACCGTGATCTTGGCGCCCATCGTCCAGGTCGGGTGGCGGAGCGCCTGCTCGGGAGTCACGGCGGACAGCTCGTCCGGGCTGGCGTCGAGGAATGGACCGCCCGATGCCGTGAGGATGAGCCGGGCCACCGCGTGCATCGACTCGCCGGCGAGGCACTGCCATATCGCCGAATGCTCCGAGTCGATCGGGCGCAGCCAGGCCAGGGGGCTGGCGAACGCGTCCCGCGGATCCCGTTCCGCCCGGCTGGCCGCGAGGGCCCGGGCGAGCGGCATGACGAGGTGACCCCCGGCGACGAGCGTCTCCTTGTTGGCCGTGGCGACGACCTTGCCGGCCGCCAGCGCCGCCAGGACCGGGCGCAGGCTGACGATCCCACCGGTGCCGACGACCACCAGGTCGACGTCGTCCCGCACGGCGAGGCGCTCGAGCGCATCCGGACCAGCGTCGAGCCTGGTCCCGGCCGGGAGGTCGAGGCCGGCCGCGGCGCTCGGGTCGCCCATGGCGACCGCGGCCGGCCGGAACCGCGCGGCCTGCTCGGAAAGCCGCCCCGCATCGTGGCCGCTGGCCAGGGCCACGACGCGGAAAGCGGACGGATGGCCGGCCAGGACGTCGACCGCCTGGCGGCCGATCGAGCCGGTTGAGCCGAGCAGCGCGACGCCGACCGGTCCCCCGCCGGCCCGGCCGCCCGCCTCAGCGGATGACGGCGAGGACATAGAGCGTGACCACGGGGGCCGCGAACAGGAACGAATCCACTCGATCGAGGATGCCGCCATGGCCCGGGATGAGCGAACCTGAATCCTTTGCGTGGGCCGCTCGCTTGATCATCGACTCGGCCAGGTCGCCGGCCTGGGCGGCGAGTCCGGTCAGTGGACCGAGGACGATGGCCTGAAACGGCGGCTGGCCAAGGCCGACGAGGACGAGGCCCACGACGACGGTCGCGGCGACGAGCCCGCCGGCCAGGCCGGCGTACGTCTTGGACGGCGAGATGTGGGTGAGGAACCTCGCCCGGCCCCAGCGCCGGCCGACGAGGTACGCGCCCGTGTCGAACGCCCAGACGCCGAGGATGAGCAGCAGGATCCAGCCGCCGGTGGAGCCGAGGGATGCGAGCGGCGCGCCCGACGGCAGCGCCGGCCCTGCGATGCCGAGGCGCGCGATCAAGCCCAGCTGGCCAACGTAAACCGCGCCAAAGACCGTGCCCATCCACGCGGCCAGGGCCTCGCGCGGTTCGCGGCGCCAGAACGACTCCACGGCCGCCAGCACGACGCCGATCGAGATCAGCAACGCCGCCTTGTCGGCGAGGGCCGCGGGCGCGGCCGCCGTCAGCGCGATCGTCGTGGCGAGCGCGATCCCCATCAGCGGTTGCGACGGCTGACCCGCCTCGTCGAGGAGATGGAAGAGCTCACGCGCCCCTAGCGCGGCGAGCAGCGCCAGCCCGATGGCGATCCAGGGCATTCCCAGCACAACGACCACCAGCAGCGGCGGGACGAAGATGAGGGCGCTGCCCGCCCGCTCGCGCACGGACCGGGCCCCCGGCGCTAGCGGCCGAAACGCCGGGTTCGGCGAGCGAACTCGAGGAGCGCCGCGTCGAACGTCTCCGGCCCGAAATCGGGCCACAGGACGTCGCAGGTGTAGAGCTCCGCGTAGGCGGACTGCCAGATGAGGAAGTTCGACAGTCGCTGCTCGCCGCCGGTTCGGATCACGAGGTCCGGATCTGGCTGGCCCGCCGTGTAGAGAGCGCGCGATATCGCGGCCTCATCGATCTCGTCGGGGGCGATCCCACTCGATGCCAGACGGCGAAAGGCGTCCACGAGCTCGGTGCGGCCGGCGTAGTTGAAGGCGATGTTCAGCGTCAGCCTGGCGCCGGCCGCGGTCTCGGCGAGGGCGCCCTCGATGGAAGAGCGGGTGTCGGGGGGCAGTTCCGCGAGGCGGCCCAGAACGTGGACGCGGACGCCCTGCTCGATGAGCCCGTCGGTCTCCCTGCCCATCGCCGACTCCAGCAGAGCGAACAGGCCGCTCACCTCCTCGTCCGAGCGAGCCCAGTTCTCCCGGCTGAACGCGTACAGGGTCAGGTAGGCGACGCCGCGCCGGACCGCGTGACGGAGGACGTTGCGGATGGCTTCGACGCCCGCGGCGTGGCCCTCGAGCTCCGGCAGGCCGCGCTCCCGTGCCCAGCGCCGGTTGCCGTCCATGATGATCGCGACATGGGCCGGAAGCTCGCTTCGCGGCTGGGCATCGGTCCCGGCCGTCGATCCGATCGTCGTCGATCCAGCCGCCGGCGATTCAGCCGCTGGCGATCCCTGGGCGGTCAAGCCAATCGCCAAGGACCCTTCGACGGTCGACCCGTTGGCGCTCGCCTGCG
>DASPWU010000063.1:0-2142 GCA_035637675.1 Candidatus Limnocylindria bacterium | reverse complement strand
ACCTCGCCGCGGGTCAGGATGTCGAGCGTCTCAGTGGAGGACGTGACCGTTGCTCCGCGGGCAGGCGTGGCCGCTCGGGTCCTTGGGCTGGCTGCACCAGGGACAGATGGGCCGGCCGGCCTTCATCAGCGTGTCCGCCTGCTTGACGAAGGCCGCCGCTTGCGTGCGAGTGATCAGCACGCGCGCCGAGGCGGGGTCGCCGCTTTCCTCCTCCTCGAGGAGCTCGTTGGCGACGACCAGGATGCGGTCGCGCGACTCGTCGTAGCCGACAGCGATCGAGGCGACGGCCCAGGCCGCGTCGACGGGCTCGAGCAGCGAGAGGTCCTTGGGCGTCACCCCGCCGACGCCGGGCAGCTTGTCGAGGAGGCCCGCAAGGTACTGCGCGAGAGCACGGACCTGCTCCTTCTCGCTCTTGAGGGTGACGACCCTGCCCTTCTCGCGCGCCTGCAGGTAGAAGACGCGCTGACCCTGGGGTCCGACGGCGCCGGCGGTGAAATGGTCGGGCGCGACGAATTCGAAGGACTCGCTCATGATCCTCCCAGCCAGCCGAGGTCGCCATCCACGGAATTCACAGTCAGCACGAGGGGGCCCTGGCGATGGTACCCGATCGCGGTGACGGAGCACGGCGCGATCATGATCCGCTGGAAGAGGTCGAGATGGATGCCGAGCGCGTGGGCCACCGCGGCCTTGATCGGATCGGCGTGGGAGACGGCGACGACGACGGAACCCGGATGACGTTCCACGATCCGGGCGAGCGCCGAGGTGACGCGAGTTTGCATCTCGGTGAAGGACTCGCCGCCGGGAAACCGAAACCCGCTGGGGTGGCGTTGAACGATCTGCCATTCGGGCTTGCGGGCGAGCCGCCGGAGCTTCTGGCCGGTCCACTCGCCGACGTCACCGTCGGCCAGGTCGCGATCGACGCGGACCGCCAGGCCGCGCGCCCGGGCGATCGGCATCGCCGTCTCGCGCGCGCGCTCGAGCTGCGACGCATAGATTGCCGCGATCTTGGGCAGCCCGTCGATGCGCGCGGCCACGACATTGGCCTGGCGCTGCCCTTCTTCGGCGAGGTGCAAGCCCGGCGCCTGCCCCGGAAGGATCTTGCCGGTCGTCGGCGTCAGTCCGTGACGCACCAGGAGGATGAGGGTCGGGCGCATCGGCAGATTATAGCCGCGTCAATAGTCTCTGGGATCGAGCAGGTCGCGCAAGCCGTCGCCGGCGAGATTGAACGAGAGCGTGAGCGAGAAGATCGCGAGCCCCGGCCACCACGCCATCCACGGCGCCGTGTCGAGAAACTGCTGCGCGGTGTTGAGCATCGTGCCCCAGGACGGCGCCGGCGGCTGTACGCCGAGCCCGAGGAACGACAGGACGGCCTCCGCGATGACCGCAATCGGAATCGAGATCGTGGCCTGAACAAGGAGCGAGCTCACGATGTTCGGCAGGATGTGCCGGCTCATCAGGCGAAGATCGCCGGCGCCGAGCGCCCGCGCGCCCAGGACGTAGTCCTCCGCCGATTTCGAGAGCACCAGGCCACGGGTCAGCCGGATGAACGTCGGCGTGGCGCCGAGGCCGATCGCCACGGTCGCGTTCGTGAGCGAGGGCCCCATGATGGTTACCAGCCCGATGGCCAGGATCAGGAACGGGAACGCGAGCCACGCGTCGGTCAGACGCATGATGACCTGATCGAGACCGCCACGGTAGTAGCCGGCGACGAGGCCGATCGGCACGCCGACGGCGATGGCGAGGAGGATCGAAAAGACACCCGCCTGCATCGAGATGCGACTCCCCCAGATGACGCGCGAGAAGGTGTCGCGCCCGAGGTCGTCCGTCCCGAACGGGTGCGCCAGCGTCGGCGCCTTGCGGACCTGCTTCCAGTCTGTCTGCAGCGGATCGACGGTGGCGATCCACGGCGCCCCGATCGCCATCGCGACGAACAGCAGCACGACCGCCGCGCCGACCGCGGAGGCCGGCCGGTGACGGGCCTGCCGCCACGCGCGGCGCATGCGTCCGGCGGGCGCCGTGGCCCGCGCCGGTGCGAGCGCGTCGGCCGTCGCGGTCGTGTCAGGCGTCAGCGGCCGAGCCCTTGACGCGGATACGGGGATCGAGGAGCGAGTAGGACACGTCCACGAGGAGATTGATCAGCAC
>DASPWU010000062.1:0-6714 GCA_035637675.1 Candidatus Limnocylindria bacterium | reverse complement strand
GACGATCTTCTGCGGCGGGGAGACCGCGCACGTCGAACGGGCGCGGCCGGTGCTCGCGACCATTGGCCGGACGATCACCCACGTCGGGCCGGTCGGTGCGGGTCAGGCGGTGAAGGCTGTGAACCAGGTGATTCTCGCTGGAACGTATCTCGGGGTGGCGGAGGGGATCGTGCTGGCCCTCAAGGCCGGCCTGGACGTGGCTCAGGTGGTCGAGGCGCTCGGCGGCGGAGCCGCCCAGAGCTGGGTCCTCGCCAACCGCAGCGGCCGGATGATCGACAACGAGTACCCGCTGGGCTTCAAGGTCGCGCTCCACCTCAAGGATCTCGGCATTGCCCTGAACATGGCCCGCGAGCTCAGCGCGGACCTGCCGGTCACCGCGCTGTGCGCCGACATCGAGCGCGAGCTCATCGACGGCGGTCATGCCGGCGAGGACATGTCCGCTGTCGCCAGGGTGATCCGGGGCCGCTCGGGCCTGCCCGACTGACCCTGGACGACGGAGCTCAGCCGGCCACGACCGGCGCCCCCAGGTGGGCCGACAGCAGCAGCGGATCGCCCAGCCGGTCGGCGTACTGCGGCCGGAACCGCTCGGCGTTGTACTGGGTGGCGACATCCACCCTGCGCGGCCCCAGTGCTGGGTCGGGCAGCGGCGCATGGTCGTACTTGCCGTCCCGGATGGCCACCATCCGGCCGGTCACGCCGTCGGCCAGCAGGTCCATCGCCACGTTGGCGAACGTCGTCGCCACCAGCTGGTCCAGCATGTCCGGCTGACCGCTGCGCAGGTCGTACGTCAGCTCGGAGGCAACCGTCTCGATGCCCGTCCGGGCCTTCAGCTCGGCCGCCAGGGCCTCGCCCACGTTCGCCTTGTGGCGATGACCGAAGGCGTCGGCGTCACCGACGTCCGACATCCGGGCGCCCTGCCAGATGGCGCCCTCGGCCGTGATGACGAAGGCGTAGTGGCTGGGGTTCATGCGATGGTCCATGGACAGCAGCTCGGCCAGCGCGTCCAGGTCGTACGGCGCCTCGGGGATGACGCACCGGCCGGAGGACGCGTAGGCCGTGAACAGGGCCGAGAAGCCGGCGTCGCGACCGAAGATCCGGAACACCCCGATTCGCTCGTGCGAGCCGAGCGTCGTCCGCTGCCGATCGATCAGCTCCTTGGCGCGGGTGATCGCCGACGAGAAGCCGATGCAGTACTCGGTCCCCTGGACGTCATTGTCCATCGTCTTGGGGATCGCCATGAGGGATACCCCGGCCTCGGTCAGCACGTGCGAATAGGACAGCGTGTCGTCGCCGCCGATCGTTACCAGATGGTCCAGCCCGAGCGCCTCGATGTGCTCGAGCACGATCGGCGTCAGATCGTACAGATCCTCCTCGATCTCCATCGCGGCCCGGCGATCTGCCGGCAGCCAGACGGGAAGGCGGTTGCCGGGCATCCTCCTGGGGTTCGTCCGGGACGTGTGAAGGACGGTGCCCCCGGTCCTGTCGATCGTCCGGGTGTTGATCCGGTCCAGTGGCCGGACGTAGTCGGAGTCGAATCGATTGTCGCCGGCCACCAGCCGGACATGCGTCAGGCCTTCCCATCCGCGCCGGATTCCCAGGACGTCGTAGCCGAGCTCGGTCGAGCGATAGGTGACGCTCTTGATGACCGAGTTGAGGCCGGGGACGTCGCCGCCACCGGTGAGGATGCCGATCCGCCTGTTTCGGGCCATCTGCTCCCGCTCCCGCCTGCACGCCGCCGGTCGGCATCGCAAATCGTCGCGCCGATCCTACCCCTTGCGGCCAGAGCCGGACCTGTATGATCGGGCCCATGAACTACGAGCTGTTCATGGGCGAGGCGCTCGCCGAGGCTCGGCTGGCCCTCGACCGGGGCGAGCGGCCAACCGGCGCCGTCGCCGTCGTCAACGACGCGATGGTCGCCCGGGCTCACGATCGTGTCCGGGAGACCAACGATCCAACCGCCCATGCCGTGGTGGTCGCGCTCCGCGAGGCCGCCCGCAAGCTCGGAACCGCGCAGCTGGGCGAGGCCACGATCTTCGCCACGCTCGAGCCGTGCGCGATGTGCGTGGGCGCCCTCCTCGAAAGCGATGTGGAGGCGATCGTCTACGCCCGGCCCAATGATGTGGACGGCGCCTGCGGCTCGGTCGTGCAGCTCGCCCAGCATGCAGCCCTGCCGCGCCGGATGAGGGTCGTGAGCGGCATCCGCCGCGACGAGGCCGAGGAGCTCTTCGCCCCGGCCGCCCCGACAGCTCGCTGATCGTCTGAGGCCGTCTGGCCCGATCGGACGACATCGAGTCCGAAACGACCTTGGTATCCTCTCGGACGGAGAGGTGTCCGAGTGGTTGATGGTGCCGCTCTCGAAAAGCGGTGTGCGAAAGCACCGTGGGTTCGAATCCCACCCTCTCCGCCATTCGCACGCAACGTGCGTAAGCTATGGGCCGCGGAGAGGTCGCCTAGTGGCCTAGGGCGCCGCACTGGAAATGCGGTATGGGGCAACCCATCGCGGGTTCAAATCCCGCCCTCTCCGCCACCTGCCCGCGGCGTCCATTGGCGGATGCCGACCGGGTCCTGGCGGCCGGCCCTGCTATGCTTCGGGGGCCGTGCTAGGCGGGGAACTAGCGGTGCCCTGTACCTGCAATCCGCTCCAGCAGGGCTGAATCCCCTCCCGAGGTCCCCGATCTCGACAGCCGCCGTCTGCGCGACGTCGAGGACCGGGTCCCGCGCAGCGGCGACTCGTGAACCGTGTCAGGTCCGGAAGGAAGCAGCACTAAGCGATCTTCGTCGGGTGCCGCGGAACGGCCTGGTCTGAGTCGCTCGGACGGATGGGCATCGGGATGACCGGATCGACGGAGGGTGCACGGCGTATCCAGCCCGGGCGCGGCCGGCGGCTTCCGGCCGCGCGGTGCCCGTCCGACCCAGGAGTGTCGTGAGCCAGACCTCAGCCCATCAGGCCCTCTATCGGCGCTGGCGAGCCCAGACGTTCTCCGAGATCGTGGGACAGGAAGCGACGGTCGCGGCCCTGCGCAATGCCGCCCGAACGGGGCGCGTCGCCCACGCCCTCCTGTTCGTCGGCCCACGGGGGACAGGCAAGACGTCCATGGCACGGATCGTGGCCAAGGCCCTCAACTGCCCCAATCTCCGGGACGGTGAGCCCGACGACACGTGCCCGTCCTGCGTCGCCATTCGCGAGGGCACGGCTCTCGATGTGGCCGAGCTGGATGCCGCCTCCAACAATCGCGTCGACGACATGCGCGAGCTCCTGCCGCGGATTTCGACCGCGCCGTCGGATCTCCGCCGCAAGGTCTTCATCATCGATGAGGTCCAGCGCATCAAGGAGGGCTGGGACGTCCTCCTCAAGACGCTCGAAGAGCCGCCCGACCACGTGGCCTTCATCTTCTGCACCACCGACGCCGGGCAGATCCGCCCCGCCGTCCTGTCGCGCGTCCAGCGCTTCGACTTCCGGCGGCTGGCCGTGGGCCAGATCGCGGGCAAGCTCCGGCGGATCCTGGCCGAGGCGGGCCGCGAGGCAGATGACGACGCGGTCGAGCTCATCGCGGGGCTCGCCGCCGGCGGGATGCGGGACGCCGAGTCGATGCTGGACCAGCTCATGTCCGGCGGCGCCGAGCGCCTGACCGCGGATGGCGTCCGTGAGCTTCTGGGCCTGGCCGACGCCGAGTCGGTCACCCGGTTCATCACGGCCCTGGCCCGCGGCGATGCTCTGGCGGGCATGACCACGCTCGACGAGCTCGAAGACCGCGGACGCGATCTCCGAGCGTTCCTCGACCAGATCCTCGAAGCGCTCAGAGCCGGCATCGTCGCCCGGCTCGCTGACCGTTCCGCGGCCGGGCCGGTGGACATCTCCCGGCTGGCTGCTGTGGGCCGCAGGCTGGCGGCGATCGACCCCGCCCGGATGGGCCCCGGAGGTCTTCGCTTCCAGCTCGAGCTCGCCCTGCTGGACGCCGCGCCGGTGGAATCTGCCGCCGCGCCAGCTCGGTCGGCGTTGGCAGCCACGGGGCCGAGCACAGCCGGTCGCGAGTCGGCCGTCGGGCCGGTGCACAGCGTCGCGGCGCCCCGCGTTGCAGCCCCTCGTCGTCCGACGGCGGCCTCCCCGGAACCATCTGACTCACCCCCCTCGACAGTCAGCCGTGGACTCGACTCGGCCATGCCGCCTGCCGCAACCTCGTCGCCGCCTGCCGCAACCCCGCCGCTCGGCGAGCCTTCTCCGGCTGGCAGACCCGGCCCTGTCGGCGGGAGTGAGGTCAGCCCGCAGCTTGCCGAACTGCACGGTCACTGGACGTCGATCGTGGCCGACCTCAGCCAGCAGCCCGCCGTCAAGCCGCTCATCCTGGCGTGCCGCCCGATCGCGGTCGATGATCACGCCATCACCCTGGGATTCCCCGAGCACCAGAGCTTCCTGAAGGATGCCCTCGAGCGGCGACGAACGGCGGTCGAGGCGGGGATCGCGAGCCGGCTCGGCCGTCCCGTAAACGTGCGGTTCGTCGCCACGAACGTCGAGCTGCTTCCGCCGCTGCCCGAGGATGCCGAGAGCGCACGCCTGCTGGTCGAGGCCAAGAGGATCTTCGCCGACGACCTCGTGGACGTCGGTGAGGTGAGCTGATTCGAGACCCACGCCGGCAGGCCGCCGGTGCGGCCGGCCGACGATGTCGGGCCGCATCGCGCAGACTGAGCCCGCACGCCAAGGAGGACCGAGTCGATGGGAATGGCCAACCTGCAGCGCATGGCTCAGCAGATGCAGCAGGACATGGAGCGCATTCAGAAAGAGCTGGCCGAAACCGTCGTGGACGGCTCCGCCGGCGGCGGCGTGGTCCGGGCGCAGGTCACCGGCAAGCAGGAGCTCGTCTCGGTCACCCTCGACCCGTCCGCCGTCGACCCGGCCGACGTCGAGATGCTCCAGGATCTCATCGTGGCGGCGGTCAACGACGCGCTCCGGGCATCCCGCGAGGTGGCCGAGCAGCGGCTGGGCGCAGTGACGGCCGGCCTGCGCATCCCCGGGCTGTAGGCCGGCGGTCGGGTGGCGGCTCCGCTCATCGAGCCCGTCGCACGGCTCATCGAGGCGTTCGCCAGGCTGCCAGGCATCGGTCCCAAGACGGCCCAGCGCCTGACCTACTACCTCCTGCGGGCACCGGATACCGAGGCCCGCGCCCTGGCCCAGGCCATGGTGGACGTGCGCGACCGCGTCGTGTTCTGCGAGCGCTGCTTCAACATCAGCGACACGCCGGTCTGCTCGATCTGCACTGATCCCGGGCGAGACCAGCGCCGGCTCTGCGTCGTCGAGGAGCCCCTGGACGTCCTCGCCCTGGAGCGGACGGGCGAGCTCAAGGGCCTCTACCACGTCCTGCATGGGGCGATCTCGCCGATCGACGGGATCGGTCCGGACCGTCTCCGAATCCGCGAGCTCCTCGACCGGGCCGACGCCGCGCGGGCCCAGGACACGCCGTTCGAGGAGGTCATTCTCGCCACGAATCCGACCCTCGAGGGTGAGGCCACGGCCATGTACCTTGCCGAGCGCCTCGCGGACAGCGTCGGGTCGATCACCCGGATCGCCCGCGGCATTCCGGTCGGCGGCGATCTCGAATACGCCGACGAGGTGACCCTGATTCGAGCCCTCCAGGGCCGGCGGGCGGTCTGACCGCCGATGCGCCCGCTCGTGTTCGAGATCCTGCTGAGGCTGGCCAAGGTGGGCACCGCGACCGTCGTCGGCCTGGTCGTCTACGCGTTGCTCACCGGTCCGCTCGGAAATGGCGGCTCGGCCGAGCTCGCTCTGCTGGCCTGGCTGAGCGGCGCCACGTTCGTCCTCCTCGTGGAGTCGAGCCCGATATAGGTGTCCGTTCACGTCCAGATTCCCTGACGGTGTTGCCGCCATGCGAACGCTCGGCAGGTCGGTGATGTCCTATCGGGCATGGCGGCGGGCTCTCGCGGAGCGGTGGCCGGGTCTGCCATGCACCCTGGAAGATGCGGCACGGGCAGACGCCCCTCCCAGCCCCCGCCGAGGCGTGCCCAACGTTCGCCGTGCCACGACAAGGCAGCGTCTGGACGCCGGCCAGGCTCGCGTTTGGGGCGGCCGATTCGCCACCCAAACGGTCGGTTGACAGGTCCGCGGTGGCCCCATACCATTCGCCGCCGTGCCCGGTCTCGAGGGACTCGGCTGGCGGGCTCGTCGCGAGTCCGTCGGGTCACCCTCGAACGGTCCGGCCGGTTTGACACTCCGATCGGCAGGCCCCATCATTGGCGATCTGCGCCGGAGGCGGTCATGCCCTCGGAGGCCGCACCTTAACAACTGAAGAGTGGCAGGAAATCCGGTAAGGATGTGCGAGCGGATAGACCCTTCGAACCAAGTCACGACCGCAAGGTCGTGCTTTCTTTTGGAGAGTTTGATCCTGGCTCAGGATAAACGCTGGCGGCGTGCATGAGACATGCAAGTCGAACGGACGATCGGGGTTCGCTCTGATCGTTAGTGGCGGACGGCTGAGTAACGCGTAGGTGACCTGCCCCGAAGTGGGGAATAACTGCCCGAAAGGGTGGCTAATACCGCATGTGGTGGCGTGTTCAATCGCGCCAGTAAAGCCGCAAGGCGCTTCGGGAGGGGCCTGCGTCCGATTAGCTCGTTGGTGGGGTAACGGCTCACCAAGGCGACGATCGGTAGGTGGTCTGAGAGGACGATCACCCAGACTGGGACTGAGACACGGCCCAGACTCC
>DASPWU010000061.1:0-1806 GCA_035637675.1 Candidatus Limnocylindria bacterium | reverse complement strand
ACCCGGCGCGGCGGGGAGTCGAAGAAGCCGAAGTCGCTTCGCTACGCCTGGCACTTCTCCAAGGCCATCGCTAAGACCTGGCTGCGCTAGCGAGCGCGGAGGCAACCTCCGCCGCCAGACCCGCGTTGCGTTCTAACAGCGCCAGGTTCGCCCGGAGGCTCTGGCCACCGGTTCGCTCCGCGAGACAGGACAGCAGGAAGGGGGTCACGTCCTTACCCCGGATCCCGCGACTCACCGCGGCCTCCTCACATGCCCGAACGGCGTCGGCCACGACATCGCTGTCCAGGGCGACACCGTCGGGAACTGGGTTGCATAAGACGATGGACGAGCCGACGTCGAGCCTTCGCAGAGCCAGAACCACGGCGGCGGCCGCCACCGGGGTGTCGACGCGGTGCTCCAGCGCAACGTCGGCGTGCTCGGCCACGAAGAACGGGAGCCGGCCGGTCCGGTAGCCCACGACCGAGACGCCCAGCTCCTCGAGGCGTTCCATGGTGGCCTCGGGGTCCACGATCGACTTGGGTCCGGAGCACACGACCAGGGCGGGCGTCGCGGCGAGCTCGAGCAGGTCCGCTGAGACGTCGCCGGAGCCGTGATGAACCCCACCGATCCCGCCGGTCGCCAGCACGTCGATCCCGACACGGTGGGCGGCCCACACCGCCGCCGAGACCGTGGTGGCGCCAAGGCCGCCCGATGCCACGACCATCGGGAGGTCCCGCCGGGCGACCTTTGCCGACCCACCCGGCACCGCCAGGCGAGCCAGGTCCGCGTCGGCAACTCCGACCCGAACCTGACCGGCGTCGACGGCGATCCACGCGGGTACGGCGCCCGTCCCGCGGATGGCGCCGGCCATGGCCCCGGCGGCTTCATGATTCTGCGGAACCGGCAGGCCGTGCGCAAGGACGCTCGTCTCCAGAGCCACGACCGGTCGTTTCCCGGCGAGAGCCTCGGCTACCTCGTCAGAGATCCGGATCGGGCCGGTCATCCCGCCGTGGGCCACAGGTCCGGGCCTGCCGCCACCCGGGCGCCCGCGGCGCACGCCGCGCGAAGAGCCTCTCCCGGTGACGCACCCGTCGCCAGGGCCGCGAGGAACACGCCGTCGAAGGCATCCCCGGCGCCGGTCGGATCGGCCTCCACGACGGGCTCTCCCTCGTAGCGGATGAGGAGGCCCTCCCACGACATCGCAGCCCCGCGCGGGCCTCGCTTGACGCACACGACCTGGTATCGCTGGGCCAGGGTCTCCGCGGCATCCTCTCCTCGCCGGCCGCAGAGCACCTCGGCCTCGAGCTCGTTCAGCAACAGGACCGACGCCGTCTCCGTCGCGGCGAAGAACCGAGTGGTGCCGAACTCCCGCAGGAGCGGCCAGGAGGCAGCGTCCACGGCGACATATCGAGCCTTCGCGCGCTTCAACGCAGCCATGGCGGCCGGAAGCGATGCCTCGTCGAGCAGGAGGTAGCCCGAGACCAGCACCGCGGCCGCCTCGATCTCGGCGGGGAGGTCAGCCGGAGACAGGCGAGCGTTCGCCCCCCGGTCGGCGACCATCGATCGCTCCCCCGCCGAGTGGACGACCAGCATCGATCCGGTTCTCGCCTGGTCGTCCACCGCGAGCACGGTCTCTACGCCGTGCTCGGCGATCGATTCCTGGAGCAGCCGACCGCTCAGGTCGGCGCCGACCCGCCCGTGGAGCCGCACGCTGGCCCGGGTCGCCGCCCCCCACACGGCGGCGTTCGCCGCGCTGCCGCCCGGTCGAACCCACACTCGCCCGTGGACGTCGCCTCCCTCCGCCAGCGCCGTCGCCTCCACACTGAC
>DASPWU010000060.1:0-3506 GCA_035637675.1 Candidatus Limnocylindria bacterium | reverse complement strand
GTCCCGAGCCGAGGGGGCGTCACCCATGCGCCGGGCGAGGCGACGGCCGACGAGGATCTCGTGAACGGCGCGAGGGTCCTGCTGCGCGCGACGCGCCATGCCGCCAGGACCGTCGGCCTGGCAGCCAATCGTTCGATCAGGCAAGCGAGTCGGCCGAGCTGATCAGGGACTTCCTCCGCTAGATCGCGTTGAAGGCGGCGTGGGCCAGCGAGCTCGAGACCAGGCTGCGCGTGCGCTCGAACGCGAGGCTGTAGCCAAGCCCGAGCGTGCCCTGGACCAGGACGCAGCGGGCCAGTCCTGTCGCCAGGTCCCCGCCCGCGGCGCCGGTGTTGATCCCCAGGTGCCACAGGCCGAACAGCAGCGCCGTTACCACCACCGCCCAGGCCGAGCCGAAGAGCAGGCTGAGACGGGTCTGGAGCAGGCCGCGGAACAGAAGCTCCTCGGGGAAGGCGACGAAGACGAGGTGCAGCACGAGCATCGCGGCCAGGCGCAGGCCCTGCCCGGCCAGGATGGCAGGGCCCAGCAGCAGCGCGCGCAGGGCGATCCAGACGGCCCCGGCGGCCAGGGAGCGGTAGCCACGATGCAGCCCGAGCTCCGGCCCGCGTGCTCCCAGGCCGACCACGATTGCCACCGGGATGACGAAGACAAGGAGCGGATACGTGATCAGGGGCAGGGAGCCCCAGCCGGTCGCGTGGGCCAGCCATGGTGGCCCGAAACGGACGCACGAGAAGGCGACAAGCACGACCAGGAAGGCCGCCTGGATGCGCGTCGAAGTGTCGCTGCGCCGCGGCGTCGAGGGCGGACGTGGGGTGACGGCAAGGGTGAGGCCGATGCCCAGGAGCACGATGATCGCGACGAGGGCGGTGGCCGCGACGTCCTCGAGACGCCCCCGCAGCCACAGGGAGGCGGCGGCCAGCAGCCACGCGGCGGCGAAAAGCCACGTGGCGGGCGCCCGCAGGAAGGTGGATGGCAACGAGCGGAATGTAGCCTCCTCGCGCGCGTCCTCTTTATGTGTGTTTATGTGTGCGGTCGACTGGGGTCGTACATTGCTCTTCGTGGACCGATTGATCCCGCCTGCAGGAGCGACCGCAGAGCAGGTCGAGGAGTTCGTCTCCAGCCTGCGCAAAGACACTCGCAAGCGAGTCCGGGACATGCTCTCCGCGGGAGCCCCGGAAGACGAAATCGCGGAGTACATCGCCGCCGTCGAGTCGCAGGCGGACAGATCGCCCGACTCGATTCCTCCCGACCCGCCGGCGTGAAACCGCGGCGTTGAAACGTCGTCCTCGGCGGCCGGCCGCTGCTCGCCGGTGAGCCGGCCGCTCAGGATCGCCAACTGCTCGGGGTTCTACGGCGACCGGCTCTCGGCGGCCCGCGAGATGCTCGAGGGCGGACCGATCGACGTGCTGACAGGCGAGTACCTGGCCGAGCTGACGATGCTCATCCTCTGGAAGTCGCGTCTCAAGGATCCTGACGCGGGCTACGCGACCACCTTCCTGCGCCAGATGGAGGACGTTGCGGGCCTGGCGCTCGAGCGCGGCGTCAAGATCGTCGCCAATGCGGGCGGGCTGAACCCGGCCGGCCTGGCCACCAGGTTGCGCGAGCTCCTGCAGCGGCTGGGACTGCGCGCTAGCGTCGCCCACATCGAGGGTGACGACGTGCTGCCGCGCCTGGGCGAGCTGCAGGCGGCGGGCCACGAGCTCCGTCACCTCGACTCCGGACGTTCCCTGGTCGAGGCCGGCGTCGAGCCCGTCTCGGCCAACGTCTATCTCGGGGCGTGGGGGATCGCCGAGGCTCTGCACGCCGGGGCGGACATCGTGGTCTGCCCGCGCGTCACCGACGCCTCGCTGGTCGTCGGCCCCGCCGCCTGGCACTTCGGCTGGGCGCGCGACGACTGGGACCGCCTGGCCGGCGCCGTGGTCGCCGGTCACATCATCGAGTGCGGCCCCCAGGCCACGGGCGGCAACTACAGCTTCTTTTCGGAGGTGCCCGGGATCGGCCACCTCGGCTTCCCGATCGCGGAGGTGAGCGAGGACGGCAGCGCCGTCATCACCAAGCACCCAGGCACCGGGGGGCTCGTCTCGATCGGCACGGTGACCGCCCAGCTCCTGTACGAGATCCAGGGGCCGCGCTATCTGAACCCCGATGTGGTCGCGAGGTTCGACACCATCGAGCTGTCGGCGGAGGGCCCCGATCGCGTGCGCGTGTCTGGGGTTCGCGGTGAGCCCGCGCCGCCCACGCTCAAGGTCTCGATCAACTACCTCGGCGGCTACCGGAACACGATGACTTTCGTCCTGACCGGCCTCGACATCCAGGCGAAGGCGGAGGTGGCCCGCCGGCAGCTGTTCGAGTCGGTGGGCGGCGAGTCCGCGTTCGAGCACGTCGACGTCCAGCTCATACGAAGTGACCGGCCTGACGCGGCCAGCAACGCCGAGGCGATCGCCCAGCTTCGGGTGACGGTCAAGGACAGAGACCCGGCGAAGGTCGGCCGGGCGTTCTCCAACAGGCTCATCGAGCTGGCGCTGGCCAGCTATCCCGGCTTCTTCACGACGACGCCGCCCGAGTCGGAGACGGCGTACGGGGTCTACTGGCCGGCGCTGCTGCCCGCCGAGCTGGTGAGCCAGACCGTCGTCCTCGAGGATGGGCGGCGCCTGCCGGTCCTCGAACCGCCGCGCCAGCCGCCGGAACCGGACACGCCCGACCACCACGGTGGCGAGCTCCCGGACCTGGGTCCGGCGCGACGCGTGCCGCTCGGCTCGGTCTTTGGCGCCCGTTCCGGCGACAAGGGAGGCAACGCGAACATCGGCGTCTGGGCCCGCAGCGAGGAGGGGTACAGGTGGCTGGAGGCGTTCCTCGGCATCGACCGCCTCCGGGAGCTGGTGCCGGAGACCGCGTCACTCGAGATCCGTCGCCACCGGCTGCCCAATCTCCGCTCGCTCAACTTCGTCGTGGCCGGCCTCCTCGGCGAGGGCGTCTCGTCGTCGACGCGCATCGATCCCCAGGCCAAGGGCCTGGGTGAGTACCTCCGCTCGCGAGCTGTCGACCTGCCGGAGGTGCTGCTGGAAGATGCGCCGGCCTAGAGCAGGGTCTCGTACAGCTCAAAGGTCCGCGATGCGATGCTCGGCCATCCGAAGCGTTCGAGCACGCGCTGCCGTCCCGCCTCGCCCATCGCCGAAGCGCGGGCGGGATCATCGAGCAGCTCCCCGATGCGAGCGGCAAGCGCTGCGCTGAAGGCCGCCGGGTCGCTGGCGTCGTAATCGACGAGGAATCCCGTCTCGCCCTCGACCACGATCTCCGGAATCCCGCCCACGCGGGACGCCACCACCGCCGTTTCACAGGCCATCGCTTCCAGGACCACCAGGCCGAAGGGCTCATAGATCGATGGGCACACGAACACGGTCGCGCCGGTGTGCAGGTGGATCAGGTCCTCGCGGGGCAGGAAGCGATTGATCCAGACCAGGTTCCCACGCTCTTTGCGGACTCGTTCGGCCAGCGCGTCGACCTCAGCG
>DASPWU010000059.1:0-61261 GCA_035637675.1 Candidatus Limnocylindria bacterium | reverse complement strand
GGCCGTCGCTTCGCTTCTGGCGCTGGCGCTCCTCGGTCCTGCGGCCGGGGGCGCCGCCGCTGCGGCCGGGGCCATATGGACCACGTCGATCACGTGCGCCAGCCCCGCGCCGCAGGACCAGAACCAGTACACGACCGGTGACACGGTCTACCTCCGCGGCAAGGACTTCACGGCGAATACGACGTACAACTGGACGATCACCGGCCAACCCGGTGGGGCCAGCACCGATCCTGGAGAGGTCGTCGCGTCTGGCACTGTGACCGCGGACGGTGAAGGCAAGTTCTGCCTCCTGGCATACACGATCCCGGTGGGCGACGATGGTACGTACACCGTGGACGTTCCGCCCGCCAAGAACGACAACTACACAGTGAACGGCGTCGCGCCGACGCCGACTCCGACGCCGACTCCGACTCCGACTCCGACGCCGACGGCGACCGTGCCGGCCCCGACGCCCACCCCGACCGCCACGGTTGCTGCCCCGACCCCGACCCCGACGGCCAGTGTCGAGGTGTCGACCTCGACCCCGGGCCGCACCCCGCCGAACACCGCAACCGACATCGGGTCGAGTGGCAGCAGCTCTGATGGCTGGCGGATCCCGGTTCTCGGGCTGGCGCTGCTGGTCGGGAGCATCCTGCTCCTGACCCCGAGGCGCACCATCAGGCGCCGCCGCTAGGCGACCGCCTCCCACCAGGCACTCCAAGAGACCGGAGCGGCATCGCCGCTCCGGTCTCTTCATGCCCGGCACGGCCGGTTTCAGACGGTCAGGCGGTCGCCCGGCCAGACGAACCGGACGTCGCCGTCGAAGGCGGCCCGGACCGCGCGCTCGGTCTCGCCGGCGTCGAAGCCCATCTGGAGATGAGTGAGCAGGACGCGTCCGGCGCGGGCGTCCCGGGCGAGCCCTGCTACGGCCGGCGCATCGAGATGCAGGGCACCCTCGGGCACCGGCCCGGGTCCGAACGAGACCTCGCACAGCAGCGTGTCGCCCGGCCGAACGAGGTCGCGCAGATCGTCGGCCCGCCCACAGTCGCCCGAATAGACGAGCCCTGGCCCGTCGCCTGTCGCCACCCGGAAGCCGTAGCTCTCGTCGGTGTGGGTCACGAGCGACGCCTGGAGGGTGAACGGCCCGAACTCCAGCGTGCCACCTCGCAGCGGAAGGATCTCCAGGGCCGACCTGGCGAAGCCGGGCTCGCCCACGAGCGCGTCGAGCCGCGCTTCAAGGGCCGCCGGCGCTCGGACGGTGACTCGCCTGGCCGGACGGCACTCGTAGACCAGATAGTGCCGAAGCGGGACCACGTCGATGAAGTGATCCGGGTGGAGATGGCTGACGGCGACGGCCAGCAGGTCTTCGGGGTCGAGCTCACCGGCGAGTCGCGGAAAGACGCCCTGGCCCAGGTCCAGCACGATGTTGCGGTCCTCGTGCCGGAGCAGGTACGCCGAGCCGGCCGCTCCGGGCCGGTTGGTGTAGGCCGGGCCGGCGCCGAGCACGACGAGCTCCATCAGGGGCGGTTGGATGTGCGCATGAGCGAAAGGATCGCACGCCCGCGCGACCGAGAGCCCTGCGTCGGGCCCTGGGTCAGGGGCCGCATGTCGCCGCGTCAGTTGCCGCGCTTGGCCCCGTGCGAATCCTGGCCACTCCGTGGCGTGTGCTCGGGCCGCGCCGTCGTGTCCACATGGGCCGGCGTAGTCGGTTGGGCGGCAGGCTTCTGGGTCGAGGGAGCCGCGCCGCCCCCGCCGTCTGGCTTGCCGGCCGGCGCTCCCGAACCATTCGAGCCCGGCTTGCCGCGCAGCCGGATGGCGTCCAGCGCGTGCTGATCGCGATCGAGGACCTGCTGGATGGCGTCCTGGGCAGTCGATGGGACCATTCCCAGGAGGCTCGCCAGCACCACCCGGTGCCGCATCAGTTCGATCTCGAGCCTGGCGAGGAGGTCGTGGTCCTCACCGGCTGTCGCGAGCGCCTGTTCGACGCTGGCGCGATACTCGGCAAGGGCTGCGCTGACGGCCGAGCCGTCACCCCGCGCCGCGCCATCGGCGACGTCGCCCAACCGAGACTGCAGGCGGCTCAGCTCGGCGGCCGCCCGAGCTTCCCGATCGGCGGGCAGCGTCGCGGCCTCCAGCCACACGCGGACGCCATACAGCGGAGCGCCGGCGCGGCTGGCCGCGAAGGCGGTGCCTCCCAGGAGCAGGCCGGCGAGGCTTGCAGCCGCCAGGGCGAGGGTCGTCCGGCGCCAGCCGCCGCTGGAGAAACGCCGCCGGCTGGCCGGCCGGGCCCTCAGGGGCAGGGGCTGTGGCAGGGCCACGGGCAGCGCGAGGAGCGATGGCCCGGCGAGCGTCCGGCGCGCCTCGGTCATCACCGCCGTCCGGATGCGGGCCATCTGCCTGGGATCGGGCGACAGGCGGGCAGCAGCGTACGTCTCGAGCCTTCGCTCGAGCTCGCCGTGTGCCCTGCGCTGCCTGATCCGATTGTCCATCACGTCTCTCGTTTCGCCGCTCGCGCCGCTCTCCGCTCCGCCGCCCGGGCGGCCGCCGGGATTGGCACCGGCCGGAGGGCCGGGAGACCGCCCATCACCTCGATCCCGAGCTGTCGCCGGAGCGAGGCGATGGCCCGGAACTGGAGGCCGCGAACGGTTCCTTCCTGCTTGCCCATCGCTTCGGCCGCCTCTCGGGCTGAGAGCCCGGCGAAGAAGCGCAGGGCGATGGCGTCCCGCTGCTCGTCGGTGAGGGCCGCCAGGGCGATCCCCACCTCTTCGATCTCATATCGCATCAGGATGACCACGTCCGGTTGCGCCTCGGCGGTGGACCGCTGACCGATCGCGTCGAGCTCGACGTGATCGTGGCGAGTCCGGACGAAATCAATGACCGCGTTCCTGGCCAGCCGGAAGAGCCAGCCCCCGAAGGGGACGCCCCGCGCTTCGTATCGCGGCAACGCCTCCAGGGCCTTGACGAAGACGGTCTGCGTCAGGTCCTCCGCGTCCGTTGGGCGGTGGACGCGGCTGACAACGTAGCGATAGATCGGCTCGTGATAGTGGTCGAAGAGCTGGCCATACGCATCTGCGTCGCCGTTCTTCGCCTGTTGCACGAACCGCTCGACCGCGGCGTCGTCGAGGGACATAACGACCGACCCTCTGCGCTGTTAGGTGCCGAACCGGGCAGGGAGCGGAACCTGGAGCCGCTCTGCACCGCGCCGGAAGGCGAGCCAGCTGAATCCTGCGTCGGCCGCCACCCGGTAGCCTTGCTCGAGCCCGAAGGCGAACGCGTCGGCGCGATGGGCGTCGGAGCCCGCGGTCACCGCCCGACCTCCGAGCTCGCGAAAGCGCTCCACCACTGGCTGCGCCGGGTACGTCTCGCCGGGGGACTGGCGAAGGCCGCTGGTGTTCACCTCGAGACCCGTGCCGCTGTCGATGAGTGCACGAAGGATTGCCTCGTAGAGCTCCGGAGCGGCCGCGAAGTCGGCCGGTGTCCGGTAGGGCATGACGTATCGCTTGACGAAATCCAGGTGGCCCAGCGTGTCGAAGAGCCCACTGCGGGCCGCCGCCTCGACTTCGTCGAAGTATGGCTGGACGATCTCCGCCAGCGTCTTGCCCATGGCGAATGCCGCTACTCGGTCCGTGCCGTATGGCGAGTGCGGACCGATGTGGACGGAGCCGATGGTGAAGTCGTAGCGGTGGCGGGCCAGGTGGTCCCGGATGTCGTCTTCGCGGTGTCGCTCGTAGGTGAGCTCGCACCCGAACCGGATGGCGACCCGAGATCCCCATCGCTCGGCCGCCTCTCGAACCACCCGCTCCCGGGTGGCGAAGTCGGCAAAGTCGTAGGCCGGGTAGCGCGGGTCGAAGTCGACGTGGTCGGTGATCGCGATCTCGGCGATGCCGCGCTCGAAGGCCGCCGCCGCGTAGACGTCGATCGGCACGTCGGCGTCCGGCGAGAGGTCCGTGTGGAGGTGGCTGTCCAACGGCAGGTCACGTGCCTGACCGACCTCGGCCGGGGTCGGATCGTGCGCGACGGCGGCTTTCGTCACCCTGCAATCAGCGCAAGTTCGCGACCGACGCGACCGAACGCTTCCAGGGCGGTGTCGAGCATCTCGTTCGTGTGGGCGGCGGTGACGATCGTCCGAATCCGGGCCTTGTCCAGGGCGACGGTGGGATAGACGACCGGCTGGGCGAAGATGCCCTCCTCGAACAGCCGGGCCGAGAACCGGCCGGCGACGTCCGAGTCGCCCATCATGACCGGTGTGATCGGGGTTTCCGAGGCACCGGTGTCGAACCCGAGTCGTGCGAGCTCGGCCTTGAAGCGCCGGGTATTCGCCCAGAGGCGTTCGATCAGCTCCGGCTCCTCCTCCAGCACCCGGATGGCCTCACGGCATGCGGCGGCGACGGCCGGCGGGTGGGACGTCGAGAAGAGGAACGGTCGCGAGCGCTGGATGAGCATGTCCCGGAGGGCCTGGGAACCAGCCACGTAGCCGCCGAGCACGCCGACCGCCTTCGACAGCGTGCCGACCTGGATGGCGACCCGCCCGTGCAGGCCGAAATGGTCCACGGTGCCGCGGCCATTCCGGCCGAGGACGCCGGATGCGTGGGCGTCGTCGACCATGACCGCCGCCCCGAACTCCTCGGCCGCGGCGACGATCCCCGGCAGCGGCGCGATGTCGCCGTCCATGCTGAACACCCCGTCGGTCACGACGAGGATGAGCCGGTGTGGCAGCCCGGCGAGCCCGCCCTCCTGGCGCGCCTCGGCCAGGACCTGCCGCAGGGCATCCACGTCCCGGTGGGCGAAGACCTTGCGGGGCGCCTTGGACAGCCGCATGCCGTCGATGATCGAGGCATGGTTGAGCGCGTCGGAGACGATCAGGTCCTGCTCTCGCGTGATCGTGGGAATGACGCCGGTATTCGCGCTGAAGCCGGACTGGAAGGTGAGCACCGCCTCCGTCCCCTTGAACGCCGCCAGCTCGGCCTCCAGGTCCTCGTGGAGGGTCATCGTGCCGGCGATCGTCCGCACGGCGCCGCTGCCCGCACCGAACTCGCGGACCGCTGTCAGCGCCGCGTCGCGGAGCCGCGGATGATGCGTCAGGCCCAGGTAATCGTTGGACGAGAGGTTCACGCAACGGTGGCCGTCGACGCTGACGACCGGACCCTGCGCGGAGCTCAGCACGCGGAGCGGGCGATACAGATGCTCCCGGCGCAGCTCTTCGAGCTCGTCGCCGAGGAACGCCAGAGGGTCGGGTCTGGTCTTCATTGGAGCAGGCAACCTCCCCACGGAGTCATCACGCGCCCTCTGAAGACCAAGGCGACGCTCCTGCTAGCCGTTGGTCTGAGGATTCCAGTCGAGGATCACCTTGCCGGAGTCTCCGGACCGGGCGGCAGCGAACGCCGCCTCATGGTCGCGGAACGAGTAGCGGTGGGTGATCGCAGGACGGATGTCGAGCCCCGATTCGAGCATCACCGTCATCTTGTACCACGTCTCGTACATCTCGCGGCCATAGATGCCCCGCAGGGTGAGCATCTTGAACACGATCGCGTTGACGTCGAGCGACACATCCTCGGTCGGGATGCCCAGCAGGGCAACGCCTCCGCCGTGGGCCATGTTGTCGAGCGCCGTACGGAGCGCGGCCGGGTTGCCAGACATCTCGAGGGCCACGTCGAAGCCCTCGACCATGCCCAGCTCTGCCTGCACGTCATGGAGGTCGCGAGCCAGCGGATCCACGACGACTGTCGCCCCCATCCTCGTGGCGAGCTCGCGGCGGTACGCGTTGGGCTCGGAAACGACCACGAAGCGCGCGCCCGCATGGCGAGCCACCGCCGTCGCCATGAGCCCGATCGGGCCGGCGCCCGAGACGAGCACATCCTCGCCGAGCACCGGGAATGCCAGGGCTGTGTGGACCGCGTTGCCGAAGGGGTCGAAGATCGCGGCGACCTCCTCGTCGATCCCCGGCCAGTGGTGCCAGACGTTCGTCATCGGCAGCGCCACGTACTCGGCGAAGGCGCCGTCGCGGCCCACCCCAAGGCCGATCGCGTTGGCGCACAGGTGCCGCCTGCCGGCCAGGCAATGACGGCAACGCCCGCAGACGACGTGGCCCTCGCCGCTGACAAGGTCGTCAGGGTGGAAGTCGGCGACATTCGAGCCGACCTCCACGATCCGGCCGACGAACTCGTGCCCCACCACGAGCGGCGGCCGGATCGTCTTCGCCGCCCAGGGGTCCCACGACTCGATGTGGAGGTCGGTCCCGCAGATCCCGGTCTTGTGGACCCGGATCAGGACGTCGTTGATCCCGATCGTGGGCCGCGGCACGTCGAGGAGCTCGAGCCCGGGCCCGGATACGGCCTTGACGAGGGCGAGCATCGCCCGCTCCGGCTAGCTGCTCGGTGAGCCGCTCGGGCCGGCCGGCGATCCGCTCGGGCCGGCGGAACCGCTCGGCTCGGCCGATGGCGGTGAAGAGGGCTCCCCGGACGGCGACGGCGCGGCGCACTGCTTTTCGGGATTCGTCCGTTCGCCCTCGGCCATGAAGAAGGCGAGCATCTGGTCCGTGTCCGCCGAGTCGAGCATGAGCACGCGATCCCACACCAGGGCCGCGAACTTCGTCTTCATGTCGTCGAAGCGGGTGATGACCGGACCGATCCGGCCGGCCGGCAGCTTGCACATGGGGCTGGCGGGAAACGTGGTCGCAAACGTCTTCAGCTTCTGCAGCGTGGCGTCATCCGGGCAGCCGCCGGAACAGTTGTACAGGACGACCAGCGCCCCGTGCTCCAGGTTGTGGACCCAGCCCTGCGGTTCCGTGCCCTCGTCCGGAGGGTAATAGCGGGCCGCGATCGGCCCCCGGCCAGCCGCGGAGTAGTGGTTGCCCGAGGCCGGTGGACAGTACGTATAGCGCACCACGGTGCCGGGCGGGACGTGCGAATTGCCCATGTCCCGCTCCAGCTGGCCAAGCCGCGGGCTGCCGCTGGGGACCGCGGTCGGCGCGGCCGGCTCCATGATCGTGGAGCACGCATACGCCTTCTGGGTGGCGCCGAGGTACAGGACGCCGGTGAGCAGCGCGACGACGACCACTGCTCCACCCATCAGAAGCTGGGTCCGGTACCGCTCGAGGAAGGATTCGTTGCGATACGACGGGCGCGGGCGTTCACGCCGCCCGGCCCGGGAACCGCTGCCGCCCGCGCTGGGGGGATTGCTGCCGGCGCGCGTCGGCCGGCGCGTAGGGTCGCTCACTGACCTGCCTCTGGTGTCGTTGGGGAAAACGCGGCCGTGAGGCCGCTGACGTGTTCGGCTGAGGGTACCCTCCCGGAGCGGAATCGTGCCGTGTCGCGGCCCGAGGGCCGCCGCCGTCAGGGCTCGCTCAGCCAGGCTCGGACCCGTTGGCCGGTGAGACCGCGGAACAAGGCGACCGCGAGGATCGCCATCAGAGCCGCCAGCACGAGACCGAGGGGGCTGCCGGAGAACGTGAACCAGGCCAGCGGCACGCCCGGGATCGTGAGGCTGGCCAGGCCCAGGGCCAGTCCTCGGCCGGCCTCCTTGCGCTGGATGACCAGGGTCGTCGTGAAGATCGTGTAAGCCAGGAGCGCCATGACCACGACCCCGAGTCCGCTGACGGGCGCCGAGATCGCCTGGTCGACGATAAATCGCAGAGACAATCCGATGACCGCGACGATGGCGAGCGCATACCCCAGGAACAGCCGGACGGCCGCCGGCATGCCGCGCGATGCGGCTGGGCCGGACGGCGGCTGCCGACTCATCTGGCGACGCATCTGGCGATTCTGCCACCCTGCCGTGCCGCCCTGCGACCCGGCCTCGGCGCCCGCGCCGCGCCCACCGGTCACAGGACGCATCTATACTTCGCCCTCTCGTGGCAGATCTCCCGGTCGATCTCGCCGAAGAAGTGACTGCCCGCCTTCTCCGGTCGTTCGATCTCGAGGGCAAGATCCACAGGGCGCTCGAAGCACTGGGCCCGCTCGGGGGGCGAGATGTCGTGCTTGTTGACGGCGCTCAGGGAGTGCGTGCCCGTCAGCTTGCCGCGCTCGGCGCACGGTTGACCGTCCTGGAGCGGCCGGGCCGGCTGGCCAGGCTCAAGGCCGCGCTGGCGGGAACGGCAGGTGTCCAGGTGTCGGCGGGCAGGCCCGCGGCTCTCGGCCTGCCGGACAGCAGTGCCGACGCGATCGTGGCCTACTGGACTGCGTTTCGCGCGCCCAGCCCGGCCGAGGTCGCTGAGGCAGACCGCGTCCTGAGGCCCGGCGGCCGCCTCCTCGTGGTTCACGACTACGGGCGTGACGACGTCTCGCGGATCCGCGGCGACCTGCCCGAGTATTCGACCTGGGGCAGGCGCGACGGCTGGTACCTGCAGAACGGGTTTCGCATGCGCGTGATCCATGCGTTCTGGACGTTCGCGTCACTGGCCGAGGCGCGCAGCCTGCTGACCGATGCCTTCGGCGAGGCCGGCTCGCGCGTCGCCGACACGCTCAAGCGGCCGCGACTCAGCTACAACGTGGCCATCTACCACCGATCACGTCCCGATCGGGCCGACGATCGTGCTGGCGGCACCGGCCCCGTCGCCATCGACTCGATCCAGATCGACGGGCTCGCGGCCGCCCCGGCCGCCGCCGATTCGGTGCGTCCCGGGTCGGTCGACGCCATTGCCGGCCTGTCCTCGTGAGTGGGCCCTCGTTCGACGATCGGCGGTCGATCTCGACCCGAAACCTGGATCGGGAGGACCAGGCCGCCCACGGCCAGGACCGCAGCCAGGCTCGACGCCCGGACTGGGACGAAGGAGCCAGCGACGAAGAGGAACGCGGCCTCCACCTCGGTCCCATCCAGATCACCCCCACCAAGGTCATCCTGGCGATGGCCTTGGCCGGCTCGGTCGGCTTCGGGCTGTACACGCTGACCGTCCGCGATGCCAATCAGATCCCCCTGCTTGCCGCGGGCCTGACGCTGCTGGGGCTCGTCTTCGGCTTGCTGACGATTGCCGGCGTCATCGCCACATACCGGGCCGGATCCGACGAGCAGGCCGTCCGGGCGATGGTCCTCGCGATCGGCGCCGGCGTCGCCTCGATCGTGACTCTCGGCTGTCTGGCCGGCGCTGTCCTGCTCGCCCAGCTGTGGACGTCCGGCGCACGCTGACGGGAGGTCGGCGCGGGCGGCAGACCGGTCACCTGCTAGACTCGGCTGAACCCTGGCGCGCCTCGAGCCGGCCGTTCGGTGGCCCCATCGTCTAGAGGCCTAGGACGCCACCCTTTCAAGGTGGAGATCAGGGGTTCGAATCCCCTTGGGGCTACCACCATCCACACTCGCGCCCGTCCACGGCGCGGCCCGCAGTAGCCCGACCTTGCCCTCTGATACGCTGAGGCCATGGAGCTGATGGGGATCTCGATCCGAACGATCGTCAAGGACAACGTCGCCATCCGCTGCGACGGCTGCCGGAATCTCATCGAGGGCACCCCGTGGCGAGTGAATCTCCTGGACATCGTCGCCACCGAGCGGCCGGCCGACTGGTCCGAGGCCGCGGCCATCAATCCGGGTCCGTTCCAGTTCCACTCGGACGAGGCGTGCGTCCGCACCTGGATGGCGCGGCGGGGCTACCTGTTCTGCCGCCGCGGCCGCGTCCGCGAGATCATGCGACCGGTCCCCATCCCGGGCGACGACCCGCGCTGGGGGTTGTGCGATGGCATCCATCGCGACGACCACGAGTTCATTCCGGCCTGAGACGAGCCCGTCTCATGACCTCGAATCCACCAGCCTGAGGCACTGCCGAGTGCCATGAGCGCGACCGTCATCCTGCCGGCCGTCACGTCCCTCCTGGCCGCGCTGTTCAGCGTGGCCCTGTTGGACCAGTGGCGCGAGCGACACCGCGCATACCAGCTGATCTGGGCCATCGGCATGCTCTTCTTCGCCATCGGATCGGCCTGCGAGGCGCTTGCAGGCGCCGGCGGCTGGAACGAGCCGCTGTACCGGACCTGGTATCTGACCGGCGCCGTATGGACGGCCGGCTGGCTCGGGCTGGGGACGGCCTTTCTCCTGGCCCGGACCCGGTTCGGATACACCTTCGCCGTCTGTCTTGGGCTCGCCGGGATCTTCACCCTGCTGACTCAGCGAACGCACAACTACCCGGCCGCCGGCGCGGCTCCCGCGCTGTACCTGCTGGCCGCCCTTGTTCTCGCCGTGGCGATCAGCGTGGAAACCTACTTCCAGAACGAGCACTGGCCGCGGATCGCCGCGCTCGGCGTCATTGGCGCCACCGTAGTGAGCGTCGCGCTCATGGCGACGACGGCGCTGCCCGCCCCGGGCTACGCGCTCGACCCTCGGACCAGCATCCCGACCGGCGACCTGTTCCCCGGCACGATCCGCCTGCTGACGCCATTCCTCAACATCACCGGGGGCCTGGCCCTCACGCTGGGGGCACTCTTCTCCGCCTACGTGTTCATGCCCAAGCGGCGCGTCCTCGGTTATTCCCTGGACCCTGGTCAGAGTGGGGACGTGTTCCTGTTCAACCTGCTCATCGCACCGGTGGCGATCGTCGTGAACTTCGTGGCATCGCTGCCGGGGACCGTGCGGGCGCTCGTCGGCGGACGCCTCCACAGCCGTGTCCCGGCGACGATCCTCATCGCAGTCGGCGCCCTCGTCGCGAGCAGCACCGATTCACTCAACCGGTTTGGCTCGACGGCCCTGTTCCAGACAGGCAAACTGGCCGCCGTGGTGCTCCTCTTCGCCGGCTTCCTGGTCTCCATCGAGGTCTTTCGGGAGGTGCGCATCCCGTTCACGACCATCCGGTTGCTGGCGACACGCCGTGAGCATGGCCGCGCGGGCGACCTGCCGGTGGCGGCCGCCGACGATGGGCAGAACGGTGGCGCCTGAGGGCGGTTTCGGCCGGGCCTGAGGGCGGTCTCGCTCGGGCCGGGGTAGGACCCCAGGCCTCGCGGGTATACTGGCCGGGCCCGGCCGTCCCTGACCGGAACCGCGTCCCCAATACCCCGTCCGGCGCGATGCCGGCCGGTCCGGCACAGGCTTCCGAGGTTCGATGCGCATCCGCAAAGCCGTCTTTCCGGCCGCCGGTTGGGGGACACGGTTCCTCCCGGCGACGAAGGCCCAGCCCAAGGAGATGCTGCCGCTCGTCGACAAGCCGGTCATCCAGTACGCGGTCGAGGAGGCGGTGGCCGCCGGCATCGAACAGGTGATCATCGTCACCTCCAGCCAGAAGCGAGCCATCGAGGATCACTTCGACCTGTCCTTCGAGCTGGAGCACCTGCTGGAGGAAAAGGGCGACGTCGAGATGCTCAGGCGGATCCGCCACATCAGCGACCTCGCCCAGGTGGCCTATGTCCGCCAGAAGGAGCAGCTCGGCCTGGGGCACGCCGTGCTCGTCGCCAAGGAGCTGGTTGGCCACGAGCCGTTTGCGGTCATCCTGTCTGACGACGTCGTGGTGGGCGATCGTCCATGCATCGGCCAGCTCATCCACGCCTACAACCGGACGCACGCGTCCGTGGTCGCGGTCATGGAGGTGCCGCCGGAGGACACCGGACGATACGGGGTCATCAAGGCGGAGCCGACGGACGACCCGCTCGACCACGGACGGCTGCACCGAGTGGTCGGCCTCGTGGAGAAGCCGGCGCCGGCCGATGCACCGTCCAACCTGGCGATCATCGGGCGCTATGTCCTGACTCCCAAGATCTTCGACAAGCTGGAACAGACACCGCGCGGCGCCGGTGGCGAGATCCAGCTCACGGACGCGATCGAGATGCTCATGCAGGAGCAGCAGGTGTTCGCCTACGAGTTCGAGGGGACCCGCTATGACGCCGGCACCACGATGGGCTGGCTCAAGGCATCGGTGGAGCTGGCGATTGCCCGGCCCGACACCGGTCACGAGTTCCGGGAGTACCTGCGGAACCTCGAGCTGTAGCGGCCTCCGGCTCGATCGACGGCCCGTTTGCCGATGACGCCGGAAGTCCTCGTCATCGGCGCGATCCGGGTGCTGGGCTCCCTGCCGGTCCTGCGCTGGCCGCTGGCCGGTGGCGTGCTGGCCGTCCTGGTCGACCTGGCCGACCTCCTCCTGCGAGACACGCTCGACCTCGGCGGCATCCCCGACTACCAGTCGTTCGACAAATGGATCGACCAGGTCTATCTGGCCACGTTCCTGGTCGTCGCCCTCCGCTGGCAGGGTCCGGAGCGAGCCGTCGCGGTCGCGCTGTACGCCTTCCGGATGGCGGGCTTCCTGGCCTTCGAGGTCACCGGCGAGCGGAACCTTCTCCTGCTCTTCCCGAACGTCTTCGAGTTCTGGTTCCTGCTGGTGGCTGCCATTCACCGCGTCCGGCCGGACATGGCCTGGCGGGCGGCCACGATCGCGCCGGCCCTGGTCGTGCTCCTCGGCCTCAAGGAGCTGCAGGAATGGGCGCTCCACGGCGCCCGGCTGTTCGACGGGATCAGCTCGCTGGAGGCGATCGACATCCTTCGCCGGTGGCTCACCGGCGGCCGGCCCTGAGCGTTCGGCGTCACGCGGCGCGTGCTCCAGGAGTCGTTACCGGGTACCGCGACGGAAGTCGACAGTCGGTGCGGTAGGATGGCGCGCAGGGGCTAACAGGGGAGACCAACGTCTTGGCGGAAATCGGAAGCGTGCTGGGCGGCCGGTACCGGCTCATGGAGCTGCTTGGGCAGGGCGGCATGGCCACCATCTACCGCGCTCATGACGGCCAGCTGAACCGGGATGTCGCCGTCAAGATCCTGCGCCCGGAGTACGGCCGGGACCCCGACTTCGGCAGCCGGTTCCGCCACGAGGCCCAGGCCGCAGCCTCCCTCAATCACCCCAACGTCGTCTCCGTTTTCGACTACGGCCAGGACGAGAACGGGCCGTTCATCGTCATGGAGCTCATCGACGGCGAGGACATCGCGACCATCCTTCGGCGCGGAGGGCCGCTGGCACCGCGCCAGGCCGCGCGCCTCACGGCCGAGGTGGCACGCGCCCTGTCCGCGGCTCACGCACGCGGCTTCGTCCATCGTGACGTGAAGCCGGGCAACATCCTGCTCTCGAGCGAGGGCCGGGTGAAGGTCGGCGACTTCGGCATTGCCAGGGCCGTCGCCGAGGCGCAGATGACGCTGCCCGGAACCACCCTTGGCTCGGTCCATTACTTCAGCCCGGAACAGGCGCGCGGTGAGCAGGCGACCTCGGCATCCGACGTCTATTCGCTCGGGATCGTTCTCTTCGAAGTCCTGACAGGCCGCCGCCCGTTCGAGGGCGACAGCGCGGCTTCGATCGCGATCGCTCGCCTGTCCGGCCCACCGCCCGATCCGTCCGACGTGCGCGCCGGGATTCCGCCGGAGCTCGTGGCGATCGTCAGCCGCGCGATGGCTCCCGAGCCGGCCGATCGCTTCCCATCGGCCGCGGCGATGGCCCACGCCCTCGAGGCCTACCTGGGAGACCGGCCTGCAGCCGCCGCCACCAGCGCCGCCGCCGCCAGCGGCGCCGTGGCCGGCAGTGGCGCCGCGGCCGGGGCAGCCATGGCAGGCGCAGCGGCGGCCGGGGCTCCGGTGCTGGCCGCAACCGCGAGGCCCAATCCGGGCGGCATCCCGTACGGCGACGACGCCTACGCCGGCGCTCGATCGCCGAGCCGTCCGGCCGGCCGCTATGGACCGGCGGGTGGGCGGGCGCTGCCGGCGGACGGACCCGACGAGGACGCAGGCCGGGGCGGGAGCTCGTGGATCTGGATCTCCGGCCTGCTGGGCCTGGCCATCCTGGCCCTGGTCGCCTTCGTCGTCTTCCGGGTCCTCAGCGGCAGCTCGGCGCCCACGTCTGCCGCCACGGTCAGCGTCCCCAATTTCGTCGGCATGTCCTTCGAGGAAGCGTCGAGCGCGGCCGACCAGGCGGGGCTCGTCCTGATCCGCGACAGGTTCGACCAGACCAGCACGCAGCCAGCAAACACCATCATCGGCCAGGACCCCGCATCCGGCGCGGTCGTCGATCGGGGCAGCGAGGTCAAGCTCACGCTGGCCGCCCCCGCTGCGGCCGTGCTCGTGCCCGACCTCAGGAACCAGCCCTGGCAGACCGCGGACACGCTCATCGTCCAGGCAGGCCTGGCCATCGGCGAGCGGACCGATGAGTTCGACCCGGTTGTGCCCGCGGGCTCAATCGTCAGCCAGGATCCGCGCCCGCTGCTGGCCGTGCCACCCCAGACGCCGATCAACTACGTCGTGTCCAAGGGCCCTCAGCCGTCGCCCACGTTCTCGCCGACGACCGGGCCGACGACACCGCCGACCTCAGTGCCGACGGCCACCCCGGTTCCGGCCGACACGACCCCGCCGGCACCTCCCTCGACCCCGAACATGACCGACGAATCCGATACTGGCATCTCGCCAAACGACAACATCACGAGCAACCCCACGCCGACGTTCTTCGGAACTGCCGAGGCCGGCTCCAGGGTCAGGATCCTCGCGGATGGTGGCGAAGTCGGCAGCGGTCTCGCCATCGGCGGATCATGGACGATCACGGTGTCCGCCCTTCCCAACGGCCCGCACTCGATCACCGCGACGGCGACGGACACCTCATTCAACACGAGCGCCGCCAGCGGTGCCCTGCCGATCATGATCGATACTGCGGCCCCGAGCGCGTCGTTCAGCTCTCCGGATACGGGGACGTCCGAGAGTCATGACGGGACCGTCTCGGTCACCTGGAACGAAAGCGGAACGGGCACGATCATCGTGCGCCGCTCGCTGCAGCGCGAGGTCGCCGACACGTGCGACGGCGATACCTGGACAGCCGACGCGAGCCCGGACACGACCGCCTCGCCGTCCAACCAGAACAACCTCCAGGACGGCAATTGCTATCGCTGGGTGCAGACGCTCATGGACCGGGCGGGGAACGTGGCAACCGAGAAGAGCGGCGCGGTTCTCATCAAGATCCCCGGGCCGACTCCGACGTAGCTCGGGCGCCTCCCAGGCGAGCGATCGGCCGGGTCTCCTAGGGCGTCTACCGGTTCGAGCCCTCGGTTTCGGCGAAGAGCCCGAAGCCGACCCCCGTCGGGTCGAGTGGCACCATCACAAGCTCCGTGCGACCGGCCTGTTCTGCCGCGAACGCCTCGAGCCTCGCGTCCCAGCAGGGTCGGATCTCATCGCCGCGGAGCGGGCTTCGAGCACGGTCCAGGCCGCAGTAGCCAAGGTTCACGGCGACGGCGTGCCGGAAGTGGCGGCAGGTGGCGCAGCTGGTGCTGGATCGACGGCAGACCCAGCAGCGCGCCGTCTCTGCCTGGGGTGTCCCGCAATGGGGGCATCGCCACATCGGCATGGACGGATGGTAGCTGCGCGGCGGGCGCGTGTCGAGGCACGCCGGTCGGGTCGCGCCCCGGGCCATGGTCGCCGGACTATTTGGCGGTCGTGATGACGATCGACTTCTGGACGTGCCCGAGCGGCGTATCGGCGGTGGCGATCACCGGGCCCGTGTGATTCCGGCCGCTGTTCGCGGCGCCCGGACCGATCGACTCCGTCACGATCGCGCGACCGCTTGAATCGGTCTTCGCCATCTTGACGTCCGCAGGGATGCCGGCGATGGAGATCGTGAACACCACGAGCTGGTTGGCGATCGGCTTGCCATCCGGATTCAGGAGCGTGGCCGTGAAGCGCAGGGTCGCCCCGCTCTTGGCGCTGAACGAGTAGCGACTGGCCACGAGGCTCATCGTCAGCTTGCCGGTGCCGCGGGTGAGCGTGAGAGACACGCTGCTGGCGTTCGAGGCCGGATCGGTGGCCGTGATCGTGATCAGGTTCGCGCCGAGGCCGATCGGGACCGGGATCGTGAACGCGCCGTTGCTGTCGGCGGTGGCCGTGGTCGACGCGTGGTTCGTCGCGTTGAGAGCGAGGATCTCGCTCCGGGCCTGCGTCCGTCCGGTGACGTTGACCGAGCTCCCGTTGACCCTGGCGCCGCTCTTGGGGGACAGGATCGCGAGCCTGGGTTTGGTCGTATCCAGGACGTACGTGACCGGCCTCGAGCGGGGGCTTTCGCCGCCCGGGCCCACGATCGCCGCGCTGAAGACGTTGGCGCCCTTGATCAGCTTGACGCCGGGAATCGTGAAGGTGGCCGTCTGTGGGATGGCGACCTGCTCCCGGATGAGCGCCGGTTGCTGGCCCTGCAGCTGTTGGAAGAGAGAGATCGTGTACTGGTCCGATCCCAGCACGATCAGCGGCACGGTGCCCGTGATGTCCACCGTCACCTGGTTCGTATAGGCGGTCGCCGGTGCGTCGAGGCTGGGTGCGGGCGCGATCGGGCCGGCACTCGGGATGGCCGACGGACCGTTGCCGAAGCCGTCGATCGCCTGGGAGATCGCGGTGCCGAAACCCGCCACCGTCTTGCCGATCTGACCGGTGGCCGAGTACAGGATGACCGCCCCCAGCGCGACTACCGCCAGGACCATGACGGCCCGGATCGGAATCGGCATGCCCGGGCCCCGGTCGATCCGCTTGTGCGGTATGGCCCGACGCGGGCTCGCCGGCCGGGGTCGCGTCGGCGGTGCCGGCCGGCCCGTCGAAGGAGGCCTGGGCCGCACCTGCGAGGAGCGAGTGCCGCGGCGCTGGGTCATCGGTCCTCATTGTCGCATGTCGCCGAGCCGCTCCCGCAATTGCCCGGGAAGGCCCTCCGCGCACGGCGGGCATGGCAGTCATGAGACGCGTGCCTACGACCGATCGTTGCGCGGCGGCCCGTCGTGGGCCTCTGGTCAGGCGCATGCCGGTGACGCGGCGCACCGCCCGAAGCCGCCGCACCCACCCGGCGCTGCCGTGCGATGTACTCTGCTGGGGTCGCGCGTGCCGTGGGGCATCGCGCGCGTCCCGCTGAGGATTGGAGTGCAGGCACGCGGTCCAAAGCCCGAGCGCCCGGCAGGTCCGGTCGGTCGGCCATCATTCGGTCTGGGGCCGATCGCCAGGGTCTCGCCGTCCGCCACCAGATCCGCGCCGACAGGGCCCGCGGGCTACCCGCCCCTGCCGGCCATGCCCCGCGGCGGATTCGGTTTGCCCAACCTGCGGCGGAACGTCTGCCCCCATTTCTACATGACCGGCAGTCGCGGGGCGATCCCCATCCAGGCGCCGCACCTCCTGAAGGCGCTGATTCGCCAGGAGGCAAACGTCTCACGCTGCCAGCTCCGCGGCGGGGTTCACATGGAGCAGGGCTACGTGAACGACGTGTGCCTGACACCCCGCTTCAACCAGTGCGTCTTCTACGAGGACGAGCTCGGCAGGGACTGAGCGACCGCCGCCATCATGTCCGGCGCCGTCCCGCCCGAGCATGACAGTCGCGCTTCGGCATCCGCGGTGAGCGAGCTGGACTACGCCGCGGCTGTCGCGGCGCTCGAATCGCGCGGGCGATTCGGCGTACGGCTGGGCCTGCGGCGGATTCGGGCGATGCTGCGCGAGAGCGGTGATCCGCAGCGCTCGTTTCGCGGTGCCCTGGTCACAGGAACGAACGGCAAGGGCAGCGTCCTGGCGCTCGTCTCCTCGGCACTCCGTGCAGCGGGCTACCGGGTCGGCGAGACGCCCAAGCCGCACCTCGTCACGTACCGGGAACGGCTGCAGGTGGACGGCCGCCCGGTGGACCCGGCGACCTTCGCCCGGCTCGTCGCCGACATCCTGCCCGTGGCGAACAAGGTGGCTCGTCGCCTGGGCGAGCCAACCGAGTTCGAGCTGCTTACCGCGATCGTCTTTCGCTGGCTGGCCGAAGTCGGGGTGGACGTGGCCGTCATCGAGGTCGGACTCGGCGGCCGGCTCGATGCGACGCACGCCTGGGACGGTGGGGTCGCGGTGATCACCAACGTCGACCTGGACCACATGGACAGGCTGGGTCCCACGATCGCTCACATCGCGCGCGAGAAGGCGGCCATCATCGAGAGGGGCGACGTCGCGGTGACCGGTGCGACCGGCGAGGCGCTGCGCATCATCCGGCGGCGGGCCCGGCGGATGGGGGCGCCGCTGACCGAAGTCGAGCCCGCTCGGATCGTCGAAATCGGCCGGGACGGCCTCGTCGTGGACCTGGCGGGCCTCGGGCCGTCGTTCATCGGGCTGCGGGGCCGCCACCAGGCGGCCAACGCGGCGGTCGCTCACGCGACGCTCGACGCCCTCCAGGCGGCCGGCATTGCCCGGGTGCCGGGCGAGGCCCGCGTGGCCGGATATCGGACGGTCAGCTGGCCGGGACGTCTGGAGCTGATCCGGGCAGACGGTCGCGAGGTCCTCCTGGACGGTGCCCATAACCCCGCCGGCGCGGCCGCGCTCGCCCGGGCGCTGGACGACCTCCGACCGTACCTGGCCGGCGGGACGGCAGCGCCCGACCAGCGGCCGCCGATCACGCTGCTCATCGCGGTCATGCATGACAAGGACGTGGCCGGCATGGTGGCGGCCCTCGGCCGCTCGGAGGCGCTCATCGACGCGCGTATCATCTGCACTCGGTTGGCCAATCCGCGCGCGATGCCCGCGGAGCAGCTGGCCGGAGCCTGGGCTGCGGTGGGCGGCCGGTGGACGATCATCGTGGAGCCGGACCCGCCGTCGGCCCTCGAGCGCGCACTGGAGGGCGAAGGACGCTGGGCGGATGGCCCGGTGGTCGTCGCCGGTTCGCTCTACCTGGTCGGCGAGGTTCGGGCTCGTCTCGTCGACGATCCGCTGTTGCGCGACTCGCAGGAGGCTGCCGGCTCGATGTCATCGCTCGTCTCCGCCTCGGCCCGATGACTCCATCCGACCCGGCGCCAGCTGCCGACCAGGGCGAACGACGGCTGCCCGTCGAGCGCGGTGTCGTGCGGGCGCGGCCGGAGACGGGAGGCGGCGGCGCGACTCCCTCCTTTGCCGACTTGGGGCGGGGATCGCTCGATCCCTCGGCCGTCGCCGACCAGACCGGCGGTCGTACCGCCTCGCCGGCAGAGCCCGCGCCGACGGTCATCGGCGGGCGCCTCTTCTCGTGGGGCGAGCGGACCCACGTGATGGGCATCGTCAACGTCACTCCCGACTCGTTCTCGGGTGACGGCCTCCTGGCCGAGCGGTCGGCGATGGGCCCGAACGGGGTTGTCAATCGGGCCGTGGCGCTGGCGCGCCGGATGGCCGACGAAGGAGCGGATCTGGTGGATGTGGGAGGCGAGTCGACCCGGCCCGGCCACTCTACGGTCGACGCGGCCGAAGAAGGCCGTCGGGTGGTGCCCGTCGTGGCGGCCATCCACGAGGCACTGCCGGAACTCCCGATCAGCGTGGACACGACCAAGCCCAGCGTGGCGGAGGCGGCCCTGGCCGCCGGTGCGGCCATGCTCAACGACGTCTGGGGAGTGGCCGCCGACGACGGGCTCATCCGGCTGGCCGCCGAGCGCGGCGTGCCGATCGTGATCATGCACAACCGGTCCGAGGCCAACTACCGCAACGTCGTCGTCGAGGTCCTGGCCGATCTCGAGAGCGCCGTCGAGCGGGCGCTCGCCGCGGGCCTGCGGGTCGAGGCGATCCTCGTGGATCCTGGATTCGGGTTCGGCAAGGCTCCGCGCCACAACCTCGAGCTCCTGGCCGGGCTCGGCCACCTCCGGCTGCTGGGCCGGCCGATCGTGCTGGGCACGTCGCGCAAGTCGACGCTGGGCAAGGTCCTCGACCTGCCCGCCGAGGAGCGGCTGGAGGCGACCCTCGCCACGACGGCGCTGGCGGCCCAGGCAGGCGTGGACATCGTTCGCGTCCACGACGTCCAGCCGAACGTCCGGGTCGCCCGGATGGCCGACGCGATCGTTCGCGGGCGCTGGCCGGCCGAAGCCCGATTCGAAGGCGGGCCCAGGTGAGCGATCGAGTCGTTCTCAGCGACATGCGATTCATGGGCCGCCATGGCGTCCACGAGCACGAGCAGATCGAGGCGCAGCCCTTTGCGGTCGACGTCGAGCTGCTGCTCAACCTCCAGCCGGCCGGCGTGGACGACGACCTCGCCAAGACCGCGGACTACGGTGCCGTCTTCGAGGCCTGCCGGCAGATCGTCGAATCGACGAGCTTCCGCCTCATCGAGGCTCTCGCCGAGGCGCTCGCCCACGAGATCCTCGCTGGATTCGCCATTCAGGAGGTCGGTATCCGGGTGCGCAAGCTCAAGCCCCCGATCAATGGGACGCTGGCTTTCGCCGGCGTCGAGATCTGGCGGCGCCGATCCGACGGCGGCCGCTGAACGAGCTCTGCCCGGCCATGGCGGAGGTCAGAGATTGGCGGGGCGAGTCCCGAGCGTGACCTGGAGCTTGATCGTCGATCCGTTGCGATAGACCTCGACGGTCACCGTTCGCCCGGGTGCGAACTGGGTGAGGACGGCGTCGAGCGGGTGCTCCGTGTCGATGGCGATGCCCTCGAGGCTGGTGACGATGTCACCGGCCCGGAGGCCCGCCTTGTCGGCCGGGCTGTCGGGAACGACCGCGTCCGACGAGTCGTTCTGGCCGACGCCCACGAGGGCGCCGTGGTCGACCGACAGCGATCGATCCTTGACCAGGGCCGGCGTGATCGCCTCGTAGCGGATGCCGATCCAGGGCCGAGCCAGCGGCTGGCTGGCGAGCGCCTGCTGGAGGAGGGGCTTCGCGATGTTGATCGGGATGGCGAAGCCGATGCCCTGGGCGTTGGTGGCGACCGCCGTGTCGATGCCGATGACGTTCCCGCCGCCGTCGAGCAGCGGGCCGCCGCTGTTGCCGGGGTTGATCGCGGTGTCCGTCTGGATGAGGTTGTTGAGGCTACCGCCCTCCACCTGGATGGACCGGCCGATCGCCGAGACGATCCCGCTGGTCACGGTGTTGGTGTACGTCCCGAGGGGGCTGCCGATCGCGATCGCCAGCTGGCCGACCTTGAGTGCGCTGGAATCGCCCATCGGCGCGGTGGGCAGGTTCTTCGCGTCGATCTTGACGATCGCGAGATCGGTCAGCGTGTCGATGCCATAGATGCGGCCGTTGAACGTTCGACCGTCCTTGAGCGCCACGACGAGCTGGTCCGAGCCAGCCACCACGTGCCGGTTGGTCAGGATCCAGCCATTCGGGTCGAAGATGACGCCGGAGCCGACCCCGGTGGCCGGGATATCGGTCACGTTGTTCGGGTCGATGCCGGCGCTCGACGTGATCTGAACGACGGCCGGGCTGACCTTGGCGGCCGCGTCGACGACCGCCGACGATTCGTCGAACCGGGCCGACTCCTGCGTGCTGGTCGACTGGCCGGCGGGAGGGGTGGCCACGGACCGGTTCAGGACGCCGCTCGCATTCAGGGCAAGATAGGTGCCGCCCGAGCCCAGGATGGCTGACAGGAGCGACGCCACGACGACCACGCCGATCGGGGTGGCGGCCCGCGCGCTTGCCCGTGCTCGAGTCGTCGCGACGGGGGCAGGAGCTGGCTCGAACCACGATTCGGGTGTGGCGCCGGCCGCTACCCTGCCCGCCGGGCGTGCCCACATGGACGTCGGCTCGGGCGCCGGCGAGAAGCTTGCGGTTTCGACGGGTCGCGGCGCGGCAGCACCGGCGGGGGTTGATGGCTCGGCCGGTTGCACCGCGGCCGGTGGTGCGGTCGCATCTGCGGGTGTGGTCGTCTCGGCGGGTGCGTTCGCCTTTGCCGGTGCGGTCGTCTCGGTGAGTGCGTCCGCCTCTGCCGGTGCGGTCGCCCCTGCGGGTGCGGGTGGTTGCGGCGCTGGTGCGGGTGGTTGCGGCGCTGTCGCCTTCCGATCGGACGGCCACCCGACGTCGAGAGGTTGGGTGTCGTCGTCCGGCCGATCGGCTGACGGATGGTCGCTGTCACTCATGGGTGGGGTCGTGCCTCGATCTGATGCCTGGTTCGATGCGAGCCTTCGTGCGCCGTGCTCGGTGAGCCGTGCTCGGCCGCTGGCCATCAGCCTGACGAGCCGTGATTCAGGCGGGGAGGCGGGCTCGGTGAAGAATCCACCATCTTTGCGGGATGTGCAGGCGCCGCGTCACCGGCGGTCGGGCCTGCGGTCCCACGCGTGACCGGCGTCAGCGGAACGACGACCTCGCCGGGCGAAGATTCACTGACCGTTGCCTCGCCGGTCGGGGCCGCGTCGCGGCCGGGCTCCGGCAGGTTGGCCCGCGGGTCGCGCGGCAGGGTCACCGTGAAGGTCGAGCCGCGGCCGACCAGGCTCTCCACGCTGACTCGGCCGGCGTGCATGTCGACGATCGACTTGACGATGGCCAGGCCCAGGCCGCTGCCGCTGCCGCGCGCCTCGTTCGCCCTGGAGCCGCGGTAGAAGCGGTCGAAGATCCGCGGCAGCTCCGCGGTGTCGATGCCGACTCCGGTGTCCGTGACGACGATCCGGGCCCCGTCGCCCGCTGCCCCGTCGCCCGCTGCCCCGTCGCCCGCCCCGCCGTCGGCCGCCCGAACCGCCACCGACACACGGCCCCCGCGCGGCGTGAACTTCAGGGCGTTGCCGACGAGGTTGCTCACCACCTGGCCAATGCGCTGCGGGTCGTGCCGGATCCGCAACGGGTGGCCAGGGAGCTCGAGCTCCAGCTGGATGCCGCGTCGGCGGGCGGCCGGTTGGGCCTGCTCCACGGCCGACTCGACGCAGGCGCGAAGGTCGTCCGGTCGCAGGTCGAGCAGGACGAGGCCAGATTCGAGCTTCGAGAGCTCGAGCAGGTTGGTGGCCAGCCAGTCGAGGCGGTCGATCTGCTGGGCGCTCGATTCGAGGAACTCGGCCATTGCCTCGGGATCGGCCGAGGCGCCCTCCTTGAGGAGCTCGTTGAACGTCCGGAGGGCCGCGATCGGGGTGCGCAGCTCGTGCGAGACGTCGGCCAGGAAGTCGCGGCTGCGGTCCCGATCGCGTCGGATGATCTCCACGCTCTCACCGAGCCGGGCGGCCATCGCGTTGAACTGCCGCGACAGGTCCGCGAGCTCCGCCGCCCCGGTCCGGGCCGGGTTTTCCGGCACCCGCCGCGAGTACTCTCCCTCGGCGATGGCGCGGGAGGCCTCAGTCAGGCGACGGATGGGCGCGGCGAATCGTCGTGCCGCGATGGCCGCGACGACCACCGCCAGGGCCAGCGCCAGCAGACCGACGACGGCCAGCAGGCCGGCCACGTTCGCGACCGCACTGGACCGGAAGGTATAGGGGTCCGACAGCTCGATCCGGATGCCGTACTCGGACGGCTTCCCCTCGTTGGCGACCAGGTCCGTGGTCCTGGTGATCGGGTCGAGCGACTGGCCAGGCCGGGGCGGAGCCACCCGAGTCGCGGTGAACGTGCCCTCTGGTCGCGCGACGATCGACAGGGCTCCCGACGGGACGCGCGTTGCCAGACCGATCGTGATCCTCACGTTGGCCTGGGCGAGCTGGTCGGCCAGCAGTCGCTGCGCTTCCTCGCTCTGGAACAGCCGACGCAGGAGCGGGTTCACCCTCGCCTCGGGATCGACGACGGTCGAGGTGGGGCCCAGGCCCCGTGCGACGTTCTGCTTGACGACGTCGAAGACCGTCGCGGTTCGGGCAGCGAGATCGGCCTGGGTCTGCGAGGCGAAGTAATCGTCGACGCGGTTGATCACGACGACCGAGACGATCCCCAGGGTCAGGACGACCACGCCGACGAAGGCAAGCGTCAGCCTGGCCTGGAGCGTCCGCGGGACGATCCGCGCGAGCCAGGCGATGCGGCGCCGGCGGACCGCCCGGCCCGGGCGGCCGCCGCTCCTGGCGGTCTGCGGCATTCCGCCCGCGTCACTCACCCCAGGTGCCTCGTCGGCTCAACGCTCGGCGAATGCGTAGCCGACGCCTCGGACGGTCAGGACGAAGGCCGGCGACGTCGGATCGTCTTCGATCTTCTCGCGCAGGTGGCTGACGTGGACGTTGATCGTCTTCTCGTCCTGGTCCAGTGCCTCGTAATCCCGGAGGAGCTCCAGCAGCTCGGGCCGCGTATAGACCCGACCCGGCCGGCTCGCCAGATGGCGGAGGATCTCGAACTCGGTGGGCGTGAGGCCGATTCGCCGGCTGCCCCGCTGCACGCGCCGGCGCTCGAGATCGATGAGCAGGTCGCGATGGCGGATGACCCGGCCGCCGGCCGCATCGGACAGGTCGCCGTACGCCCGTCGCAGGAGGGCCTTGATCCGGCTCATCAGCTCGCGCAGGCCGAAGGGCTTCGTCAGGTAGTCGTCGGCTCCCAGCTCGAGCCCGATGACCTTGTCGACCTCATCGTCCCGTGCGGTGAGAACGAGAACCGGCGCCTTGGACCCGGCGGCGCGGAGCCGGCGCAGCATCTCGAAGCCGTCGATGCCGGGCAGGCGAACGTCGAGCACGATCAGGTCTGGCGCCTGGTTGACGGCCAGATCCAGACCCTCTTCGCCGGATCGCGCCACGCCGACCTGGTAGCCCTCTTGCTGGAGCGCGTACTGGATCCCGCGTGCGACCGCGAACTCGTCCTCGACGATCAGGATTGTGGCGGCCATCCGGGCGATGCTACACCGAAGCGCGTCTGAGCCAGCCGGACGCAGGAAGGGGCAGCCGACGCGCGGTGTGATACGCTCCCGCGTGCTCCGGGCGCCCGACGGCCCGAGTGCCGCCATCGAGCGGTCGCCCACGGTCGCGACCGACGATCCGGGCGCCACGCGCCCCCGGGATCCAGAGGAACGAGGTCCAGCGCCAGATGCCCACCGCCCGCCCCTCCCTTGACGCCGCCCGGCGCGAGATCCTCGGCAAGAAGGTCGCCCATCTCCGCCGTGCCGGCCAGCTGCCGGCCGTCGTGTTCGGGCACGGCGAGCCGTCCACCGCGGTCACCGTCGACGCCCACGCATTCGACCTCTTGCGCCGGCATGTCGGCGCAACGACGTTGATCGACATCTCGGTCGACGGCAAGGCATCCAAGCCGGCCCTGGTCCGCAACGTCCAGCTCGATCCGGTGAAGCGCCGGCCACTCCACGTGGACCTGTTCCTGGTCCGGATGACCGAGGAGCTGACGGTCGAGGTCCCGATCGTCGTGACCGGCACGTCCGAGGCGGTCGAGAAGCTCGGTGGCACGCTCAGCCATCTCGATCACCTGAGGGTCCGGGGACTGCCCGACCACCTGCCCCAGCGGATCGAGCTGCCGGTCGACGCATTGACCGATTTCGATGCGGCCGTTCGCGTGCGCGACCTGGCGGTCCCCTCCGACGTCACGCTGCTGACCGACCTCGACGAGGTCGCGGCCAAGGTCCTGCCGCCGCGAATCGAGATCGAGGAGGCGCCCCCGGCCGAGGAGGCCGAGGAGGGCGAGGAGGCCGCCGAAGGTGCGGCCGCCGAGGGTGGCGCCGGCGAGGCGCGGCCCGGTGGGCAGGCACCCGCCGCTGAGGGCGCTCCGGCCGGTCAGACCGGGGAGGCCGGCACCTCGAGGTAGGCCGCTCCGGCCTCCCGGCCGGGGCTGCGGTCGACGTTCAATGCCCTGGCCTCGTGGGCTGGGCGCGCCACATCCGCCTTCCCGCGCGCGTCCGAGGGGCACCCGCGACCGCACGGAGAGGCCCAATGGATTCGAGTGTTGCCCGGCGACTCCTCGCCCTCGCCCTGTTCATCGCCGTCGTCGGCGAGGTCCTCTTCTACGGCGTTGCGCTCGGTGTCAACGTGCCGATCTCCGTGACCCTCACGATCCTGGCCATGTGGCTGGTCCGACCAACCGGCGCCCGTCTGGACCCCCTGGACCACTGGCTCGGCCCGACTGCGATCGGCTTCGCGTTGGCCGTTGCGCTGCGCGCCGACGACGCCCTCGTCGCGCTCGATACGATCGCCGCGCTTGGCCTGACCGTCATGGCGGCGGTGGCTCTGAGCGGGGAGGCGGTCACCCGGCGGACGGCCGCCGCGGTGACCGAGATCGGCCTCCGGGCGGCCGTCCTGGTCCTCATCGGCGCGGCGGCGCTCGTTCACGCGACCCGACCGGTCGTTCCCCGGCCGCGGGCATCGCTGCGGCGGCTGTCGCCGGTCCTCCGCGGGCTGACCCTCGCGCTGCCCGTGGCCGTCATCTTCGCCCTGCTCTTCGCATCCGCCGACGCCGTCTTCGAGCGGTTGCTCGGCGACCTCATCGGTCTTCGGATCGACCTCGGCGACGCACCCACGAGGCTGATCGTCGTCATCGTCCTGGCCTGGCTGGCGGGAGGACTCCTCGTCGTCGCCCGGACCGAGCCGGCGCCGGGCGCCTCCCCGGCCGAGTCGATGCCGCCGGCGATGGCCTTTCCCTGGCCGCGCATCGGTGCGGTGGAGGCGATCGTCGTCGTTTCGGTCGTGGACCTGTTGTTCGCGTTGTTCGTGGGCCTGCAGGTCGCGTACCTGTTCGGGGCCCGCGACACGCTGAATGCGGCCGGCCTGACGTACAGCGACTACGCCCGGCGCGGGTTCTTCGAGCTGGTTGCGGCGGCCGCCCTGGCCGGCGGCCTCATCGCCGCCCTCGATCGGGCGATCGCCCCGCGAGCTGGCTGGTTCGTCGGCCTCGCCCTTGGGCTGGTCGGCCTGACGGCGATCGTCCTCGCCTCGGCCGCCCTGCGGCTGCGTCTCTACCAGGAGGCGTACGGGTGGACCGAGCTGCGGTTCTACGTGTACGCGGCCATTGCGTGGCTCGGCCTTGGCCTGGCCTGGGCTGCCGCCCTCCTGCTTCGGGACCGGATGGGCCGGCTGGGCCACGCGCTTGCCGCGAGCGCCATGATCGTCGCCGTCGCGGCCAACGTCATCGGGCCCACGGCGTATGTCGCAGCGCGCAATGTGGAGCGGGCGCTCGATCCGTCGCTCGTGCCCGCCGGCGGCAGGACGGGCTTCGACGCGTCGTACGGCGCGGTCCTCGGTGACGACGCCATCCCGGCGCTCGCGGTCGCCCTGCCGGGCCTGACAGCGGATGAGCGAGCGATCCTGGGCCCGGACCTGCGGCGCCGCTGGACGGACCTGCGGACCAACCCTGCCCTGACGGCGCCGGCCGCCTGGAATCTGGGGCGGGAACGTGCGCGCTCGGCGCTGGACGGGCTGTTCGGTCGCTGATCGAGGCCCGCGGCGGGCGAATTGCCGACCGCGCCGCCGAGAAGGCCCCACGTGCTGCGGACGGCTCTATCCTCTGCCTGTGCGCCTGCCGTTCCAGCCACCGATCGAGCCGATGCTCGCCAAGGCGGCCGAGACCTTTCCGTCGGACGACGGCTGGCTGTTCGAGCCCAAGTGGGACGGCTTCCGGGCGATCGTCTTTCGGGACGGCGACGAGGTCCTCATCCAGAGCCGGGACCTCAAGCCGCTCGGTCGCTACTTCCCCGAGCTGGAGGCGCCGCTGCGGAGCGCCCTGCCCGAGCGTTGCATCGTGGATGGCGAGGTCGTGATCGTGGGTCCGGCCGGCCTCGACTTCGAGGCGCTCCTGTTGCGCATCCACCCGGCCGCGTCCCGAGTCGCGCTCCTGGCGGCGGAGACGCCGGCGAGCTTCGTGGCCTGGGACCTGCTCGCCCTCGATGACGACGACCTTCGGGAGACGCCCCAGGCCGTCCGTCGGAGCCGGCTCGAGACGGCACTGGGCGAGCCCGTCCCGCCAATCCACCTGACCCCGGCCACCCGCGACCGCGCGACGGCCGTCGACTGGTTCGATCGGTTCGAAGGGGCCGGCCTGGACGGCGTGATCGCAAAGCGACTCGACGCCCCGTATCAGCCGGGCAAGCGGGCGATGCTCAAGCTCAAGCACCGGCGGACCGCGGACTGTGTCGTGGCCGGCTTCCGGTGGCACAAGAACGGGCCGGGCACCCATGTCGGGTCGCTCCTGCTCGGCTTGTATGACGACGGTGGCCACCTCCACCACGTGGGGATCACGTCCTCCTTCAGCTGGGACCGCCGGGCCGAGTTGGTCCAGGAGCTGGCGCCGCTCCGTGTGAACGCGAGCCAGGACCACCCGTGGGGAGAGTGGGCCGAGTGGGCTGCGGCAGGCTCCGCCGACGCCAGCGGCCAGCGGCTGCCGGGCGCGACGAGCCGATGGAACAGGGGCAAGGACCTGTCCTGGGAGCCACTCCGGCCGGAACGGGTCGTGGAGGTGGCCTTCGATCATCTTCAGGGAGATCGCTTCCGCCATGCGACGACCTTCGTCCGCTGGCGGCCGGACAAGCCGCCCAGCGCCTGTCGCTATGACCAACTAGCCGAGACGCCGGCATATGAGCTCATGCGGATCTTCGGCGCGGAGCCTGATCGCGAGGCGACCGCGGCCGCGCGTCCGCCGGGCGGCACCAGAGCCCGACGAAGGCGAGACGGCGAGGCGTAGACTCAGCCCCGTTCAGTCCGTCACGGGAGATGAGGGAGACATGGACCAGCAGCCGCAACAGCCGCCCCAGCCAACTTCCCCGCCGGCCCAGCCGGCGTGGGGTCAACCGCCCGCAGGCCCGGCTTCCCAGTGGGTCCAGCCCGGCGCGGCTGCCACCCGCGGCCCGGTCACCGGCCTCGCGAAGCTCGGTGCCGTCGTCCTCATCCTCAACGGCATCCTGTGGACGCTGATCTGGGGCGCGATCGTGGCTCTCGGGGCGGCCGCCAAGGGGTCGCTCGATCAGTTCGGCGGAACCTCCTTCGGCGACACCGTCGGTGGCGCGCTCGCTGCCGTCGGCATCTTTTTCCTGGTCATCGCGGTGCTCGAGCTCCTCGTTGGGGTCGGTGCCTGGATGGGCAAGGAGTGGGGTCGAATCGGCGGGATCGTGTACTCGCTCCTCTTCGGCGCGGTGCTCCTCCTCAGCGGCCTGTCGGCGCTGGGGGCAGGAAATGACGGGACGAACACCGCCGGGGGTGCGCTGATTCTCCTCGTCTTCGCCGCCGGTTACGTCTACACCCTGATCGTGTTCGCCGCCCGCTGGCGAGGACGGGCCGCCCCCTGATCGCGGACCTGTCTCAGCCCTCGATCCGATCGAGGCGCCAGGTGCCAGGAGGTCCGCGAACGATCAGCCAGCGTCGGGGGCGGTTCTGGCCGCCCACAGGGAGCCGTACAGGTACGCGGTCGCCAGCGAGCGATTCGGCCGCCAGGTTTCACTGATGCGACGAACCTCGCCCTCGCTCGGGATCCGCTCCAGGCCATAGGCGTCCTGCACGGCGCGCCGGATTCCAAGATCGCCGGCCGGAAGCACGTCGGGTCGGCCGAGCTGTCCGAGCAGGAACATGTCCGCTGTCCATGACCCGATCCCGCGGACGGCCGTGAGCTGGGCGCGGGCCTCGTCGTCGGTCAGGTCGTCCAGGCCGTCGAGCTGGAGCCGACCGTCCAGGGTCCGGGCGGCGAGGTCGCGCAACGACGCCGCCTTGGCCGCCGACAGGCCAATCGCGCGCAGCTCGGCGTCCGATGCGCCGGCGATCGCCGTCGCGGCGTCGCGGTCGCCGATGAAGGCCTGCAGGCGCCCGAAGATCGCGGCGGCCGCGCGGGTCGCGATCTGCTGGCCGACGATCGCGCGGGCGAGCGATCCGAAATTGTCGAGCGACCAGCGCGCGCGCCAGCTCGCCATGTCGACCGGCTCGAGGCGGTCGATCAAGCGTGCAAGCACCGGGTCGGCGGCGCGCAGGGCCTCAACGGCCGACGTCGTGTCAAGGCGCGCCATCGTTCACCAGAAGTCCATCTTTCCATGCCTGCCCGTCGCCGGATCGCCGCCTCGCGCCCGGCGAGAGTCTCGTTGGTGTCCGGCTCGTCGGAGCGGCTGCTGCACTCCACGAGCGGGCTTGACGCGGCCGCCCGATTCTCCATTCACCCCGTATCGCTGCCAGAGCTATACCCGGCGCTGGCCGCGCCATAGGACGGCGCCAAGCCGACGTGGCTTGGCCGCGAGCCTGGCCATCGTGCGGGCTCCCCCGTGATTGTCCGACGGGGCGGCCCAGATCGATCCGTGAGGCGGTGCCGGCCACCGCTGTAGCGCTGCCGGCGATATCGGCTGGGGCTGGCCGCCTCCGCGCGGAAAGGAGCGGCCGGCACCGCCCGAACATCGTCCGATCATGATGACCCCTACCGGCCGCCGGACCGCTTTCGCGGTGCCCGCTCCAGCTGGCCGGCCCGATCGGGCCACTCGTACTCGGCCCACGGATCGTAGTCCGGATCGAGCGGCTCCTGCGGTGGTCGCTCGGCCTCCGGCACGTGGCTCAGGTTGACCCGGATCCGGGTCCACGTCGTGGACCGGCCGCGCATCGAATCGACGAGCACGTCGGCGGGCTCGAGGGCCGCCGCCGCGGCTGGATGGCGCGCCTTCCAGCGTTCCAGCCCCGCCATCGCGTCGGCCTGCTTGGCCGCCCGGGCGATCTCGATGACCGGGATCGCGCTCCGCCGCCGCCCGGTGGGGGTCGGCCGCGTGCCGGCGAACGGCGCCCGCTCCTCGGCCGCGCGGGCCATGCGCCGCTCCAGCGCCTCGCGCGCCTTCTCGCGCTGTGCCTCCGCCTCCGGCGTGTCGTAGTCGGCGTCCGGGCGACGCTGCCGCGACGGCTGGACACGCGGCGGCTCGCCCGCCTGCTTGCGGTAGGTCGGTGGCCAGGGCGCGTCGCCCATCCCCTCGGCCTCGTGACGCGCCGACAGCTCGAGCAGGGCGTCCAGCGAACCCACCGCCTCGTCGATGCCAGCCCCGGCGTCGCCTCGCTCGGCCACGATGCCGGGAACACTGGCAAGCGTGAAGTCCTCGGGCTCGACGCCGCCCACCTCCTCCCAGCGCAGCGGCATGGAGACCCGGGCGTCGGCGGTCGGGCGCACGGAATAGGCGGACGCGACGGTCCGGTCCTTGGCGTTCTGGTTGTAGTCCAGGAACACGCCGTGGCGCTCCTCCTTCCACCACTTGGAGGTCGCGATCGACGGCGCCCGCCGCTCGACGTCGCGAGCCAGCGCGAGCGCCGCGCGGCGGACCTCCGGGTACGTCCAGCGCCGCTCGATGCGGACGTTGATGTGGATGCCGCGCGAGCCCGACGTCTTGGGCCAGCCGACGAGCCCGATGTCGGCCAGCGCTTCCCGGGCGACCAGCGCGACGTCCCGGATCTGCGACCAGGGCACGCCCGGGACCGGGTCCAGGTCGACCCGCAGCTCGTCCGGATGGTCCAGGTCGTCGGCTCGGACGGGATGCGGGTTGAGATCGATGCAGCCCAGGTTGATCACCCAGGCGAGCTGGGCGGCGTCGCTGACGACGATCTCGTCGGCGGTGCGGCCTGACGGAAAGGACAGCTCGACCGTCTCGACCCAGTCCGGCCGGTTGTCGGGGGCTCGCTTCTGGAAGAAGAAGTCGCCGTCCGCGCCGTTGACGAACCGCTTGAGCGCCATGGGCCGGCCGGAGACGCCCCGGATGGCCCCGTCGGCGACCGCCAGGTAGTAGGTGACCAGGTCCAGCTTGGTGTGCCCGGCGACCGGGAAATAGGTCTTGTCCGGGTTCGTGATCGTCACGTCGCGCCCGGCGATCTGGAGGACTTCCTGCCGCGTCGGCATGGCACCACGATAGCGCCTCCGCCACCGCCGGCGATCGGACCTATCATGGCCAGCGCGGGATCGGGACCCGGACAGGCGGTCGAATCATCCTGTCGATTCCGGTGGTCGATTCCGGAGCTCGCCGTTCGTCGTCCTTATGAGGCCAGCCGAAGTGCGGTCGCCGAGCCACCAGGAGGCACGCCATGCGGTACCTGTTGCTGATCTACACCCCCGAGGCCACGGAAGCCGTCCCCGACGAAGCCATGCAGAAGGAGCAGGCCGCCTACGGCGCGTTCACCGCCGACATCAAGGCGCGCGGCCTCTTCCAGGTCGGCGAGGCCCTCCAGCCCACGACGACGGCGACGACCGTCCGCGTCAGCGACGGTCGGACGATCACGACGGACGGCCCGTTCGCCGAGACGAAGGAAGCGCTGGGTGGCTTCTATCTGATCGAGGCGAAGGATCTCGACGAGGCGATCGAGGTGGCGGCCAGGATCCCCGCCGCGGCGCGCGGTTCGATCGAGGTCCGGCCCATCTGGGAGCTGCCGGCCGACTACGCCGCGAGCCCCGGGCAGGCCGTGGGCGCCACCAGCTGAGGCGGTGGTCCAGGCCCGGGATCCCCACCAGGTCGTCGACCGCCTGTTCCGCGAGGAATCGGGACGGGCGGTCGCGACGCTCATCCGGGTCCTGGGCGACTTCGACCTCGCCGAGGAGGCGGTCCAGGAAGCGTTCGTCGCCGCGCTCGAGACGTGGCCGTCCCGCGGTGTGCCCGACAACCCGGGAGCCTGGATCACGACGTCGGCGAGGAACCGGGCGATCGACCGCCTCCGACGACGCCGGCGGCAGACCGAGAAGGAAGAGCTGCTCGGTCGCCAGGCGGCCATCGAGGACGAGCTCAGGGCGATCGATCCGGACGAGGCGATCGATGCGGAGGGCCAGATGAGTCCGATCGCGGACGATCGGCTTCGGCTGATCTTCACCTGCTGCCATCCGGCGCTGGCGCTGGAGGCCCAGGTCGCGCTGACGCTGCGCACGCTGGGCGGCCTCACGACGCTGGAGATCGCCCACGCGTTCCTGGTCCCGGAGGCCACTCTCGCCCAGCGACTGGTGCGCGCGAAGCGCAAGATCCGCGATGCGGCCATTCCATACCGTGTCCCGCCGGACCATCTGCTGCCGGCTCGGCTGGACGCCGTGCTGCGGGTCCTCTACCTCGTGTTCAACGAGGGCTACGGCGCGTCATCGGGCGAGTCGCTCATCCGCCTGGACCTGTGCTCTGAGGCTATCCGCCTGGCCCGCGTCCTCGTCCGGTTGATGCCGGACGAGCCGGAGGCGCTGGGCCTCCTCTCGCTCATGCTGCTCCACGACGCCCGTCGGCCCGCCCGTGTCGGACCGACCGGGGACCTGGTCCTGCTCGAAGAACAGGATCGGTCGAGCTGGGACCAGGCGCGAATCCTGGAGGGATCGGCGTTTGTGGAGCGGGCCATGCGGATGCGACGGCCAGGCTCGTATCAGCTGCAGGCCGCCATCGCCGCCGTCCACGACGAAGCGTCGACGCCGGAGGCGACCGACTGGCGGCAGATCGAGGGTCTCTACGACGCGCTGGCCCGGCTGGCGCCCTCTCCCGTCGTCGAGCTCAACCGGGCTGTCGCCGTTGCCATGACCCGCGGACCGGCGGCCGGGCTCGCGATCATGGACGGGCTCGCCGCGGACGGGACCCTGGCCGACTACCACCTCCTCCATGCAGCCCAGGCCGACCTGCTGCGGCGGCTCGGCAGGCGAACGGAAGCGGCCGAGGCCTATCGACGGGCCGCCGCGCTGACTGCCAACAGGGCCGAGCAGGCATTCCTCAGCCGCCGCCTTGCGGAGGTGACCGCCGGCTGAGCGGCCGGTCATCAGCCTGGATCGGGACCTGAGGCCTGGCATGAACCTGCAACGCGACTTCATCCGGTCGTTGTCGGCTCTCCGGCCACGAGGTCTCAGCGTAGCGCGCCGGAGACGGTTCCGTTCACCATTTCGCAAATAGGGAGGCACCATGACCATTCTTGGATGGATCGTTCTCGGAGCGATTGCCGGCTGGCTGGCCGGCCTGCTCGTTCGGGGCGATGAGGGCCTCGGGATCATCGGCCACATCGTGCTCGGCATCGTGGGCGCGTTCGTCGGCGGGTTCCTGGCCAGCGTCGTGCTCGGCACGAACCCGGTGGATGGCCCACTCGACCTCGGCTCGATCGTGACCGCCACGATCGGAGCCGTGATCGTGGTCGTCGTCGTGAACGCCTTCAGCGGGCGCCGGTACGGATCGGGCACGATGTAACCGAAATCACCGATGGCGTAACAGGCGACGCCCGCTGCACGGTGCAGCGGGCGTCGCTTTGTGGCATCGGAGCTGTCGCGACGGGGACCCGGTACTCTGTGGCGCGCCAGCTTCGACTGGATCTGCCAGCTGGGGGAAGCGCATGCGTCCGTCGCCACCGAGCGTTGAGCCTGCACTCGAGGCCAGCGGGCTCACGAAGCAATACCGCGGAGGTCGAACGCTGGCCCTTGGCGGCATCGATCTGGAGATCCCGACTGGCTCGATCACGGCCCTGGTTGGGCCGAACGGGGCCGGCAAGTCAACCCTGATCAAGGCCTGGATTGGCTTCGAACGGCCGTCTTCGGGTTCGGTTCGCGTCTTCGGCACGGACCCGTGGGCAGATCTCGGCAGGGCCCTCGGCCACCTCGGTTACATCCCGCAGGCGTCGTACCTCTACCGGGAGCTCACGGTCGCGGAACACCTGGACCTCGCGGCCTCGCTCAGGTCCTCGTTCGGCAGGCCAATCGCGTCGGAGCGCCTCTCGCGGTTGCGGATCCCGCTCTCGGCCCGGGCCGGCACGCTGTCGAGCGGCCAGCAGACCCAGGTTGCGCTGGCCATCGCTCTTGCGACAGGGGCTCCAGTCCTCCTTCTCGACGAGCCGCTCGCGAGCCTGGACCCACTCGCCCGTCGTGAGTTCCTCCACGTCTTGGCGACGACCGTCCGTGACATGCACCAGACGGTCGTCATGAGCTCGCATGTCGTAACCGATATCGCGCAAGCCTGCGACCGGGTCGTCGTGCTGAACGCTGGGCAGAAGCTGCTTGACGACTGGATCACGGCAGCTGTCGCGCGACACCGGATTGGTTCGGCTGGGACCGTGTTCGGCGGGCGGGCCGTGGGATCGTTTCCCGATGTCGATGGCGACGAGCTGACGCTCTTCGACGGCGAAATGACGGCCAGCGACGATGCCGGAATCGGCCTCCGAGCCGCCACGCTCGAGGAAGTCGTCCTCGGCTACCTTGCGGCGGGCCGACCAACGATGGAGGCTGCGTGACACGAGCCGCGCTCGCGACTACGGCGCGGCTGACCTGGCGACAGCACCGATTCGAGCTGGCGCTGCTGGTGATCCTGGCCGCCATCATCGTCGCGATCGAGGTCGCGACTGCGGCCGTCGAGGGTTGGTTCGTGGATCATCGCTGCCTCTCCGATCCGAAGCCGGCCGAATGCCTCGGTGTCATTTGGCCGTATCAGCGGCTCACTGACGCGTCAAGCACGGCCGGCGCCCTCGCGAGCTTCGTGCCGCCGCTCATCGCGCTCATCCTGGGGGTGAAGCTGGTCGGCGCTGAAATCGAGCGCGGCACGGCCCCCCTGCCGTGGACCGTGGGGACGTCTCGGATGCGGTGGCTGCTCGTTCGCGTGGCCGTCGTGGCCGGAGCCATCGCTTTGATCAGCGGCGCCCTGGGCCTGGCGGTCGACGCGGTCTCGGCGAGCCGCGATCCAGGCGTCGACCTCGCGAACTCCCTCGGCGAGTACCAGGCACGCGGCTGGCTGCTGCTGGCCCGGGCCGTCGCCATCTTTGGGGTCGCGGTTCTGATAGGCGCCGCCGTGGGGCGGACGTTGCCGGCCCTTCTCGTGACCATCCTCATATCCAGCATCGGCTTCTACGTCATCGTCAACGGCTTCGAGCTGCTCCACCGGACGGAGGCGGTTCCATTGCAGATGCTCCTTGCACCCACGACCCGCGATCTCTACGTGGATGGTCGGTTCCGCGATCGCGTGAACGGCGCCTACGTCACGTATGAGGAGGCCTACTTGATGGAGCCAGCGGGCCAGGAAACGTTCGACGCCCGGTTCGAGTTCGTGACATTCGGCATCCCTGGTTCGCAGAGCCGGCTCGTGGTCGGCCGGATCGTCGGCGTCCACTTGTTGCTGTTCGTCGCCTGCATAGGGCTGGCGTCTCTCGTCGTCCGGCGTCGCCGGCCGTATTGACGCGTTATGCGTCGGTCAGGCGCGGGCGCCAGCAGAACGACTGGCGCTCGCGGCGCTGAGAGGGATCGCGATGAGGTCCTCAGCGGCGATGGCCGCCGGTGACAGCTCGGCCGGGCCGCGCTCGCCGGCGCACCACGGGCAGATCGTCCAGTCGAGCTCGACCAGCCGGCCGCACCGCTCGCAGCCGGTGCGCAGCGCCGTCCCGCAGCGCGGGCAGGCGATCCACTCGTCGTCGACGCGAACGCCGCACTTACGGCACGTCGGCCGATCCAGCTCCTGGGCGATCGCCAGCTCGGACAGGCGGCGCTCAGCCCCCTCGGTCATCGTTTCAGCCGGCCGCACGATGCGGTACATCGCCAGGGCCAGCACGAAGAAGATCGGTGAAGCGAGGATGATCGCGGCCGCGACCAAATACGGTGCGATGGCATGCGGGGTTCGCCGCCGGATGTCCTGAGAAGCCCAGAAGGCACTGGCCAGCCAGATGACCACGACGTAGGCGGCGATCAGCTGGAAGGCCGTCTGCACGATCGGATGGCCCAGCACGTCGCCGATGGCGTCTGCGGCTCGATCGACAAGTTCGCTCATTGGCCTCGTCCCCGCCGCCCTTTCTGCGCTCTGCCTCTGTCGCCCGGCCTCTGGAGTGCCCGTGCGGTGCCGCACGCGAGCCGCCCCGGGGTGCCGCGGGTGAGCCGCACGGTATCGAGCCTTCCGGGCATTGCGCGCCTCGCCGCGCCGGCGCGGCCTATCACCCCTCTTACAAGGCATCGAATTCGCCGTGACGCGGCTCTCACGGATGCGCTGGGCCGAGACGCGACTGCAACTCGCTCGGGCATCCGACGATGGCCCCCGAGATGGACGACCTGCGATTCTCCGACCGGATGGACGCCAATCCGCCTCTACGCGGCCGCCTGTCGCGGCCTCGTCCGCGCGCCGCCCAGGGATACGTACGAATCGCCCACGGTCGTCATCTACGCCGGCTGGCCGCCGCGCGGCGTGAGCGCCACCACGGCGGCAACGTCGGCCGAACCCTGGGTGCGCTGGCGCTCGCGCTGCTCGTCGTTGCCGGGTCCGCCATGGTCGTGGCCGGGTCGGCTGCCATGGCCGTCGTCGGAGCCCTGTCCACCGACCTGCCCGATCCGGCGTCCCTGCTGACCATTCGGTATCCGCAGCCAACGATCATCTACGACCGTACGGGCAAGATCGAGCTGGGCCGCTTTGCCCAGGAGGAGCGACGCGTCGTGACCTTCGATGAGGTCCCTCACCTCATCCTGGATGCGACGACCACCGCGGAGGATCGGACCTTCTGGGACAACGACGGGTACGACCCGGCGGCGATCGTCGCGGCCATCGCCCACAACGCGAGTGGAGCCAACGAGCGAGGCGCCTCCACGATCACCCAGCAGCTAGTCCGCGCCCGGCTCCTGCCGGATCAGGCGACGTCGCAGACGGCGAACCGCTACGTGCGGAAGGCCGAGGAGATCATCCAGGCGGCCCGGTTGACCCAGGCATTCCCGGGAGAAGCGGGCAAGCAGACCATCATGACCAGCTATCTCAACCAGATCTTCTACGGCCACGACGCCTACGGCATCGCGGCGGCCGCGAAGGTCTTCTTCGGCGTGACGGACCTGGCGAAGCTGACACCGGCGCAGGCGGCCCTGCTGGCGGGGCTTCCCAAGTCCCCGAGCACGCTCGATCCCTTCCGGTTCGCCAAGCGCGATGCGAAGGGTCACCTGGTGGTGCCACAGGACGCGCCGCCCGTCATCCGGCGCAACTGGGTCCTGGCCGGGCTAGCCCAGGCGCGCTGGACCCATCTCAGCCCGTCCGAGATCGCCGCGGCCAGCAAGGAGCCCGTCGTCCTGGCCGTCAAGCCGCCCATTCACTTCCGGGCTCCGCATTTCGTGTGGAAGGTGCGGGACGCCCTCGTCAGGCAGCTCGGCAGCCTGGAAGAGGTGGAGACCGGCGGCTACCGCGTGATCACGACCCTCGACTGGCGCGCGCAGCAGCTGGCGGAGAAGTACATCACCGCCGCCGCGATCCTGCCCCACCTCAAGCCGACGGCGAGGGCAAAGCTGGCCCGGAGCCTCAAGCTCTCGTCGACCGATCGCCAGTGGGCCAATCGCCTGATCGGGCGGGGCACGCACAATGGCTGCCTCATCGCGATCGACTACCGAACCGGCGACGTCCTGGCCTACGTCGGCAGCGCCGGGTACGACCGCGACGACCTCAAGAGCCGGCTTTTCGAGCCGAAGTACGACGTGGCCGGCGACGGCTTCCGTCAGCCCGGCTCGGCGTTCAAGCCGGTTGTCTACGCAACCGCGTTCGAGCGACGCGTCCTCACGCCCGGCAGCCTCCTCCTCGATGTCACGACCGAATTCGGGCGCGGCTGGGCGCCGCACGATGCCGACCAGCTCGAGCGGGGACCCGTCCTCCAGCGCCAGGCCCTCCAGTTCTCCCTCAACATCCCGGCCATCCGGGCCATGCAGCGCGTATCCAACAAGGCGGTCGCGGCGCAGGCCAAGGCACTCGGCATCGCGTTCATGGGCGGCACGAAGGCCTTCACCCAGGCCGGTCTCTCGGCGGCGATCGGGACCGTCGAGCTCCACCCGATCGACCTCACGGCAGCCTACGGCGCCTTCGCCAACGGCGGCCAGCTGGCCACCCGGCGGCTGATCCTGGAGATCGATCGCCTCGACGGCACGCTGGTGCATCGCTTCGAGCCGCACGTCGTCCAGGCCCTGAGCCCGCAGGCGGCCTTCCTGATCACGAATGTCCTGGCCGGCAACACGGATCCATCCCAGAACCCGATCTGGGCAGAGGCCCTGGCGGTCAGGAACGGTCCCCACGGTGCGCGCAGGCCGGCCGGGGCCAAGACGGGCACGACGAACGAAACACGGGACTTCACGACGTTCGGCTTCCTCGCTCCACCCAAGTCACCGAAGCAACCGGGCGTCGTCGTCGGCGTGTGGATGGGCAACAGCGATCATTCCGAGCCACGCGGCCGGGAGGTCACCTCGCTCGACGGTCCGTCGCGAGTCTGGCAGGCGTTCATGCGCGACTACAGTCGTCGCACGCCCATCGCCGCCTTCCGCCCGCCCAGGGGCGTCGTACAGACAACCATCGATGCCTGGACCGGTGGGAAGCCGGGCCCGTGGACCCGCCAGAGGACCCAGGAATGGTTCATCACCGGCACGCAGCCGGGCAGCGCCCACGCGATCGATCGCCCGGGTCTCATGTACCGCCGCGCCTGCGGTCAATGGGCGGTGGATCTGGTCCAGGCCGAGCTGGGGCCCGCCAGCTGGGACGAGGACGTGGCGAACTGGATGCGACGGGCCCGTGGCGGTTCCGGTCGGACGGGCCCCGAAGGAACGAGAACCGCCTATCTGTTCGGGCGACACGGCTGGGGCGGGCCGATCGCGGGCCCGTGCGAGCCGAAGCCGCCTCCGGAGGAGGAGGTCACGTGTCACGGGCACAAGTGCCCGCCCGAGCCCAGTCCATCACCGAGCCCAACGCCGACCCCAGCGCCGACGGCGGCCCCGCGACGCATTCGCCGCGGGCGCTTCGTCAGACGATCATCGAGTCAGGGTCGTCGGCGGCTCCTGGTCGGCGGAGACGATCTGGCCGCCTAGCGGCCGACGCGGCCGCTGTCGACCATTCGGCGCAGGAAGATCAGGTGGTCGATCTCCCGGACGGTCCAGCCGAATCTGGCGGGCCCCAGCCCTTCGAGATGCGCGATGAGGTTGCCCGCTTCACGCGGCCCCCAGCCCTCGACCGTCAGCCGTCGATAGATGACGTCCGGGCTAGGGCGCGACCGCGCCGGCTCCTCGGTGGTGGCCCACCCGTTCCCCGGCAGCATGTCGTTGACCATGAGTCGTAGCTCCAGTGCCCGTCGATTCTTCGACGACTGAGCCCAACCTAGGCCCGACCTGCCGCTGAGGAAACGTCAACGACTGCCCGTCGACTTGCAGTCCGGTTGCACGGGCCCAGCTGTACGGCCGGTGCGATGCCGGGCCGCGCACCCGTCACTGCGCTGCGAGGCGCGGCTGACGGAGTGCGGCCCCGAGATCTAGCGGGGCGACCGAGCGGTGGCCCCTCGGCGGTCCAGGAGGATCATGCCGGCTGCCGCGACGGGGACGAGGCTGGCGACGACCAGGAGTCGTGGCGCCCCGCCCACGAGCAGGCCCATGGCGGCCCCCAGGGCAAAGGCGGCGCCGGTCGTCAACGCCTGGTCCGATCCGGCCTCCATCTGACGCATCGCCTCGGTCATCGCGCCTCGCGTGGCATTGGCCATCTCGGGAGCTCGGGCCGCGGCGGTGGCGGCGGTCTCTCGGGCAGTCTCGACCGCCGAGCGAACGTCGTCCATCATCGCGTCACGAGTCCGGGACGCGGAATCCGCCGCGGCTTCGGCAGACCGGGTCCGGCCGGGCTGGTCGTTGGTGTTGACGCTCATGGAATGCCTCCCATCGTGATTGACGCCGCGTTGAGCCAGGACACGGCCCGTGCAGACGGAAACGTACCGTCACGCACGACTCGCGGACGACCTCCCCACCCCCTCTCACATTCCGGGCACCTTGCAAGGCGTCCGTCACGTTGCCGTACCCTGGCGGAACCGAGCTACCGGTGCGGCCGCAACGGGAGAGGCAGGAGCATCCGCTGATGGCTCCCTCCGGTTTGTCTGCCACGTCCACCTCGCCTGCCACGTCCAGGTCGCCTGTCGGGCGGTCGGGTCGGACGCGATGGCTCGGCCGCGTCCTCGTGGCCCAGGGCGCCGTGGGGTTGGCGCTGCTCCTGCCCACGGTGGCCTTCGTCATCTCCCTTGTCATGGGCCTGTTTGGCGGAGGCGGCCTCGGAGGCAGCCTGGACGAGGCGCTTCAGCGGGCCCAGATGAGCGTCGCCGATGGGGCGCGGGCGACCCGAGCGGCGAACGAAGCGCTGGAATCCACGGCAACATCCACCCAGGAGACGAGCGCGATGCTGTCCGAGCTGGCGGGGACCATGCGAGATGGCTCCGCCTCGCTCAGGGTCAGCCTGTTCGGCCAGCAGCCATTTCTGCCGCTCGCCGATTCCTTCGCCCGAACCGCTGAACGAGCCGACCTGGCCGCGCAGTCGATCGGGGCGACCGGTCCCCGGGTCGACCTGACCCGTCGATCCATGGCTACCCTGTCCACCGATCTCGACGCGTTGGCGGTCGAGCTGGCCGAGGTGCGTGCAGCCGCCCCATCGGTAGCTCCGGCCGTCGTTCTCGGGATCCTCCTCCTGGGCGTGGCTGGCTGGCTGGCGGTCGGGGCCGCCATCTGCCTGGGGGTTGGTTTGCGGCTGCTCGGGCCGTCTTCCGAGCGGCCCGAGACCGGGCAAGCACATCGAGAGAATGCAGGACGCCCGTCCGAGGGACCATCGGGCGGGCGTCGTAACCGCGGTTCGGGCCAGCAGGCAACCGGCGGGTCTACAGACTAGGTCGTGAACGGGCTTGGCCGGAATACGTCGATTGCACGGTTTCGGCCCGGTACGTTAGACAGGGCGGCAGACAGGGCGGCCTGATGCCGGGCCGGTTGGGGATGGGGAGCGGCGGATGGCCACCGCTCTCGATGCTGGATCAGGCGCTCGCCGCAACGGGGATGACCGGGCACTCGAACTCCTTGACCGGAGTCGTCCCGATCGTGATCCAGTCGTTCGCCGCGTACTCGGCGACTTGCTCATTGCTGGTCAGCTGTGTCGGCGTCGTGTTCCAGGTGATCGGCAGGACCATCCAGCGTCCGCCCCTGAAGCCGGGCTGGCCGGGTCCTGCCTCGGCGACGTTGACCAGCCCGGCACCCAGGGCGTAGATCGTCTCGAAGGAGCTGGCAGGCGCGCCGGTGTTCGTGAAGTCGGTCGGCGTCCCGACGGTCCGGTACAGATCGCCGTCGACGTAGAAACCGATCGACGGCGGGCCACCCGCCGACGCGCCGCCGGCGGTGATCGACAGGGCGACGGCCAGCGCGGCGATCATGGAGCCGAGCCTCTTGAACGGGATCGTGCGCACGTTGTACCTCCTGTTGCAGTGCGGTTGGACCGCTGCGGTCCGGGTCGGCGGTCATCCTGGGCCGGCGACATGAACTCCCGATGGCGTTCCCGTGACGGTTCGGTGACGGGGTCTGCCGATGGTTCGTGCTCCTCGGATCACGGTGCGGACCTGCCATGCCCCACCGCCTGTGTCGGTCTATCGTTGAGGCTCACCGGCGTCAGCCGGACGTGACGCAGGAGTGATGGAGTGGTCGTCTCGATCGAGCGCCCGTTCCCGCGGGCCGACGGCCCGGCCAAGGCCACTGGGCAGGCGCTCTACACGGCCGACCTTGCCGCGGCTGGCCTCGCGCACGGCCGGCTGCTCATTGCCGGCCGGGCGCACGCCAGGCTCCGGCGCCTTGACGTGACCGGGGCGCGGGCGCTGCCGGGGGTGTTTGCCGTCATCACGGCCGCGGACGTGCCGGATCGCCGCTATGGCTCGTTCGGCTTCGTCTCCGACCGGACGCTGTTTGCCCGCGATGTCGTCCGCTACGAGGGCGACGTGATTGCCGCCGTAGCCGCCGCCACGCCAGAAGTCGCCGAGGCCGCCCTCGGCGCGATCGAGGTCGAGTACGAGGACCTGCCGCTGGTCCTGGACGTGGAACGCGCCCTCGAACCCGGGTCCCCGCTGGTTCACGCGGACTGGGTCAGCTACGAGAAGCATGCGGAGATCGTCGCCGAGGGGAACATGGCCGCCCGCTCGACGATCGTGAAGGGCGACGCCGCGGCCGCCCTGGCCGGCGCCGACGTCGTGGTCCGCGAGCGCTACGTGGCCGACATGATCCACCCGGTGCCCATCGAGCCGCATGCCCTGCTGGCGGAGTGGCACGGCGACCGGGTGACGATCCATTCGTCCAGCCAGGTCCCGTTCGCCGCCCGCGCGATGGTGGCCGAGACGCTCGAGATCCCGGAGCACCGGGTACGGGTGGTCGTGAGCCACCTGGGTGGTGGCTTCGGCGGCAAGTGCGACTTCCATTACGAGGCCCACGCCGCCGCGCTCGCCCGCGCCGCCCGTCGCCCGGTCCGGATCGTCCTGACCCGGCGCGAGGAGTTCACGATGCCGGACAAGGTCGGCCATGGCATGGTCGTCGACGTCGAGAGCGGCCTGTCCGCGGACGGAACGATCGTCGCCCGCCGTGGCCGGCTGCTGCTCGACTGCGGAGCCTACGCGTCCGACTCCCCGGTTCTCGGCCAGATCGCCTGCATGGAGGCCGTGGGGCCGTACCGGATCCCGAATCTCGATCTCGACGCGCGACTCGTCTACACCAACCGGACGCCCTCGGGCTCGGTCCGGGCACCCACCGGCCCGCAGACCTGTTGGGCCATCGAGCAGCACACGGATGTCCTCGCCGCCCGGGCGGGACTCGATCCGCTCGAGTTCCGCCGGCGCAACCTGGTGAAGGCCGGCGACGAGGGCCCCACCCGCCAGGTCTTCGAGCCCAACGGTGCGCTCGAGGCGCTGGATGAGGCCGCTCGCAGGATCGGCTGGGGCGGGCCTCTCGAGCCGGGCGAGTCGATCGGCCTTGCCTCGGGCTGGTGGTTCTCCATGCCCAGCCCGTCGGGCGCATTCGTCCGGATCGACGCCGATGGGCATGGCCGGATCGTGACCGGCGCCCAGGAGAACGGGACGGGCGCGGTGATGGCCCTGGCGATGCTCGCCGGCGACGTGCTGGGCATGGCGCCGGAGGACTTCGCGATCACCTACCAGGACACCGACGCGGGACCGTACGACGGCGGGAGCTCGGGCAGCCAGACGACGTTCAACGCGGGTCGGGCGGTCGTCGAGGCAGCCGGCGAGGTGCGAGCCAGGCTCGTCGCCGCGGCGGCCGAGATGCTCGAGGCCGCCCCGGCCGATCTCGAGCTGCACGACGGGGGCCTGTCGGTCGCCGGCAGCCCCGAGCGGCGGGTGACGATCTCCGCAGTCGCCACCAAGGTCCAGGACGACGGCCAGCTGCTCCTCGGCGCGGGCTCCGGCACGGCGCCGCCCATGCCGGACCACGACGCGACGGCGTGCGTCGGGCGCCTCGGGTTCGAGGCGTTCGCCTCGCCGACGTTCTTCTGCCAGGCTGCCCGGGTCAGCGTCGATCGAGAGACCGGCATCTCGCGGGTCCTCCGGGTCGTCGCCGTCAACGACGTCGGCCGTGTCCTCAACCCGCGTGGCGCCATCGGCCAGATCACCGGCGGCGTCGTTCAGGCGATGGGGACCGCGTTGACCGAGGGGACGGTCTATGGCAGCGACGGCCGGCAGCGCAACGCGACGCTCCTTGACTACAAGCTGCCCACGGCCGCCGACGCGCCGTCAATCGACGTGGCATTCGTCGAAGCGCCGGCGGTCAACGGCGGCCCGTACGGTGCGAAGGGCGTCGGCGAGCCGCCGATCATCCCGACCGCGGGTGCCATCGCCAACGCGATCGCCGCCGCGACGGGCCACCGGGTGCGTCGCCTGCCGATGACCCCCGAGCGTGTCTGGCGGGCGATGCACGACGGGGGCGATGGCGCGTCGGACCCGGGTGGACCGCTGGCACCCGCCGGAGAGCCGGGGGCGACGCGGGCAGAGGAGCGGGCGTGACCCACCGCTGGACGGCGCCGGTCGCCCTCGAAGACGCCCTTGCGGCCCTCGCGGCCGACGCCGAGGCGCGGCCCGTTGCGGGCGGGACGGATCTCGTGGTGGCCGCCCGCCAGGGACGGCGGTCGCTGCCGGATTCTCTGGTCGCGATCGACCGCATCGCCGAGCTCGCCGGCCAGGGCCTGGACGACGACGGTGCCCTCGTCCTGGGCGCGTTGACGTCGCATGCATGGCTTGCGTCGGCCGATCAGGTGCGGCGCGGCTGGACCGCCCTGGCCGACGCGGCCGCGATCGTCGGGTCCCCGGCCACCCGGGGAACGGGCACGCTCGGCGGCAACCTCATGAACGCGTCGCCGGCCGCCGAGACCGTGGGCCTGCTGATCGTCGCCGGCGCGGTGGCGACGCTGCGCTCGCGGGCCGGATTCCGGGAGATCGCGGTGGCGGAGCTCGCGACCGGCCCGGGCCACACGTCCGCGCGGGCGGGCGAACTCCTGACCGCGGTCCGGGTCCCGGCGCTTCCTGCCGCATCCGGCAGTGCGTATGTGCGCCTCGAATACCGGGGCGCCATGGAGATCGCGGTGGTCGGAGCCACCGCGGTCGTCGTGCTCGATGGGTCGACCCAGGGCGCGGGGACCGTCGCCGGGAATGGCGCGGGCTCGATTCGCGAGGCGCGGATCGCGCTCACGGCGGTCGCGCCCACGATCGTCCGGGCCCCCGTCGCCGAGGCCCTGCTGGTTGGCCGCCCACCGGACGGCGCCGGTTTCAGGGCCGCCGGCGAGGCCGCGGCGCAGTCCGCCAGCCCGATTGACGACGTGCGAGCGTCGGCCGGCTATCGAGAGGCGATGATCCGCGTCGTGGTGGCCCGGGCACTTGCCGCCGCAGCCAGGCGGGCCGCGGGCGAACCGATTCCCATCCCGGCGTCTCGCTGGGCGCACGGCCAGCAGGTCTGAGGCCATGCCTGAGCCGATCGTCGTGCCGCTCGAGTTGACCGTGAACGGGGTGGCCTACAGAGAAGGAGTCGAGCCGCATCGGACCCTGCTCCGCCTGCTCCGCGACGACCTGGGCCTGGTTGGCCCGAAAGAAGGCTGTGACGATTCAGAGTGCGGCGCCTGCATGGTCCTCATCGATGGGCGTCCCGTGAACGCATGCTCGTATCTCGCGCTCCAGGCGGCCGGCCGCACGATCACGACCGTTGAGGGCCTCGGCACATCGGGCGATCTTCACCCCCTCCAGCGGGCCTTTCTGGAGACCGGCGGCATCCAGTGCGGGTTCTGTACGCCGGGCATGCTCATCTCGGCTGCGGCCCTGCTGGCGGCCGATCCGCACCCATCGGATGAGGCCATCCGAGACGCCCTCGCCGGGAACCTCTGTCGCTGCACCGGCTATCAGCCGATCTTCGCGGCGGTTCGCCAGGCGGCGGCCGAGCTTCGAGCGGAGGACGCCACGGCATCCTGACCGGACACCGATCGATCGGCGGCCCTCAGGCCAGGAGTCGGAGCGTCGCCTCGCGCGCGGCCAGTGCACGCGCCACGCCCAGGACGTTCGGTGCGGGCTGCCCTACGGAACTAGACTGCGCAGGTGCGCCGCCCGCCAGGCTCCCAGGCGATCTCGCAGGCGATCTCCTGGACGCCGGACCGATCGACCCTTCTGGCCTTCATCGCGATCGTCGTCCTTGGTGGCGTGAATGGCGTGGCCGTGCGATTCAGCAACCACGAGCTGGCGCCATTCTGGGGCGCGGCCATCCGGTTTGCACTTGCCTCCGCGCTGCTGTTCGGGGTCGTGGCGATCCGGCGCGTGCCGATACCGCGCGGAGCGGCGTTGACCGGCAGTGTCCTGTATGGCCTGCTCGGGTTCGCCGGCGCGTTCGGCTTCATCTACTGGGGGCTCGTCAGGACACCGGCCGGCCTGGGCCAGATCATCCTCGCCCTCGTGCCCCTCCTGACGTTCCTGTTGGCGGTCGCCGAGCGATTGGAGGGCTTCCGCTGGCAGAGCCTGATCGGAGCGCTCGTCGCCATCGCAGGGATCGCCGTCGTCTTCGGCGACCGGGTCGGGGTGGCCGTTCCGCTGGTCTCCATGCTGGCCATCGTCGCGGCGGCTGCCTGCATGGCGCAGTCGAACGTGGTCGTCAAGCGCTACCCCAAGTGCCATCCGATCGCGAACAACGCGATCGCCATGGGGGTCGGCGGCGGAATCCTGCTCCTGCTCTCCCTGATCGCCGGCGAGCGGCACGCCCTCCCGGTGGAGGGACAGACAGTCGCCGCGATCGGCTACCTGTCGCTCGTCGGCTCGGTCGGCGTCTTCTCGCTGTTCCTCTACGTCATCGCGCGCTGGTCGGCGTCGGCGACGAGCTACGTGATGCTGCTCATGCCGCTCGTGACGGTGGCCGTAGCGGCCGCGCTTGCGAACGAGGCGGTCACGCCCGCGTACGTCATCGGCGGGGCGCTCGTTCTCGGCGGGGTCTACCTGGGAGCGTTCGCACCATCAGTCGGTCGGGCGGTGACGGCGCTCGTGGGACGCGGCGGCGCGGTCGAGGCGGCCGCTGCAGGTCGTCGCGGCGAGGCCGCGGTGGCCGCTCAACGGGCCGAAACCGCCGCCGAGGAGCTCAAGCCGCCAACGCCGCCGACGATCGTCCTCCCCGGCTGCGCCTGATGCACTCGGCGGCACCATGTCGTCCTCTGCGCCGAGACGGAGCGGACCGGACCCGAGAGTAGACTCGCCCGGAACGAGAGGACGGGTGATGGCAGACGACGAGTCGACCGACAAGTACGCGAGCAACGCTGAGCTGGACATGGAGAAGGCAGGCGAGCTCCGCGACGAGGCAGCCCTGGTCCATGAGGAGGCAGAGAACGTCGAGGATCTTGCCGACAGCGTGGAGAAGCTGGGCGGCGTGGCTGATGCCACGCGACTGCGAGCCGAGGGCGAGAGACTCGAAGCCAAGGCGGACGACATCGATCGTCGGGCGGACCTCCTTGTGGATGCGGCCGGGATGTGGCGCGAGGCCGGCGACGACGAGCTCGCTCGACCGACATACGAACCCGCGCCGACGCCGCATTCGAGACGGCGTTCGATCTCCAGGCGCGCATCAACGACACGCCGATGTCCGACGACCAGATCACCGAGGCCAAGATCGAAGCGGCGCGGGCCGCCGCCGAGGTGACGGCACTACGCGAACGGACCGACGAGCTGGCCCACCAGGCAGGTTTCGACATCAAGCTCGCCGAGACCGAGGAGGCGGCCGCCGGATTCGTCAGGCCCGAACCGCCGCCGGGCCCCGAGAACGAGCCCAACCCGGACCTCCTGCCTCTGGAGTAAGGCGCCACGCCGTCAGCGGCGCAGGCCCGTCGTCACGATGCCCTGGATGATGAGTCGCTGGGCGAGGAAGAAGACGAGGATCAATGGCAGGCTGTAGAGGACGACACCGGCCATCGTGACCGTCATGTACGGGTTGCCGAACGGGTCCCGATAGCCGTTGGCCATCGCTACCGCCAGCGTCGTGTTGTCCTGGCTCAGCAGCAGGATCGGGAACAGGTAATCGCCCCAGACCCAGGTGAAGGCGAAGATCGCCGAGGCGGCGATCGCCGGCCCGGCGTTGGGCAGGAAGATCGCATAGAAGATGCGCAGCGATCCGCAGCCGTCGACTTCCGCCGCGTCCTCCAGCTCCCGCGGGAAGTTGGCGAAGAACTGCCGGAACAGGAAGATGTGGAATGGGCTGCCGGCCAGGCCCCACAGGATCCAAGGCCAATAGGTGTTGGTCAGCTCCAACCGTGAGAAGAGCACGAACTGCGGGACGAACGTCACGAAGGGCGGCACCATCATCGTGGCCAGCACCAGCAGGAAGAGCGTGTTGCGGCCCGGGGCCTGATGCCGAGCGAAGCCGTAACCGGCCAGGGCGCTCGAGAACACGACCAGTCCCGTGAACAGGACCCCCAGGACCAGAGAGTTGCCAGCGAATTTGAAGAAGTCGATCAGCGTCAGCGCCTGCTGATAGTTGCTACCGTCCGGCTTGGCCGGGAAGAGCACGCCCGAGGCGAATTCGGGCAGGGTCTTGAACGAGCTGGAGATCGTCCAGAAGACCGGCAGGAGGAAGATGGCCGCGGCCGCGAGCACAACGACGTAGACGAAGCTCGCCCGCAGTCGACGCTCCGCGAAGCTCACCCGATCTCCCTACTGCTCGACTTCGTAGTAGACGACCCAGCGCCGGCTGGTGCGGAAGAGCACGACCGTCATCACGAGGACGATTGCGAACAGGATCCACAGCAGCGCCACGCCGTAGCCAAAGCGCTGCTGCAGGAAGATCTGGTTGTAAGCGTGAACGGCGAAGAAGTAATTGTCCCGGGGCGGGACCGCGCTGAGGTCCGTCAGGCCCGGTGCCAGCAGGATCGGCTGAACCAGGACCTGGAGGGCGGTGATGAGGCTCAGGACGACCTGGAAGAAGATCACTGGCGTGAGGAGCGGCAGCGTGACCTTGCGGAACGCCTGCCAGCGAGTCGCTCCATCGATCAGGGCGGCTTCCCGTAGCTCCGTGGGGATGCCCTGGAGGCCGGCCAGGAAGATGACCATCCCGGCCCCGGCTCCCGCCCATACGCTGAACGACACCAGGACTCCGGTCGGCTGGTCGACGAGCCAGTTCACGCTCGTATCTGGGCTCACCAGCCCGACCAAGGAATTGACGATCCCGCCGTCCGATGCGGTCATCGCCTTCCAGACCCACGCGGCGGCGACCGGCGGGATGACGTAGGGAAGGAAGAAGAGGGTCCGAAAGAGGCCGCGCCCGCGGATCGGCTCGTTGAGGACGAAGGCCAGCCCGAGCTGGATGAGCAGGCCCAGCGGAACGACGACGGTCATGAAGATCGCGGTCCGGCCCAGGGCATAGATCGCGTCGGGGTCGCGTAGGACTCGCGCGTAGTTGCCAAGGCCAACGAATCTGAACGAGTCGAGATTGAGCCCGTCGAAGTTCGTCAACGACAGGAACAGGCCCATCCCCAGGGGCACGGCGCTGAGGGCGACGAAGCCCAGCAGCCACGGCGTCACGAAGGCGTAGAACGCGAGCGCGTGCCGGGCTCGACGAGTCGACAGCCGGGGACGGCGCAGCCCGACGGGCGAAACCCTGGTCGGTGCGATCCTCACGCCGGCAGTGCTCCCGTGGCTCGCCCGAACCTCGAGGTCGGGCCAGGTTCCCGACGGCCGGCTCGAGACCTCGAGATCCGCGTGCGTGCGGCGAGCCGGCCGGTCGCGACTCACCACCGGGCGAGCCTATCCGATCCGGTCCTTGCCTTCCTGGATTGCCTGGTTCACGTCGTTCTCGATCCGGCTCAGCATCTCGTCGAATCCGATCTGCCCCTTGAGCGCGGTCTCGATGTGCTTCTTGTAGGCCGCCGCTGCCGCCTGCTCCGAAAGGTACGGGTTGTACTGGAGGACGAAGCTGCTGTTCTCCAGCTCGCCCTCGAGGACCTTCTGGACCTGCTGCTGGAACGGTGCCTGCCGCGGCATCCGTCCGTAGAGGGACACGAGCCCGGGGACTCCCCAGCCGCTACCGGCCCTCGCCTCGGCCGGCGGACCGCCCATGTACCACTCGAACAGCTCCCAGGCGGCGTCCGGTTCCTTCGTATGCGATGAGACGACCCAGCCGGTGGCCGTCATGGTCGGGTCGCGACGGACGCCGGCCCAGGTCGGCGCCGGAAGCATGACGACCTTGCCCTTCGTCTTGTTGCTCTCGGCCATTGCGCTGAACCAGTAGCCGTACTGGACCATGGCGACGAGACCGTTGGTGAAGTCGGCGCCCACCCATGACGGGCTCGGATCGGCCGGGTTCTGGTCCAGCCCTTCCTTGGCCAGCTTGAACAGGAACTCGAACACGCTCTTTGCGTCGGGATTCGCACTCAGGTTGATGCTGGTGAAGTCCGCCGCGTACAGGCTCTGGTCCTTCTCGGCGAGCATGTTCATCGCCGTCCGGTCGATCCAGTCGTACGCGTTCGAATGGGCAAAACCCCAGTACACGCGCTTGTTGCCCGTCTTCTTGTTGACCTGCTTGCCGAGCTCGTACACGGCTTGATACGTCAGCGGCTCGGCATCGCTCGGGACGGCAACCCCCGCATCGCTGAAGGCCTTCGTATACGCGAAGATCGTGTAGTCCGGCGACCAGTCCTTGACCATCCCGTAGAGGTGCCCCTGCCCGATCTTCGTCCCATCCCACTTGTAGGAATCGTTGGCCGGTGCCAGATCGGCCGGCTTCAGGAGCTTGCTCGCGTCGAAGTACGTCTGGAGATCCAGGAGCAGCTTGCGGGCGATCAACTGCGGGATCCCGGCCGCCTGGACGCGGAAGACGTCGGGGGGATTGCCCGCCGCGACCATGGCCTGGAAGCGGGCGAGGTCGTTCTTGATGAATTCCACCTTGACGTTCGGATGGGCGTCCAGGAATGGCTTGAGCTCCTCCGCCTTGAACTCGTTGGGGTCGGTCATCAGCACGAGCTTGACGGGGCCGCTCTTGGTTGGCGACGGCGAGGCGGCGGCGGCCGAGGCCACGCCAGACGCAGCCGGCGCGGATGGCGTCGCGGCGCCACCGCATGCCGCCGCGATCGAGCCGAGCGCCACGGCCCCCGCGGCGCCCGCCATCGCCTTGAGGATCGCCCGGCGGGTGATGGGGTCCGGTCGATCCAGCCAGTCGTTGGTGGCCGGCGGGCCCTGCCGTGCTGGCGCCCCGACCGTGTCAGAAGACTTCATTGCCGCATCCCTCCGCCTCGCCTGCCGACTCGTCGCGGTGGTCGCTCGGGCCCCGACCGCCTGCGAAAGTGACCGGTAACATAGGAGGACTGGAGGGCATTGTCAAGCCCTCAGCCTGTCGTGCGGCGCGGCCACTCTTGACAGGCCGAGTATGCATATGTTACCGGTCACCTCGCACGGATGAGGATCACTGCCGGTTGATGACAGGCCGGGTCGCGGCGGCATCAGCAGGCCAGCACATGCTCGGCAGGAGGGCTCGTGAAGGAATACGGCGCGATGAGCCCGGGGCGTTCCTGCCGGCAAGCGGCGCCGTCGCGATGACGGCGATCCGCGGCGACGGCCGGCGAGCCATCCACCTGGGGACCGCCTGGTATCCGGAGCACTGGCCCGAGGATCGCTGGCCCATCGACGTGCGGCTCATGGCCGAGGCCGGCATGACGGTCGTACGTGTCGGGGAGTTCGCCTGGTCGAGCCTGCAGCCCGAGCCCGAACGCTGGGATCTCGACTGGCTCGAGCGGGCCATCGCCTTGCTCGCAGAGAACGGCATCGCGACCGTGGTCGGGACGCCGACCGCCGCCCCACCGGCGTGGCTCGTCGCGGCCCAGCCCGACGTCCTTGCCGTCGATGCCTCCGGGCATCGCGTCCAGTTCGGCAATCGATGTCACTACTGCGTCAACTCGCCCGAGTTCCACGCCGCGAGCACCCGGCTGGTTCAGGCGATGGGTCGCCGATTCGGCGCCAATGCCGGTGTCATCGGCTGGCAGCTCGACAACGAGTACAACCGGACCTGCTACTGCGACCGGTGCCGCGCCGGGTTCCAGGCCTACCTGGCCGACGCCTACGGCTCGCTGGATGCGCTCAACGACGCGTGGTCGACTCGCTATTGGAGCCAGACCTACGGCAGCTGGGACCAGATCCCGATCCCGCGCGAGGCCCGCGCGGATGGCTCCCAGCCGCTCCCTGCCTTCCACAACCCGGGCCTCCTGCTCGACTTCCGCCGCTTCGTCACGGCCAGCTACCGACGCTTCCAGCGATTGCAGCTCGATGCGCTTCGGCCGCTCGTGCCGGCGACGGCCTGGGTGACCCATAACTTCATGGACTGGTACGACGGCTACGACCACTACGAGATGACCGCCGATCTGGACATCGCCGCCTGGGACTGGTACGTGGGCATGGGTCGTCACGATCACCTGACGTCCGGGGCGGCCCACGACCTGATCAGAGGCCTGAAGCGGCGGAATTTCTGGTTGATGGAGACGCAGCCGGGCAGCGTCAACTGGCGACCGATCAATACGGTCACCGACCGGGGAGAGGCGCGGGCCATGGCCTGGCACGCGATCGGCCATGGCGCGGACGCCGTCCTCTACTGGCAGTGGCGGAGTGCCCCCGGCGGCCAGGAGCAGTACCACGGCACGATCGTGGATCCGTCCGGGCGACCGCGGCCGATCTTCGAGGAGATCCGGCGGCTGGGTGCGGAGCTCGCGTCCGCCTCCGGCATCCTTGCCGGCAGCGAACCCCGCGCGAACGCCGCCATCCTCAATTCGTACGACAGCCGCTGGTCGATCGGCTGGCAGCCGCACCACCGCGACTTCGACTATGTCGGCCTGCTGCGCCAATACTACCGACCGCTGGCGGCGCGGAACGTGTCCGTCGACGTGATCTCCGCGGACGCGCCACTCGACGGGTATGACCTCGTCATCGCGCCCGCGCTGATCGTCATGACCGAGCGTCGTGCGGCCGCCCTTCGGCGCTACGTCGAGTCCGGCGGCCACCTTGTGCTCACCGTACGGACCGCCATGAAGGACGACCACAACGCGCTCCTTCCGGCCCGCCAGCCGGGGCCCCTCGCGACCATCGCCGGCGTGGAGGTCGACGAGTTCTTCCCGCTCCTCGATCCCGTTCCGGTGCTCGCGGACGGTGGGGTCTTTCCGCCGGGCACGTCCGGCTTCGCACGCCTGTGGGCCGAGCGCCTCCAGGTGATCGATCCGGCGACCGAGATCATGGCCTGCTACGGTCCGTCGAACGGCTGGCTCGACGGCCATCCGGCGGTCACCCTCAGGCGCTGGGGCGATGGGCGCGTGTACTTCGTGGGCGCCTGCCTCGACGAGGGCCTCCAGGATCTCGTCCTGGCGCGGGTGGCTGCAGAGGCCGGACTGCGGCCGGTCCTCGAGACGCCCCCGGGCGTGGAGGCGGCCCGGCGAAGCGGCGGTCCCGAGGGGGAGGCGATCGTGCTCATCAATCACGATCGGGAGCGGGCACTCGTCAGGCTCCCCGTCCCATCCTGGGATCATCTCGCGGGCCGGGCCGTGGATGGCTCGATCGAGCTGGCGCCATACGGCGTGGCTCTCCTCACGCCCCGTGATCGGTCGGCCGACAGGGACCGGGGGACCCGGTGAGGACGGTGCCGTGAGGATCACGGAGGTGAGGCCGCTCGTCCTTGGTGCGAAGTGGCGCAACCTCACCCATGTCGTCGTCAGAACCGACGACGGCCTCGAAGGCGTCGGCGAGGTCCGGATGATCAATCACACGGATGCCCTGCTCGGCTACCTCGCCGAGGCGGTGCCCAACTACGTCCTGGGAGCCGATCCGACCGAGATCGAGGCGCTCGTCCAGCGGATGTGGCGCCACGACTATGCGCGCGCCGGGCAGATCGCCATGTCCGGCATCAGCGTCATCGAGATTGCCTGCTGGGACATCCTCGGGAAATCCCTCGGGGTGCCCGTCTACCGGTTGCTCGGCGGAGCCGTTCGCGACCGGATCAGGACGTACGCCAACGGCTGGTACACGGTGGAACGAACGCCGGAGGAATTCCACGCCGCCGCCCGCCGGGTCGTCGAGCGCGGCTATCGCGGGCTCAAGCTCGATCCATTCGGCGACGCGTCGGGCGACCTCGAGCCGGTCGAGCGGCGGCGGGCGATCGCGCTCGTCGAGGCCGTCCGGGATGCTGTCGGGCCCGACGCGGACGTGATGGTCGAGATGCACGGGCGCTTCACGCCGGCGACGGCGATTGCGGTCAGCCGCGACCTCGAGCCGCTCAAGCCGCGCTGGATCGAGGAGCCGGTTCCGCCCGAGAACCTCAGGGCGCTCCACAAGGTGTCATCGAGATGCGCGATCCCGGTGGCCACCGGTGAGCGGATCCATACCCGGCATGACTTCCGCGAGCTCTTCGAGCTGCAGGCCGCCGACATCGTCCAACCGGACATCACGATGTGCGGCGGGATCGCGGAGACGCGCAAGATCGCGGCCTGGGCCGAGGCCTACTATGTGACAGTCGCGCCGCACAACGTCGGCGGCCCGGTTGCCACGGCGGCGGCATTGCATCTCGCGGCGGCGACGCCGAACTTCCTCATGCTCGAGCACTTCAACGACTTCGATGATCCGCACGTCAAAGCGGTCGCTCCCGGCAATCCCGAGGTCGTCGACGGCCACTTCGACCTGCCCGTCGGGCCGGGGCTCGGTGTGACCCTCGACGAGGAGGTCATCCGCGACCATCCCCGGCAGGCGGTTCACTTCGACCTGTTCCGGAAGGGCTGGCATCTGCGTCGCGAGGAGCGGGCCAGGCCCGATGCAGCAACCCCGAAGCGAGCAGGGCTCGCCGCCCGCACCGCAAGCAGGCGGGACCGATGACGGTCCGAACCTCGATGCACGCGGTCGTGGTCGACGGGCCGGGCGTGGTCCGTCTCACCGAGGTTCCCAAGCCCGAGCCGGGGCCGGGCGAGGCGCTCGTGTCGGTCGAAGCCGCAGGCCTGTGTGGCTCGGACCTCGAGCTCCTGGACGGCCGGCGGCCGGCCCAATTCGTGCGCTACCCCGTCGTTCCCGGACACGAATGGTCGGGCCGCGTGGCTGCGGTCGGTCCACGTGTCTCGGCCGTGGCTCTGGGCGACCTCGTCGTGGCGGAAGGCATCCGCGGTTGCGGGCGGTGCGATCGATGCCGAGCCGGCGAATCGAATCTCTGCACGACGGGGTACGCCGAGACCGGGTTCACCCATCCGGGCGCCTTCGCCGAGTTCGTCTGCGTGCCCGAGCGACTCCTCCACCGCCTGCCGGAGACCGCTGACCCCGAGCATGCCGCGTTGCTCGAGCCAGCGGCATGTGCCTGCAGCGGTCTCGCTCGGGTCGACCTCCGGGTGGGCCAGGCCGTTGCGGTCGTGGGGGCCGGCACGCTCGGGCTGCTTGCCACGTCGATCCTCCGATCGACCTTCCCCCGACGCCTGGCGTTGTTGGGCACCCGCGCCGAGCGGCTGGAGGCCGGTCGCCGATCGGGAGCCACCGAGACCTGGGACGCTCGTGACGGCGGTACCATCCAGCGGCTGGAGGCGGAGTTCGATCTCGTGTTCGAGGCCGCGAACCGCCCGGAGGGCGCCGCCAGCGCGGTCCGGCTCGCGCGCCGAGGAGGCACCGTCGTGCTCGCCGGCATCTCGGGCGCCGGTCTGGCGACGATCGACCCGGACGCCATCGCGCTGCGTCAGTTGCGGCTGCAGGGCGTGTTCGGAGCGACGGCCGACGGCTGGCAGTGGGCGATCCAGCTCTTCGCCGCGGGCATGCTCGAGGCGCGGCATCTCGCCACCCACCGCTTCGGCCTGGCGGACTTCGAGCGTGCCGTGGCGACGGCTCGCGATCCCGCCGCGCGGGCCATCAAGGTCCTCGTCACGAGACACGCCATGGCCGCCACATCGCGAGCTCGCGCCCGGGCCCTGGCGAGCACCGGCTCGCGACCGACATGACGAGGACGCGGGCGTTCCTCGGCCGAGTCGGCCTGCCGGATGGCGACCTGGGCGCGCTGCCCACCTCCACGAAGCGGTTCCCCGACGGCGCCCACTACCGGATCGAGATTCCGAGCACGGAGGGCCCCGCCTGCCTGGAGGCGATCATCCGCGAGGCCGAGCGGTTCAAGGTAGATGTCCATCGCGTCTCACAAGGCAGCGGCGTCCTGATGCTGACCGACGCGGAGCTCGATGCGATGAGCGAGCTGGGCCGCCAGGCCGGGATCGAGGTGAGCCTCTTCGCCCGCCCGAACGCCTCCTGGGTCAACTCGGCGATGGCTCGCTCGTCCGCCGGGGCGGTCATGGCCCCGACGGCCCATGGTGCCGAGGGCCTGGTGGCGATGATGGAGGACGTCCTGCGGGCAGCCGACCACGGCATTCGCAGCGTCCTGCTCGCCGATATCGGGGCGCTCTACCTCTTCGGCGAAATGCTCGCCGCGGGCGTGCTGCCGCCGGACATGCAGGCGAAGGTGTCGGTCATGCTGCCGGCCGCAAACCCCGCCGCCGTTCGGGTGCTGGTCACGCTGGGTGCCAGCACGATCAACGTGCCAACCGATCTGAGCCTGGCCCAGCTCGCCGCCCTCCGGACGGCCACGGACGTACCGCTGGATGTGTACGTCGAGGCTCCGGACGACCTCGGCGGCTTCGTCCGGCTGGCGGAGATCGCCGAGATCGTCCGGGTCACCGCGCCCGTGTATGTGAAGTTCGGGCTGCGAAACGCGCCCAACCTGTATCCCGCCGGCGGACACCTGGAGGCCGTGGCGGTGGCCTGCAGCAGGGAGCGCGTTCGCCGCGCACGGATCGGCCTGGATCTCCTTGCCAGCGACCCGTCCCTGATCGCCTCCCGCCCCGGGGCTGAGGGCCTTGCGCTGCCCCAATTCGAGCCGACCGGCGCTGGGGGGGCCGCTGCGACTAGCTCCTGATGGGCGGACGCGGCGGGGCGACGCTCGCGCGGGACACGAGTGACGCCGGCAGCGAGACCCGGCGCGGCGGACGGTCGCCGTCTCGCCCGCCGTTTCGTTCGATCGCGATCTCGTCCAGCACGAGCCGGACCGCCGTCGCCCCCACGTCGCGCATCGGCTGGTGAACGGTGGTCAGCGGCGGATCCAGGAACGCCGCAACCGGGATGTCGTCGTAGCCGACGATCGATATGTCGTCGGGGACGCGGAAGCCGTGAGCTCGCAGTGCGGTCATGGCCCCGATGGCAAGCAGGTCGCTCTGGGCGAAGATCGCGGTGAACTCCACGCCCGCGCCGAGAAGCCGCGAGACTCCTTCCCGGCCTTCGTCGAGGCCCCAGCCCGCTGTTGGCACCTCGAGGCTCCCGGATGGGCTCAGGCCCGCGGCCTGCAGGGCGTTGCGATAGCCCTCCAGCCGGGCCTCCGCCGAGGCCCAGTCGAGGGGGCCAGTGATCGTCGCGATCAGGCGGTGGCCGTGCTCGACGAGCGCGCTCGTGGCATCGAAGGCACCCTGCCGATTGTCAATGTCGACCACGTCGATGCCCTGGATGTCCGCATGCGGCCCGATGGCCGCCAGCGGAATGAGGGAGGCGGCCGCGGCGAGGCGACGGCTCCCTTCCTCGCCCAGCATCGGCCGGGCCAGGATGATCCCCTCGACGCGCCGCTGGAGGAGGAGCTGCAGGTACGCCTGCTCGTCGTCACCGGGTGTTTCCTCCACGCTGCCGATGATCACGAAATAGCCCTGTCGCCGCGCTTCGGCCTCGGCGCCGGACACGGCCTGTCCGAAGAAATGGTCGGCGATGTCGGACGTGACGATGCCCAGCGTATGCGTTCGGTCCGAGGTCAGGCTCCGGGCAATGGCGCTGGGAACGAAGTCGAGCTCGCTGATCGCGGCCATCACGCGGTCGCGGGTGGCCTCCATGACCGTGTCCTCGCCCTTGATCACCCGCGAGACGGTCTGATGGGAGACTCCCGCCCGTCTCGCGACGTCGCGGATCGTTGGACGTTTGGCGTTTCTGGGGTCGGGCATCTCGGGAGCATTATCGGCCAGGTGCGACGCCCGTTCACTTCGTGGGTGCCAATTGGGCAGACTCGGGGTGTCGGATGGTACGTGTGGCGAGACGTTCGGGACCGCGAGCCTGCGGCCGTGGGTACGCGAGGTCGGCCTGCCTGGGCCAGACCGATATCCTGTGAACATGCCCGTTCCCTCCCTTCGTCACCACCTGCACCACGCGCTGTGCTGTCTCGCCGTCGTGGTGGGGCTCACGGCGATCACGGCGATCACGGCGATGACGGCCGTGGATGTCGCCGCGCAGGACACCCCCAGGCTCCAGGGCCGTGTCACGGACCTGGCCGGGGTGCTGAGCGACGCGGACCGCTCGACTGCGGAGGACGGCATCCGGAGGCTGGACGCCGACCGCAACATCCAGCTCTGGGCGCTCCTCGTGGACACCACCGAAGGTGTCGCCGCCCCCGACTATGCCAACGAGGTCGCGAAGGCCAATGGGCTGGGTGGCAACGATGCCCTGCTCGTGGTCGCCGTCAACGACCGGCGGGATGCCATCTGGGTCGGGCCCCTGCTCGACTCGGTCACAAACGGCGAGCTGGACGCCATCCTGGCCGACTCGGTCGAGCCGCGCCTGCGCGAGAGCGCCTGGGGCCAGGCGGTGGCGGACGGGGCCGCGGCGCTGGGCCAGGCGTCGGTCGGTGCTCCGATTGGAGGCGGTGGAAGTGGCGGCGCAGGCGGTGGGGGCGGCGTCACCGAGCCAGCGGCCGCCCCCGATTTCCGCTGGCTGGCCTGGTTCGTGCCGATCCTTCTCATCGTCGCCGGTGGGGTGCTTCTGGTCTGGTGGTTCGGCCGCTGGCGGGCCACGCACCAGGAAGCCGAGGAGCGGGACCGCCGAACCGGCGAGCTGGCACGCAAGGCGAACGTGCTTCTCGTCCAGACCGACGAGCTCTTGCGGCAGGACGACCAGGAGCTCGGGTTCGCCGAGGCGGAGTTCGGAGCCGATGCTGTGGAGGGTTTCCGGGCGGCGCTTGGCCAGGCCCGGGCCGAGCTCCAGGCTGCCTTCAAGGTGCGCCAGCAGCTCGACGACGAGGTACCCGAGGATCCGCCGACGCGGGAACGGATGTTCAACGAAATCGTCACTCGCTGCGCCAGCGCACAGGAGCTCGTCGGCAAGGAGACCGAGCGGTTCAGAGAGCTCCGTGACCTGGAGCGTCGAGCGCCGGAGATCCTTGCCGGCCTGCCGGACGAGCTGGTGAGGGTGGAGGGGCGCCTCCCTCCGAGCGATGCAGTGTTTGCATCCCTGCAGGCGGAGGCTGCCTCGAGCGCGGCCACGGTGCGCGGCAACGTGGTGGAGGCGCGCAAGCGAATCGGCCTCGCCCGCGAGGCGTCCAGCGCTGGGTCGGCGGCCGTGCAGGGCGGCGACAAGGCGGGCGCTGCGCGCGCCGCCAAGGCCGCGCAGGACGCGGCAGCCCAGGCGGCGGCGCTGCTCGACGCTGTCGACAAGGCTGCCCACGCGCTGGACGAGGCGCGGCGGCAGCTCCCCGACGCGCTGGCCACGGCCCGCACCGACGTGGCGGCAGCTCGTTCGACGCTGGCGACCACGACGGACGGAGCCGGCGAAGCCGACGTCGGACAGGCGGAGGCGAAGCTGGCAGCTGCCCAGGAGGCGGCGTCCGGCGATCGGCACGACCTCGTCCTGGCCTACCGCCTGGCGAAGGAAGCAGCGGCGGCGGCCGACGCGGCGTTGCTCCGCATCAGGAAGGGCGAGGAACGCCGCGCCAAGGCGCTCGCCGCGGCCGATGCCGCGGCGATGGCCGCCGCCCAGGCGGTGGATCGAGCCAGTGACTACATCACCGCGCGTCGTCATGGCGTGGGCCGTATCCCGCGGACGCGGCTGGCGGACGCGCAGGCCGCGCTCGAGCAGGCACGCAGCCTGCGCGACAGCGACGCCGTCGCCTCCCTGGCCCACGCCCAGAAGGCGCTGGCTCAGGCGGATGAGGCGTATCGCCTGGCGAGCGACGAGTTCGGGGAGACTGATGCCGCCGGCTACGGTGGAACGGTGATCATCAACGGCAGGCAGTACCCCGTCGGGCGTGGTCGACCGTGGCAGGGTCGGTCGCGCGATCCAGGCTGGGGTAATGACATCGGGACCGCCATCCTGGGTGGCATCATCGGTGGCATCCTGAGCGGTGGGGGACGTGGAGGTGGGGGTGGCTTTGGCGTCCCGCGAGGCGGAGGGTTTGGCGGCTTCGGGGGCGGCGGCGGCGGACGCAGCGTGGGCGGTGGCTTCGGCGGTGTTGGTGGAGGAGGAGGCGGAGGAAGGGCACGCGGCGGCGGCTGGTGACGGCCGCCTGCGGGATTCGGTCAGGCACCCAATCGGCACAGCACGAGCATTCCGTTAGAGCACTGGAGGTACACAGAGATGGCACAGACCACGATCCTGGGCCGGATCGGTCAGCTCGTACGAGCCAACGTCAACGCGATGCTCGACGGCGCGGAGGACCCGGAGCGGATGCTGGATCAGCTCGTCCGCGACTTCACGAACAACATTGCGGAGGCGGAGGAGGCAGTCGCCCAGACGGTCGGCAACCTGCGCTTGACCGAGGAAGATCAGCGCGAGGCACAGCAGGCGGCGGTTGAATGGGGCGACAAGGCGGCCGCCGCCGCTCGCAAGGCCAGGGAGAGCACCGGCGAGGAGGCCACGCGCTTCAACGAGCTGGCCCGAATCGCCATCCGCCGACAGATCAGCTTCGAGGGCCAGGTCAAGACGTTCGACACGCAGATCGCCCAGCAGACGGCGCTGACCGAACAGCTCAAGGACGGCCTCAACAAGCTGCGCGTCAAACGTGAGGAGCTGGTCCAGAAGCGTGACGAGCTCGTCTCGCGAGCCAAGATGGCCAGCGCCCAGCGTCAGGTCCAGGCGGCCGTGCGTGAGGTGTCCGTGATGGACCCGACCTCAGAGCTGAACCGTTTCGAGGAGCGAATCCGGCGCGAGGAGGCGATGGCCCGCGGCATGGCCGAGGTCTCGGCATCCTCGATCGAGGAGGAGTTCGCCTCTCTGGAGACCGACGAGGACGAGGCCGAGGTGGAGGCGCGCCTGACCGGTCTGAAGGGCTAATCCGCGCAGGGCGGCACTTTGCGCCAGTTGGCGACGAGGTCGCCGACCGCCTGCGTGCCGGTCGTGCCATAGCTGAGCGTCAGCTGGCGGTTCGCGATCTCGCCGCAGCCGGAGTCCTTCTCGACATACGTCCAGTCGGAGTTGCCATCGTCGAGCACGTACTTGTACTCGATCTGCGTGCCCTCCAGCCCGGTCAGCTGGATCCGCCAGTGCGTGGCGTCCAGCCTCGTCAGATGCGCGGCGCCCGGGTTCCAGTCCGGCAGGCCGCCCTCAAGGCGGCTGAGCGTCCCGGCGATGTTGACCGACCGGCCGGTGCCGTCGGTCGTCGCCGGGACCTCGGCCGTGAAAACGACGGTCACGGGCCGAGGGCTGGCAGTTGCGCTCATCTCGGGCGAGCTCGCCGAGCGATTGAACGACAGGTCCACCGCGCGGACGACGTAGAAGTACGTCATCCCCTCGCTGACGCTCGGATCGGTGAACGTCGGATCGCTCGCCGAGCCGATCAGCTCGTACGGTCCTCCGCTCGAGGTGGAGCGAAGCACCTCGTAA
>DASPWU010000058.1:0-6231 GCA_035637675.1 Candidatus Limnocylindria bacterium | reverse complement strand
TGGAGCCGGCCGAGCGCGGCTGGCGGGCGGTGCGGGCCGCGGCATTCGGCGGCATCTGGCTGGTGGCCGTGCCGGCGGCGCTGTGGCGGGTGGGGACGCGGCGCGGGCGGCTGCAATACGACAAGATGTCGCACGGGATGGAGCAAGGGACGACGGGTACCGTCCGGCGGGCAGAGTCCACCCCGTTGCGGGAGGCCGTCGTTGCCCGACCCGAATGAGCGGACCGGTGAATCGCCGGTGCGTCGCCGATGAAGCGCCGGTGAGCCGAGTCGCCGTCGTCTTCACGGGCGGCACGATCTCGATGGCGTACGATCGTGTGGCCGGCGGCAACGTGCCGACGCTCGACGGCGCGGCGATCCTGGCACGCACGCCTGGCCTCGCCGACAACGCCGACGTCGTCGCGATCGACTGGGGACGGCTGCCGGGCAGCCACTTCACGATCGCGACCCTCGTCGAGCTATGGGCCACGATTCGAGAGGCCGCGTCCGATCCGAACGTGGACGGCGTGGTGGTGGTCCAGGGCACGGACACGATCGAGGAGTCGGCCTTCTGCTGGGACCTCCTGCACGGGGGCGAGACACCGATCGTCGTCACCGGCGCGATGCGCTCCTCGACCGAGGCGGGCTACGACGGGCCGGCGAACCTGAGCGACGCGGTACGGGCCGCGGCGTCCCCGAGCCTGCGCGGCGAGGGGGTGACGGTGGTGATGGCGGGGACCGTCCACGCTGCGGACGACGTCGCAAAGCGGCACGCGACCGCGCCGACGGCGTTTCAGAGCCCGAACCTGGGACCGCTCGCCGTCGTCGGCCGCGACCGCGTGGTCCTCGGGCGCCGGCGCGCCGGCCGTCGTCACGTCGCGCAGGCGAGCGCCGCCGAACCCGTGCACCTGATCACGTCGGCGGCGGGCACGGACGGATCCCTGCTCGACGCCACGGTGCGCCTGGGCACGCGCGGCATCGTGGTGGCAGCTGCCGGCAGCGGCAATACCTCGGCCGAGCTGCTGGTGGCCGGCGAACGGGCCATCGCCCACGGCATCCCGGTCGTGCTCGTCTCGCGGACCGGGGCAGGCTGGGCCGGGACCGGCTACGCCTTTCCCGGCGGCGGCGGGACCTGGGTCCGGGCCGGCGCGATGCTGGCCGGCTCGCTCAACGGCCCCAAGGCGAGGATCGCGCTCGCGTTCGGGATCGGCAACGGCCTCGACCAGGCAGGTCTGGCCGGCTTGCTCGCGGATCCCGTCGAGGCGTGATGCCCGCCGACCTCGTCGTCCGAGGACGGATCGTCACGCTCGATGCGCCGGCCGACCCCACAGGTGCCAGAGCCGGCGCGGCTGGGGCGGCTGGGGCAACCGCGCTGGGTATGTGGGATGCGATCGCGATCCGTGGCGCCCGGATCGTCGCCGTCGGGCGGGCAGAGGACGTGGAACCGGTGATCGGACCGGGAACCGCGCGCCTGGACCTGGCGCCCGACGAGATCGCCCTGCCGGGCCTGACCGACGCACATCTCCATCTCGCCGACGCGGCCGTGGCGTCCGGCCAGGTGGACCTGGAGACGGCACCCTCGCTGGCAGCCGGGTTGGCGCTGGTCCGCTCGGCGCACGAGGACCTCGGCGAGAACGACGGCTGGCTGCGCGGCGGTGGTTGGGACGCCGGCCGCTGGGGGGGCTGGCCAACGGCCGCGGATCTCGATGGCGTTGCGCCCGGCCGGCCGGTCCTGCTGTGGGCCCACGACCTCCACAGCGTCTGGGTGAGCGCGCGGGCCCTCTCGCTGGCCGGCATGTCGCGCGACACGCCCGATCCGCCCGGCGGCGTCATCCGCCGGCTGGTCGACGGCGCCCCCGCGGGAGTTCTCCACGAGGACGCCACGCTGCTCGTCACCCGGTTCGCGCCGAGCCCCGCCGGGGAGGAGCTGGCCGACCGCATCGAGGCCTACGCCCGTCGGCTGCTGGCCCTCGGCGTGGTTGCCGTCCACGACCCGGGCGAGCTGGAGATGGACAGCACGCTCGAGCGTGGCTTTGCCGCCATCGGGCGCCTGGCCCAGGCTGGCCGGCTGCCGATCCGGGTCCACGCCGGGCTGCGGCGTGGGGCGCTGGACGTCGCAATCGCCCGGGGGTTGCGCAGTGGCGATCCCCTGGCCGATCGGATCGGCGATCGGATGGGCGATCGCCCTGATCCCGCAGACGGCCGGGCCCGGGTGGGCTGGCTCAAGCTGTTCGGGGACGGGACGCTGGGCTCGCGCACCGCTGCGCTCCTCGCCGCGTACGAGGCCGATCCCGAGCGTGGCGAGCCTCCCGGGGGTCCGCTGGGTCTCCTCGTCACGCCCCCCGACGAGATGGCCGAGCTGGCCGAGCGAGCCGCCACTGCCGGGATCGCGACGCAGATCCACGCGATCGGCGACCGAGCCCTGCGGGCCGCCCTCGACGCGCTGGCGCCGACGGCGGGGCGGACGGCGCTCCGCCCGCGGATCGAGCACGTTCAGCTGGCCGACGCGCTCGACCTGCCCCGGTTCGCGGCGCAGGGGATCGTGGCATCGGTGCAGCCGAACCACGTCGCCGACGACGCGCCCAAGGCGCGCCGGGCCTGGGGCGATCGCGCCGAAGGCAGCTACCCCTGGCGCCGCCTCGTGGAGAGCGGCGCGACCGTGGCGTTCGGGACCGATGCTCCGGCCGATACCGAGGACCCCTGGCCAGGGCTCGCGATGGCCGTCACGCGCCGCGACCCGCACTGGCCGGCCGCCGCTCCGGCGTTTGCCCCGCGGGAGGCCCTGTCGCTTCGCCAGGCGCTCTGGGCGGCCTGCATCGCGCCGGCTGCGACCGCCGGCGAGCCGGACCGGGGCCGGTTGAGCGTGGGCCAGCGGGCCGATCTCATCGTCGTACCGGGCGCCATCCTCGAGAATGTCGACGCGCTGCGGCAGGCGAGGCCCCGTCTCGTCCTCCTCGACGGCAGGGTCGAGTACGAAGCGTGACGCAGCCCGCCCGGTCCCTCAGCCCTTGCCGGCGACGACCGCGTCCTCGCGGAGCTGACGCGCCGCGTCGGCGAACAGGCCGTTGAAGATCCGCGAGGTCGACGGGAAGGCGTGGATCGTCTCGGCCAGGACCTCCACCGGGATTCGGGCCTTGATGGCCAGCACGCACTCGTGGATCGCCGCCGAGGCGTCCGGGCAGGCCATGGCGGCACCCACCAGCTGGCGAGAGCGGCGATCGACCACGATCGTCACGTGGCCGATGTCCGCCTCCACGGAATAGCCCTTCGACGACTTGGGGAAGTCGGCGACGAGCTCGAAGGCGTCGATGCGGGCGTCCAGCGCCTGGTCCAGGCTCATCCCCACCGATGCGGCCTCCGGCTCTGTGTACGTCGCGCGCGGCAGCGCCCGGTAGTCGGGCGCGATGTCCTCTCCGAGCGCCATGCGGACCGCGAGCTCGCCCTGGTAGTGGGCCTGGTGGGTGTGCAGCTCGGGGCCGGCGGGGTCGCCGATCACGAACAGGCCGTCCGCCACGCGCAGGCGCCCGTCGTGCGGGAACGGTGCGCGTCCGGACGTGTCGAGACCGTAGTGCTCGAGGCCCAGGTCATCGAGCGGAAACGTCCGGCCCACGGCCAGGAGGACCGCGTGGCCCTCGGCCGTGGAGCCGTCGTCGAGGTCGACGACGTGCGCGCCGCCGGTTCCCGCCCCGGCCCGAGCGCGCTGGGCGCGCACGCCCAGGCGAACGGTGACCCCCGACTTGCGGAGCGCGGCCAGGACCGCGGCGGAGTTGCGCGGATGCTCGGTGGGCATGAGGCGCGGGCCGGACTGGACGACCGTCGTGGGAACGCCGAACCGCGCATAGACCTGGGCCAGCTCGCAGCCGGTGGGCCCGCCGCCGAGCACGAGAAGACTCTCCGGTAGCTCGCGGGCAAGCGTCGCCTCGCGGTTCGTCCAGTAGGGGATCTGCGCGATGCCCTCGATCGGCGGGATCTTCGTGGTGGATCCCACGGCCACGACGATGTGTCGGGCCGCGATCTGGTGCGTGGCGTCGTCGTGCCGAACCTCCAGCTGCCCCCGGCCGGAGATCCGTGCCGTCCCTCGGTAGACGCTCGCGCCGGCCTCCTCCAGCGGCTTGACGTGGCTGGAGTCATCGGGCTCGTCCCCGTCGGGCGGGCGATTGACCATGAAATCGCGTCGCTGCGACGCCCTCGACCAGGAGTAGGCCGCAGGGTTGGCGGCATGGCGCGCGGCGGCGTTGAGCAGGCTCTTCGACGGAATGCAGCCGATGTGTGGACAGCTGCCGCCGAACCAGAGCCGATCGGCAATCGCCACGCTGGCATCGAGCTCGCGCGCCTTGAAGGCAGCCGCCTCGCCGCCGGGCCCTGCGCCGATGATGACGAAATCGAACGTCTGCATGGCCTCCCACCCACTCCGGACGTGCCTCGATCTCCGCCTATGGTGCCTCTTTGTGCGGCTGTCGTGAGCCGGCGGTGGCGCGGCGGCGCTGGCGCACGGCTTCGTAGAAGAGGACCGCCGCGGTGGCGGAGACGTTGAGGCTGTCCCCGGAGCCACGCATCGGCAGCCGGACTGCCCGGATACCGGCGCCCGGGCCCGACCAGGCCGCGGTCAGCCCTCCGGCCTCGGAGCCAAGCACGATTGCCACGGGCCCCGTCAGGTCCGCATCGCCGTAGTCGGTCGTGGCATCCACCCGCGTCGTCACGATGCGGAGGCCGCGCTCGCGGAGCCAGGCGATTGCGTCTGTCGTCCCTGCCGCCACGACCGGGAGCGCGAAGATCGTCCCCAGACTGGCCCGGATCGCGTTGGGGTTGAAGACGTCGGTTCGAGCATCCGCGGCGACCACGGCGTCAAGCCCCGCGCCGTCGGCCGAGCGAACGATCGCCCCCAGGTTGCCGGGCTTCTCCACGCCCTCGACGACCGCCAGCAGAGGATCCGGCGGGAGGACGAGGTCGCCCAGGGACAGCCTGCCTGGCCGGACCACGGCGACGATCCCATCGACGCGGTTGCCGAAGGCGAGCTTCTCCAGGACGACCTCGCTCACCTGGGTCCAGCCCGATCCCGCTGCGGCCAGAGCGTCGAGCGTCGCCCGCGCTTCTTCGCCGATTGCCAGGGGCTCGCACACGAACACCTCGACGAGCTGGACGCCGCCGCCGATCGCCCGGGTAAGCTCGCGGGCGCCGTCGACGATCGTCTGGCCGGTTCGCTCGCGCTCGGCCCGATCCCGCAGGCGGACGACCGCCTTGACCCGCGGATTCGACGGGCTCGTCAGGCCTGCAGGGCCTTCGCTCATGCCGTCCAGCGGACCGACCATCCGAGCGGCAACGATTGGCCGGAGATCGAGTCAAGGGCCATCACGGCGAACTCGGTCCGGCCGTCCCGCCGGCTCCCGAGCGCCTCCTCGAGCCAGCTGGCCAGTTGGGCCCCGTCCACGCCGGGCGTGTGTGCCGTCAGGAGCACGAACGACCCCGCCTGGTCCGCCAGGAGCGAGGCACAGCCCGCCAGGAGCCCCGGCAGGTCGCGTTCGAGTCGCCAGTCGTTCCTGGTCGGGCCGTGGCCGTAGCTCGGCGGGTCCAGGACGATGCCGGCGTACCGCCGGCCGCGGCGGGCCTCGCGCCGGACGAATGCCGCCGCATCGTCGGCGATCCAGCGGACGGGCCGATCGCCGAGCCCGTTGAGCCCGGCATTGTGACGGGCCCACGCCACGGTGGCCCGGGCCGCGTCGACGTGCGTGGCCGACGCTCCGGCGGCGACCGCGGCCAGCGTCCCGGCTCCCGTGTAGGCGAACAGGTTGAGCACCACAGGGATCTCGGCCGGATCGGCGGCGTCGACGATCCGCGATACCTGCCGGCGCAGCCAGGCTCGATTGGGAGCCTGCTCGGGGAAGAGGCCTACCTGCCCGGACGGCGCGAGCCGCAGCTCCAGGCGAAGGCGGTCCTCGGAGACGATCCATGGCTCGATCGGTCGGCCGTCCTTCGTCGTCCAGCCCGCGTGCATGAGCTGACCGTCCGTCGCTCGGTCGAATCGGGCGTCGGCAGCCCGCCAGGCCGCCGGGTCGCTGCGGCGCAGCCGCCCGACAGGGGGACACGGGCGATCCACGATGACCGATCCGAACCGCTCGAGGCGGCGGCCTTCGCCGAGGTCGAGGAGCGCATGGTCGACGCCCGCGAGCGTGCCAGCCATGCCGGCATCATGCCGTTTCTCTCGGCGCGACGCACCGCGCAGGATGCATCATGGCGCCGGGCAGGAGCCGTGTCG
>DASPWU010000057.1:0-7930 GCA_035637675.1 Candidatus Limnocylindria bacterium | reverse complement strand
TCATGCTCCTGGCGGCCTGGCTGTTGTTGCTGACGGTGGGCTACGGGCTCGTCCTGTTTGCCGTTCGGGCGGACCTGCAGCCGGTCCCTGGCGACCTGATCTCGTCGATCTACCTTGGCGGCAACTCCATCCTCACCCTGGGCTCCGCCGGTGCGGTGGCGGTCGGACCGCTGGGCCGGCTGTTCACCCTCCTGGCGGCGGCGACCGGGCTGGGCGTCGTCGCCCTGGCCGTCACGTTCCTCTTCTCCCTCTATGGCTCCTTCCAGCGTCGCGAAGCGCTCGTCGTCATGCTCCTGGCACGCGCCACGGCGCCGCCGTCCGCCGTCACGCTGCTCGAGACCTATGGGCGGCTGGGCATGGCCGGTGAGCTGCCAACCCTCTTTTCCGAGTGGGAGCGCTGGTCCGCCGAGGTGCTCGACTCACACGTTGCCTATCCCATCCTGTGCTACTTCCGGTCCAGCCACGACAACGCGTCCTGGATCAGCGCGCTCGGGGCGGTGCTCGACGCAGCAGCCCTGGTCCTGACCACGATCCGCGGTGTGCCGCATGGGTCGGCCAAGCTCATGACGCGCGTCGGCAGCCACCTCGTCGAGGATGTGAGCAACTACTTCCGCCTGCCGGGCGATGGTGCGACCGTGGATCGGATGGCGTTCGACCATGCCCACGGCCGGCTGGCCGCGGCTGGCTATGACGTCGAGGACGCCGAGAGGGCATGGCACGCGTTCGTGCGCGTGCGCGGGACGTATGCCGGACGGCTGGAGGCCCTCGCCCGTTTCTGGGCGACGCCCGCGCCGATCTGGCTCGGCGAGCGCACGACCTTCGTCAGCTTCCTCTCTCCGGTACACCGGGTGCCCAGCCCGGCCCCTGCCGACTCCGCGGCAGAGGCTCTTGCGGACCGGACGCCGGAGCGGGCCGTGGAGTGACGGCGAGCTGCCGGATCAGAGCTCGCTGTACAGGTAGAACTCGTACGGGTGAGGCCGGAGAGCGACTTCCTTCGCGCCGGCTCGCCGGAACGCGACGTGTGACTCGACGACGTCGGGGGTGAAGACGTCGCCTCGATAGAGGAAGTCCTGGTCGGCCTCGAGCGCGTCCAGCGCCTCCTCGAGGGACCCGGGCGTCCCGTCGATTCCCCGCTTCTCCTCGTCGGGCAGCTCGTAGATGTCCTTGTCGATCGGCGGAGGCGGCTCGATCCGGTTGACGATCCCGTCGATCCCGGCCAGCAGCTGGGCCGAGAACGACAGGTACGGGTTGCAGGTCGGGTCGGGCGAGCGGAACTCGAGGCGGCGGGCCTCCGGCGTCGTGAAGTAGGTCGGGATCCGGATGCAGGCGGAGCGGTTCCGCTGCGAGTAGACCAGGTTGATCGGCGCCTCGTAGCCCGGCACGAGCCGCCGGTAGGAGTTCGTCGTCGGGGCAGCGAAGGCGAGGATCGCCTTGGCGTGCCGCAGCAGCCCGCCGATGTAGTGGCGTGCGGTGTCGGATAGCAGCGCGTAGCCGTCAGGGTCGTAGAAGAGGTTCGTGCCGTCCCGCCAGAGGCTCTGGTGGGTGTGCATCCCGGAGCCGTTGTCGCCGAAGAGGGGCTTGGGCATGAACGTCACGACGTGACCGGCCTGGGCGGCGGTCTGCCGGACCACGTACTTGTACTTCATCACCTTGTCGGCGGTGGCCACCAGGGTCCCGTAGCGGATGTCGATCTCTGCCTGGCCCGGACCCCCCACTTCGTGGTGCTGGACCTCCACCTCGATGCCGGCCGCCTGCAGGTTCAGGACCATGCGGGACCGGAGGTCCTGGAACTTGTCGAGCGGCGGAACCGGGAAGTAGCCCTCCTTGGGCCGTGGCCGATGGGCGAGGTTCGGGGTCGTGTTCCGATCCGAGTTCCAGATGCCCTCCTGGGAATCGATCTCGTAGAAGCCACGGTGGCCGGCCTGGCCGAACCGCAGCGAGTCGAAGATGTAGAACTCGATCTCCGGCCCCCAGAATGACGTCGTCGCGATGCCGCTCTCGGTCAGGAAACGCTCGGCCTTGCGCGCGACATGACGAGGATCGCGGGAGTAGGGCTTGCGCGTGCCCGGCTCGACCACGTCGCAGGTCAGCACGAGCGTCGGCACGTCCAGGGTGGGATCCACGTAGGCGGTCGTCGGGTCCGGCATGAGCAGCATGTCGCTCTCATGGATGTGCTGGAACCCGCGGATGCTCGAGCCGTCGAAGCCGATCCCGTCGATGAACAGGTTCTCGCTCAGCTCCCTGACCGGAATCGAGAAATGCTGCGCCTGCCCGGGCAGGTCGACGAAGCGCAGGTCGACGATCAGGACGCCGGTCTCTCGCGCAAGCGAGACGACCTCGGCGACGTTGGTCGTGGGCGACGCGACCCCGGACGGGACCCGCTCGATCGTGGTCATTCCAGTCGATACCTCCACATGCGTGCGCTCGCCAGCATCGCCGCCCGGGCCGGGCCCGGCCAAGGGGCGGAGGGAGACGGTCCGGTTACGAGTCGGTGATCGTTCGGTGCCGGGACGGAAGCGCGCAGGACGCACCCGCCTCTCGCCGATGCGTCGCACGCACGGGATCTCGCATAGCCAGCGTGACCGATCGTCCGTCTTGCTGTAACCGGGGCCGAGACCGAGCGAGGATGTCTCGAGAGTGATGCACAGCTTGCAACGGCGCGGCCAGGGGATCGTTAGCGACGCGGCGGAGCCCCGACCCGGATGGCCTCCACCGTCAGCGGATCGTCCAGGGCGGACAGGTCGCCCGGATCCAGGCCGAGGTAGGCAGCCCGTGCAACCCGCCGCATGACCTTGCCGCTCCGGGTCTTGGGCAGAGCCGCGACGATCTCGATCGACTCCGGCCTGAGCGCCTTGCCGAGGTCCTCGACGATGCGTGCGCCGATGGCCTGGCGCAGGTCCGGCGAGTCGGTCTCGCCGGGGCGGAGGACGCAGAAGACGACGATCGCCTCGCCCTTGACCTCGTGCGGGACCCCGATCGCGGCCGCCTCCAGGACGGACGGATGGGCGACTGCGGCCGATTCGACCTCCGCCGGACCGACGCGCTTGCCGGCGACCTTGAGCGTGTCGTCCGACCGGCCCTGGATATACCAGAAGCCGTGCTCGTCCACGAGCGCCCAGTCGCCATGCACCCAGGTGCCCGGCACCCGCTGCCAGTAGCTCTCCAGGTAGCGCTCGCGATCCCGCCAGAAGCCCCGGGTCATGCCCGGCAGCGGCTGGCGGATGGCGAGCTCGCCGACGACGCCCCGAAGGCTCGACCCGTCCGGGCCGATCACGTCCGCGGCGGTGCCGACGCTCGGCCCCGCGAACGAGCATGGCTTGATCGGGCTCAGGAGATTGCCGGCGACGATTCCACCGCTCACCTCGGTGCCGCCGCTGTAGTTGACGATCGGGCAGCGTTTCCCGCCGACCTCCCGGAAGAACCACCACCAGGGGTCCGGGTTCCAGGGCTCGCCCGTCGAGCCCAGGACTCGCAGGCTCGACAAGTCGTGGGCGCGGACCGGGTCCGGGCCGTGCGCCATGAGGGCCCGGATCACGGTGGGTGAGAGGCCCAGATGCGTGACTCGATGGCGCTCTACGATGTCCCACAGGCGATCGGGGGCGGGAGTGTCCGGAACGCCCTCGTACATGACCAGCGTGGCGCCGAGGAGCAGCGCGCCGGAGATCGCCCAGGGCCCCATCATCCAGCCCAGGTCGGTGAACCAGAACAGGCTGTCGCCTCCGCCCAGGTCGAAGTCATGGGCCAGGTCCTGGGCGCCCTTGACCGGGAAGCCGCCATGGACGTGGACGGCGCCCTTCGGCCGGCCGGTGGTGCCCGACGTGTAGATGATCATGTAGGGGCTCTCCGGGTCCGTCTCCGGCGCCTCGGCCAGCGGCTCGACGGCGGGATCGCGGATCGCGTCGTCCCACCACACGTCGCGGCCGGGCCGCCAGGCCGGGGGATCGATCCGCTCGCCCAGGCGGCGGACGACCAGCACCTCGCGGACCGACGGCGTCTCGTCCGCGGCGGCGTCGGCTGTCTCTTTCAGGCGCACGGCGCTGCCGCGCCTGAGGAAACCGTCCGCCGTGATCAGCAGCGAGGCCTGGCAGTCGCGGAGCCGGGAGGCGACCGCCGGCGCACCGTAGCCGGAGAAGATCGGCGTGTAGATCGCGCCCAGCCGACCGAGGGCGAGCACCGCGATTGCGGTCTCGACGAGCATCGGCAGGAGGATTCCCACGCGATCTCCGGGCCGGACCCCGCGGTGGGCCAGCATGCCCGCCGCGAGGTCCACCGCGGCCTTGAGCTCACCGTTCGTCAGGCGCCGGATCGCGCCCTCCTCGCCCTCCCAGGTGACGGCGGCGCCATCCGGATCTCGGGCGGCACGCGTGTCGACGGCCGCGGCGGCGTAGTTGAAGCGACCCCCCGTCCACCAGCGCGCCCATTCCACGCCGTCCGAGACGTCCAGGACCTCGCGCGGCGGGCGTTGCCACGCAAGCTGGAGGTCGTCGGCCGCTGCCGCCCAGAACCACGCGGGGTCCTGCTCCGATCTCGCTTGCAGGCCCTCGAGATCGGCCTCGCCGGTCGCCCGCAGGAAGCGGCCCAGGCGGCTCTCGGCCGCCACGTCGGGCGACGGCCGCCACGCGACTCCCGGCGCGTCCCGCCCGAACCGGGGCCAGCTGCCTACCGCCATCGGCGCACTCGTGCGTGGTGCCCGGCCATCCGGCCCAGCGTACTCGGTCCGGCGCCGCGAGGGTCGGCTCCTCCCGGTCGCATCTCGCAGATCGGCTCGTCAGGCGGCGGGCTGTCACGCGGTTGCCACGCCAACACGGTCGCGGTCCTGACCGCTGGAACGGCGATCGGGGTTCCCTGTGGGCAACGACACAGTGAGGATGCCATGGAAACGACGACTTTCATCCTGCTCGCCGCGCTCCTGGTGGCGCTCGCCCTCGTCACGATCCTGCTCATCGGCCGCTACCGCAGCCGGCGCCTCCGCGAGACCTTCGGGCCCGAGTACGAGCGGACCGTTCGCCAGACGGACGACCGACGCCGCGCCGAGGCCGAGCTCGAGGCCCGCCAGCGACGGGTCGAGGACTTCGACATTCGCGAGATTCGGCCGGACGAGGCAACCCGGTATGCCAGTGCGTGGAAGGCCGTCCAGAGCCAGTTCGTCGATGACCCACCGGGCGCGGTCGGCGAGGCCGATCGGCTGGTCGGCGAGGTCATGGCAGCTCGCGGCTATCCGGTCGGCGATTTCGACCAGCGGGCGGCAGACCTGTCCGTGGCCCACGCGGCGGTGGTCGAGCATTACCGCGAAGCCCATGCGATCGCCGCTCGCCAGGCGGCGGGCGAGGCTGACACCGAGGACCTGCGGCGGGCCATGGTCCACTACCGGGCACTGTTCAGCGACTTGCTCGGCACGGGCGACGTGACGGGCACCAGTGATCGAACCGGTCCCCCGGCCGACCAGCCGGTGGAGGCCACAGGAGGACGACGATGACCGAGAACGTTACGGTCCGCGAGCCCGAGGCCGAGGAGGACCGGAGCACCGAGGATCAGCCAAACCAGCGCCCGGCCCCTGCGACGGATCGAGCAAGGCAGGCCGCGCCAGCCACGCCGGAGGCCGTCACGACCGCCGATGTGGCGGCCGCATCGTCGGCAAGACAGCCGGCTGCCGACCAGGCCGCTGCCGACCAGGCCGCGGAGCGACGAGTCGAGGCTGGAGGCTCGCCGTCCGCTGACGCGGACCAGGCCGCGGAGCGACGAGCCGAGGCCGGAGCATCGCCATCCGCTGACGCCGACCGCAGCGCTGCCCGCGCCGATCGCATGGTCGCCGAAGTCGATCGCAAAGCACGCGATCGCGGCGCACCCGATCGCAGCCCGGCTGGCGCCGATGAGGGCGAATCGAGCGCGCCCCTGTTCGGCGGTGACCAGGCATCAAGCTACCGCTCCCGCTGGGCGGAGGTCCAGACGGGGTTCGTGGACGAGCCGAGGGCGGCCGTCCAGGAGGCCGACGCCCTGGTGGCCGAGGTGATGCGGCAGCTCGCCCGGACCTTCGCGGACGAGCGACGACGGCTCGAAGGGCAGTTGGCGGAGGGCGAGGAGGCCTCGACCGAGGATCTTCGGATCGCGCTGCGCCGCTACCGCTCGTTCTTCGATCGCCTGTTGTCAGTCTGAGGAGCACCATGCCGGCCAGAAAGCGTGAGCTCATCGAGCCCCATGAGGGAGACAAGCGCTACATCCGCCGCGACGATGCCGGCCGGATCGACGAAGTCGACGAGGTCGGGCGGTCGCTCGGCCAGGACCTCCGGAAGGAAGCCCAGGCGATCTCCCACAGAGGCGAGGGCGACCGTGGCGACCGGCTCGAGAAGGAGGACCGGGGCACGTCCCGATAGCGACCCGGTCCGGATCCGCTTCAGCACGGATTCGCAGCCCGGCATCCGACGCCGGCGCGCCGGTCATGGGTTCACCTACCTGACCTCCGACGATCACCCGGTTCGTGACCGGCAAACACTCGATCGGATCAAGGGTCTCGCCGTCCCCCCGGCCTGGACCGACGTCTGGCTCTGCCCGGATCCGGCCGGACACCTCCAGGCAACCGGTCGCGATGCCCGCGGCCGCAAGCAGTACCGCTACCATGCGCTGTTTCGCCGGCGTCGGGACCGGGCGAAATTCGACCGGCTCGTGGAGTTCGGGCGGGCCCTGCCGCGGATCCGCCGGCGCGTTGCCGCCGACCTGTCCCGGCCCGGGCTGTCCAGGACCAAGGTCCTGGCCGCCGTGACCAGGCTCCTGGAGCTGACCCTGATCCGGGTCGGCAACGAGGAATACGCGCGCCTGAACCGCTCCTTCGGGCTCACGACGCTGCAGGGCCGGCACGTCCGGGTCGAGGGCTCTCGGCTGCGATTTCGATTCCGCGGCAAGTCGGGCAAGGCCGTCGAGGTCGGCCTGTCCGACCGGCGGCTTGCGCGGGTCGTGGCGCGCTGTCAGGAGCTGCCCGGCCAGGAGCTCTTCCAGTACGTCGGAGTCGACGGGGAGAGCCACCCGATCGCGTCCGAGGACGTGAACGACTATCTCCGCGAGATCGCCGACTCGGAGGTCACCACGAAGACGTTCCGGACCTGGGCCGCGACGGCACTCGCCTGCCGGGCGCTCCGGATGGTTGACCAGGATGCACAGGAGTACCTCGCCAGGCGGCAGGTCGTCGCCGCAATGCGGGACGTGGCCAACCGACTCGGCAACACGCCCGCCGTCGTCCGGCAGAGCTACGTCCACCCGGCGGTGCTGGACGCCTTTCTCGACGGCTCGCTCGCCCCGGACACGGGCGGCCAGCTCGCCGCGTTGGCCGCCGGACAGGCCGACAAGCCGATCATGACGCGCAGGGACGAACTGGCCGTCCTTCGGGTGCTCGCTCATCGAGCGCGAGGCCGGCGCAATACATGACAGTCGATGGCATGCTCGCGGCCGACGTTGACGCCATCGCACAGGATGGAGGGAGTCGTGACCACGCTTGCCGCGCTCAGCGACTGGATCGACCGATACGAACGCGCCTGGCGGAGCAACGATGCGGGCCAGGCTGCCGACCTGTTCACCGAGGACGCGGTGTATCGCTGGCATCCCTGGGACACGCCCGAGCAGCGAGCCGAGGGCCGCGGTGACATCGTCGAGCAATGGCTGAAGGATCCGGACGATCCGTCGAGTTGGACCATGGAGTTCGAGCCGCTCGCCGTCAACGGCGCCCTGGGCGTCACTCGAGGCGTCACGCGCTACGTGGCTGCAGAGGGGAGGCCCGCTCGGACCTTCTACAACGTCTGGCTCGTCCGGCTGACCGACGATGGCCGCTGCAGCGACTTCATCGAGTATTTCATGGAGGAGCCGACCGTGGGCTGATCAGGGGCAATGGCCGGTCGGCGGCCCACATCTGCCTGCGCGGGTCCGTGCCCGCCGGGTGGGTACC
>DASPWU010000056.1:0-4387 GCA_035637675.1 Candidatus Limnocylindria bacterium | reverse complement strand
CGTTCATCACCCAGCTGGGCATGGCCGTGATGCTGCCCCTCCTGCCGTTGTACGCGACCCAGCTCGGCGCCTCGCCGACCGTCCTGGGGCTTCTGACGGCCGCCTTCGGGGTGACCAACGCCATCGGGCAGCTCACGGGCGGGTTCCTCGCGGAGCGCTTCCCCGCGCGACGCCTGGTCCCGACCGGGATCGGCGTCTATGCGGCCGCGAATGTGCTCATCGCGACGGCAGCTGCGGCCGTCCCGCTCGTCGCGTTCCGGGCCCTGGCCGGGCTGGGAGCCGGGCTCAACCAGGTCGCCGAGCGCCTGTACGTCACCCAGGTCACGGCGAGTGCCCGGCGCGCGTTCGCCAACGGGGTCCTGTCCGCGGCCGGTGCGGCGGGCCAGGTGCTCGGACCGGCCATCGGTGGCCTCCTGGCGGCCGTCTCCGACCTGCGCGTCCCGTTCATCCTGGTCGGGTTTACGAGCGCCCTGGCGACCGGCGCGGCGCTGTTTCTGCCCCGGCCTCGACGCGCGTCCGTGACCGCCACGCCTGACCTCGCGGGAGCCGCGGATGGGATGCCGGCCCTGACTGCCGCCGACGCTTCCGATGCCCTGTCGACCGCCCCGCTCGCCCGGCGGCCGCTGGCCATTCTCCTGGTCTCGAACCTCGCCCTCATGTCGGGATTCGGCGCGTTCATCACGACTTACGCCCCATTCGCGACCGCGAACCTCGGCTGGTCCAAGGCGGAGGTGGGCATCGTCTTCTCCATGTTCGGACTCGGCAGCGTCGCGCTGGGTCCGTGGCTCGCCCGCCGGGCCGATCGCACGGGCCGGCGCCGGATGGCGATCGTTGGCGTGATCCCCGTCGTGGCGTTCACCCTGGCGCTCGCGCTGGCCCTGCCGCGTCCGGTGCTGTATGCGACTGCGATCGTCGGTGGGGGCGGCCTGACCGCCTTCGAAGCGTCCTGGTTCGCGCTCCTCGCCGGGGCCACGGACGACGGCCGGCGCGGTCGGGCGTTTGGCTTCGTGACGGCCGTGTCGAACCTGGGGATCGTCGTTGGCGCGATGCTCGCCGCCCAGGCATGGGAGCTCGTTGACATCCGCCTCGGAGTGATCCTGCCGTCGATTTCCCTGGCCCTCGCCGGGACGACGCTCCTCGCATACCCCGGCGATCGAAGGGAGTAGGCCTCAACGGCGTACAGTCATCGCAGCCGAAGGAGGATGTCGAGATGACCGCGGTCATGGCGCCCAAACGCCCCGCGTGGGTCCCGGGCGAGCTGTACCCGTTCACGGACCGTTACATCGAGATCAAGGGGAACCTGGTCCACTACGTCGACGAGGGCGCCGGTCCGCCGCTCCTTCTGCTCCACGGCAACCCGACCTGGTCGTTCGCCTACCGCGGCATCATCCAGCGCCTGTCCGAGAGCTTCCGCTGCGTCGCCCTCGACTACCCGGGCTTCGGCCTGTCCGTGGCGCGCGGCGGCTACGACTTTCGCCCGGCGTCGCATGCCCAGATCGTCGAGTCGTTCGTCGAGCGGCTGGGACTGGACGGCATCACGCTCTTCGGGTACGACTGGGGCGGCCCGATCGGCCTGTGGTTCGCCGGTCGAAGGCCGGCCCGGATCCGGGCCCTGGTGCTCGGCAACAGCTGGGCGTGGCCCGCGACGGAGCGCAGGCTGCGCCTCTTCTCGGCCCTCATCGGCGGGCCGCTGGCGCCCCTGCTCGTGGACCGGCTGAACCTCTTCATCAACGTCTTCCTCCAGGGAGGGGTCCGCCGTCGCAAGGTGAGTGCCGCCGAGATGGCCGCCTATCGGGGCCCGTTCCCGCGCGGCCGCCGCCGGCCGATGCGCGTCTTCCCGCGCGAGATCGTCGCCAGCCGGGCCTTCCTCCAGGAAGTCGAGTCCGGCCTGGCTCGGCTGTCCGACAAGCCGGCGCTTATCACCTGGGCGGATCGCGACGTCGCCTTCAGGGAGATCGAGCTGCGACGCTTCGAGACGCTGTTCCCACGCCACCGGACGGTGATCCTCCGGAACACGGGCCACGAGATCGCCGAGGATGCGCCGGACGACATCGCCGACGCAATCGAGGCCTGGTGGACGGAGGACGTCGAAGGCCTGCCGCTGCCGAAGGAGCTGCTCGCGGGCACGTCCTTGCCGTCCGCTGCCGGGCGCTGAGCCGCGCCTCCCGCGGGCCGTCAGGTGCGGATCGACCTCAACGCCGACGTCGGCGAGAGCCTGGGGCCGTGGCCGATGGGCGAGGACGATCGGCTCATTCCCCTGGTCAGCAGCGTCAACGTTGCCTGCGGCGTCCATGCTGGCGACCCGCTGACGATCCAGCGGACGGTGGCGAAGGCGGTGGCTCACGGCATCGCCATAGGGGCGCATCCCGGGTACCCGGACCTGATCGGCTTCGGGCGGCGCGACCTGGACATGGCCGCCGACGAGCTGGAGGCGTCGATCGTCTACCAGGTCGGCGCGGTCGCCGCCTTCGCGCGGGCCATGGGCACGGAGCTGCGGCATGTCAAGGCGCACGGCGCGCTCTACAACCGGGCCGCCCGTGACCCTTCCGTGGCGGCGAGCATCGCTCGAGCCGTCCGCTCGGTCTCGCCCGACCTCATCCTCGTGGGGCTGGCGGGATCGGCGATGCTGGAGGCCGGGACGGATGCCGGCCTGGTGGTGGCCGCCGAGGCCTTCGCCGATCGAGCCTACGAGCCGGACGGATCGCTCCGCTCGCGCCGCCTCGCCGGAGCCCTCCTGCCGACCGCGGAGGCCGCGGCGGCCCAGGCCGTTGCGATCGCCCGGGACGGCCACGTCAGCGCCCATGACGGCACGGACCTGCCCATTGGCGCCGACACGATCTGCGTCCACGGCGATACGCCGGACGCCGCCGAGGTGGCTCGGGCGGTGCGCGCGGCGCTCGAGTCGGCCGGGATCGCGATCGCCCCGGTTGGGTCGTGACCGCGGCTGAGGCTCGGTTCAGCCCGTTCGGCGAATCTGCGCTGCTGGTGACGCTCGGCGAGCGGATCGAAGTCGACCTCAACCGGCGGGCCCATCTCGTGACCACCGCGGTGAACCGCCTGCGTGGCGAGGATCCGCGCCTGGGGCGGCCCGTGACGGGATATGCCAGCGTCCTCGTGCCGTTCGACCCGCTCGAGCTCGATACCTCGGCAGTCCAGGCCATCCTGGCGCCGAGCATCGAGGCCGCGCTGGAGGCCGATCTGGACGCGGGCTCGGCGGCGCAGGGCCGCCCGCGCCTGGTGACCATCGGCGCCCGCTACGGCGGCGCCGACGGTCCGGACCTCGACCAGGTCGCGGAGCTGCATGGTCTCCGCCCGGCTGACGTGGTGGCCCTCCACGCGGGCACGACCTATCGGGTGTTCATGCTGGGCTTCGCGCCGGGCTTCGCCTACCTGGGTCCGCTGCCGGCGGAGCTCGCCACGCCACGCCGGGCAACTCCTCGCGAGCGGGTACCGGCCGGCAGCGTCGGGATCGCGGGCGCCCAGACCGCCGTCTACCCGTTCGAGACGCCTGGCGGCTGGCAGCTCATCGGACGGACGGAACGGCAGATGTGGGACCTCCGGAGCCCGTCGCCCGCCCTGCTGGGGCCGGGCGACGCCGTCCGGTTCGAGCCGGCCCGCTGAGCATCTCGCCCGTGCTCGAGGTCCTGGAGCCGGGGATGCTCACCACGATCCAGGACGCCGGCCGACCCGAGTGGACGCATCTCGGCGTCCCGGTCTCGGGCGCCTGCGACCCGTGGAGCCTGGCCGTGGCCAACCTGCTGCTCGACGCGGATCCCGATGCCGCGGCGGTGGAGATGACCCTCATCGGGCCGACGGTCGCGGTGGTGGAGGGCGGCAGCGTGGCGATCGCAGGAGCGGATCTTGGCGGCAGAGTCCGGGAGACCGGGCGGCGCCTGCTGCCGGGCCGGGTCCATCGCGTGGATGCGTCGACGACGCTGGAGTTTCCCGGGCCCGTCGAATCGACGACCGGCGCACGTGCCTACCTGGCAATGCCCGGCGGGATCGCGGTGCTGAGCGTGCTGGGTTCCGCGTCGACATGCCTGTCGGGCGGCTTCGGGGGCATGGACGGGCGGCCGCTTCGGGCCGGAGACCGGCTCGTGCCGCGAGACGGGACGGGCGATAGGCAGGACCTCGAGGATCGGGCATGGGCGCTCGCGGAGGACGTCGCTCCGGCGGTCAATCCCAGCGCGGGCCCGATCCGCCTGGTCGACGGCCCGCACCTCGACCGGATCGACCGGTCGATCACGCACGGGCTGATCGCCGGGCCGTGGACGGTCGCGCCCGCCAGCGATCGGGTGGGAATTCGACTGGCCGGGCCGGACCTGACAAGGCGGGACCCGGCCGGGCCGGCCTGGCCCGAGCTCGTGTCGCAGGGTGTCGTGTGGGG
>DASPWU010000055.1:0-2970 GCA_035637675.1 Candidatus Limnocylindria bacterium | reverse complement strand
GGCCAGATGGTGACGACCAACCTCATGGCCTCCGCGGCCACCGGCGGGCAGTTCTCCATCGTCGCTCCGGGCGAGGCGATCGGACCCGGATCCGAGTTCTGGCGGGCGGTCTCGATCACGGTGCCCGACGAGCGAGCCGTGGGTGGGCTGGTGTCGGCCAACGCGACCGTGGACGTATTCGTCACGGCGACGGTCAACGTGCCGCAGGACCAACTCGACCTGGGTCGCTACTACACGGACAAGTCGACCAAGCTGACGTACCAGAACGTCCTGATCCTGGCCAAATCCGGAAGCCTGTACGTGCTGAAGGTCTCGGAGCCAGTCGCCGAGGAGATCTCCCATCTCCAGGCAAGTGCGACGGCACAGTTCAGCCTCGCCCTCCGGCCCGACGAGGACACGCGCCCGGTCGACGCCAGCAAGCTGGGCGAGACGACCAACCTCATCATCCAGCGCTACGGGCTGCCCATCCCGCAGTCCTACCCCGCCGGCAAGGGCGTCCAGACCGGGCCGGTGCCCACCCCCTTCCCAACGGCGAGCCCACGCTCGTCGGCCGCCCCGTCCCCATCGGCGTCGGCGTCGGCCAAGCCCTAGCAGGCGAGGACGGCGCGGGGCGATCTCGCCATCTCCTGCGCCGCTGACCCGGCGCGCCTCCCCGGCCGCCCGGCCCGGTCCGCCCCGGGCCGGGCGGCCGCGTCATGAGCCGGAGCGGGTCGGCGCTCCGCCACCGCGGGTCGGCGCTCCGCCACCGCGGCTCGCGGCTCCGCCACCACCCCCACCGCGAGTCGCAGCTCCGCGACCCAGCGTGACCGCGTCGCGGGCGCTGTCGTAGGCCGCATTCACCAGCGCTCTGGTCGCGTCCGGGGAACCGGCCGTGTCGATGACACGCGTCGCCGCGGGCCGGAGCCGGTCGGACAGCCCGGCCTGTGCGGCCATGCGCCGCGCGGCGTCCGCCTGGGGCGAGCCGCGCTTCCGCAGCCGTTGCCGCTGGACATCAGCCGGGCACGTGACGAGCCAGACCTCGTCGCAGATCGCGGCGAGCCCGCCCTCGACGAGCTTGATGGCCTCCACGACGACCGCCGGCGCCCCGGCCGCCTCTGCCGCCGCGATCCGGGACAGGATCTCCGGCCTGACCGCCGGATGGACAATCGCCTCCAGGTCGCGGAGCGCGTCCTCGTCGCGAAAGACGAGGCTCGCGATGGCCGGACGGTCCAGACCGCCGTCGGGCGCACGATAGGAATCTCCGAAGCGGCCCAGGATCGCCTCGGTCGCCGGTTTGCCGGGCTCCGTCACCAGGCGCGCGATCGCATCGGCGTCGATCACGGTGGCGCCGCGGGCCGCCAGCCAACCGGCAACCGTGGACTTGCCGCAGCCGATGGGCCCCGTGAGGCCGATGTGCAGCGCCGCCCGCCCCGTCACGGGGCGCGTTCCTCGAGCTCGAGCCAGGCTTCCTCGGCGGCCACCAATGCCGACTCCACGTCGGCCAGCTCGCTCGTGATCCGCCGCAGCTCGACGAAATTGGCGTGGACGGAGGGGTCGCCGAGCGCCAGCTCCAGGTGGTTGCGGCGCAGCCCCAGGCGGGTCAGCTCGGCCTCCACGACCGCCGCCTGGCGCCGGTAGGCGTCCTTGGACAGCTTCTGGCGGCGGGCTGCCGGGGCGGGGCTGGCCACGACCGTCGCGACCGCCCCAGGCTGGGACTGCGCCGGGGCGGGCATCGGCCGGACGCCGGTGGCCGGCGGCGCCGCGCCCAGCGCCGAGCCAGGCGGCCGATCCGGGCGGAGCCGCTCCGCCTCCGCCGCGGCCGCCGACGTCACGGTCCACCCATCGGCCAGCGCCGCCCGCCACGTCCGGTAACCTCCCTCGAATGGCACGGCCAGTCCGTCCTCGACGACCCACAGCCTGTCGCAGATCGTCTCGAGTAGGCGGCGGTCGTGTGACACGACGAGGATCGTGGCGGGGGTCTCCGCCAGGAACGCCTCGATCGCCTCGCGGGCAGGGATGTCCAGGTGGTTCGTCGGCTCGTCGAGGAGCAGGAGGTTGGAGGGCATGATCCCCAGCAACGCCAGCTCCAGGCGCGATCGCTCGCCGCCGGACAGCAAGCGCACCTCCTTGAAGACGTCGTCGCCTCGAAACAGGAAGCGCGCCAGGTAGCCGCGCGCCTCGCCCGGGGTCACGGGCATCGCCTCGAGCAGGGCGTCCAGCACCGTGACGCCGGGGATCGCCGCCTCGCGCAGCTGGGTCAGATACCCGACCTGGATCGCGTTGCCGAACGCCAGGCTGCCGTCCAGCGGCGGGAGGTCCCCAGCGATGGTCCGAAGCAGCGTCGTCTTGCCGGAGCCGTTCGGTCCGACGATGCCGATGCGCTCGCCCCGCCGAGCCACCAGCCATGGCGCCCGGACGACGGCGACCGGCTCGCCGGGGGGCGTTCGTCCATTGGCGGCCCCGGGGTCCCGCGCCGGAAGGTAGCCCGCCACGAGCTCCTCCATGCGGACGGCGAGCTCGCCCGACCGGGCCGCCCGGGCGCCGCCAGGGGGCGTGGCCGCGAGGCGCACCCGCCGCCGCTTGATTGGCGCCTCGACCCGCTCGCCCTGCAGGCGCTCGAGCCTGGCCTCGTGCTCGTGCATCTTGCTGAACTTGCGGTGGCTCCGGTAGCGCTGCACGAGCTCGCGCTCGCGGGCGATCGCCGCCGCCTGGGTCTCGACATCCTTGGTGGCCCTCGCGTCGCGCTCCTCGCGCTGGCGGTGATAGGCCGAGTAGTTGCCCCGGAAGGCGGTCAGGCGGCGGTCGCGCAGCTCCCAGACGCGGATGACGGTGGCGTCCAGGAACGCACGGTCGTGCGACGCAACGACGAGTGAGCCGGCCCGGCGCCGGAGATGCTCCTCGAGCCACTCGAGTGCATCGAGATCCAGGTGATTGGTCGGCTCGTCGAGGAGGAGCAGGTCCGGATCGGCGATGACCAGACGGGCGAGGGCG
>DASPWU010000054.1:0-3782 GCA_035637675.1 Candidatus Limnocylindria bacterium | reverse complement strand
GCAGTCGGCACGATGGTAATGCGCGCGGGAGGGGCCGTTCGCGTCCTCCGGAGGGCTCTCAGGCCGGCATCAGGCCGTTGCCCAGGCGGCTGCTCCTGCGGCGACCAGCTCGAGGGGAGCGACGGGCCCGAACACCGCGACGAGGTATTCCCCCAGCGGCAGGACGCCGCCTTCGGCGATGGCCAGCTGCCAGACGACGACCTGAGCAGCAGCGATCGCGGCGAGAACGATCGAAGTCGCGATCATCCGGCGGCGCCGCGTCGAGACGACCCCACCACCGCCCCACCTCGCTCCGCGACCCGCGACCAGCCCTGTCACGAGCGCGACCAGCACGAGCGGCTCGGAGAGCGCGAGCGGCGAAGCCAGGACGACGAGGATCGCCGCGCCGGCAAGGCTCGCAACCGCCGCCGCGACGAACGCCCGCGGGATCGAGCCGGAGCGGTCAGGCTCGGCTTCCGCGACCGCGAACCGGTCCGATGGCGGGCGTTCCAGCCTCCGGCGCGCGGCCGGCGGGACGGTCTCCCCGGGGGTGGGCGTCGGTCGCGGGTTCGGCCGTTCCTGCATCGATCAAGCGTAGTCCGGCGCCAGCCTCGATCGTGCCGGTGGGTGCGTGAGTCCGGTAGACTCCCTGCCGTGAGCCATCCCAGCCTTGGCCTGCCTCCGCTCGACGAAACGGCCGGCTTCCCGACCGCCGCGGCCAGGCTACGCGACGCCAGCTTCCGGGTTGGCATCCGCGCTCTCGAGGCGGCTGTCGACGCGGACCCCACGATGCGGGACCGCCTGGGCGAGTCCGGCTTGCGCTGGCTGCTCCGCGACACCGAGATCTGGACGGACCGGCTGGCCCTGTGCGTGGCCACCGCCGAATCCCAGCCGATGCGATCGTTCGCCGAGATGATCTCGCCGGTCTATCGCCGGCGCCGGGTACCCATGGACGATCTGGTTCGGTTATCCGAGGGCTTCCGTGCCGCGAGCCGAGCGGTGCTCGGACCGGCGGAGCAGGAGCCGGCCAACGAGGCGCTCGACAGTGCCATCGAGGTCTTCCGCTGGCATCGCCGCCTGGCCGGCGACGCCCGCAAGCGGAACAAGATCCTCGCCTTCATCTACAAGGGCGCCTGACCGTGACGATCAAGTGGGTCCAGGTGGATCCGCTGGTCATGAACGGCGAGCCGTTCTGCTACGGCTCGCGCCTGACCGTCCGCCAGCTCCTGGAGCTGCGCCGCAATGGCTATGCGCTTTCCGACATCCTGACCGATCACCCGGAGCTCAAGCCGCTCGGTATCGCCACCGCGTTCGTGTACGCGGCGAAACAGCGGGAACGGTATGGTGACTTCCTGGAGGCCGACGGCTCGCTGGCCGGGCCGGGCTTCACGGAGGACGAGGCTCGACCGTTGCCGCCCGACCTGCGCGTCGCAGGCATCGTCGTGAAGAGCGCGGCCGAGGTCGCGTAGGTGGCTTGGTGGCTTGGTGGCTGGGTGGCATGTGGCCGCGGCCTGCTTCACGCCGTACTTAACTGATCAGAGCAAACGACAGTCGATGCCCCGGCGGGGTCGATCGCTTCCCCGCAGGCGCCATATTTCGGCTTCGGGCTGCCGCATCGATCAGGCCACTGCGAGCGCGAACAACGGCGGCGTGAGTGCTCGGCTAATGATCAGGCCGATGCGGGCGTGATAGGCGCCGGCGCTCCCTCCGGTCATTCCCGAGTCAGGTGGTAGGATTTCGGCATGACCGATCAGCCCACCGTCACCGTTCCTGCTCCTCCTGCCGAGGCCGCCTCGCCGTTCGACCCGGAGCGGCGCGCCACGGAGCTCGCCATCCTCGATTCCCTGCGAGCCGTCGTGGATCCCGAGATCGGCATGAACGTGGTGGAGCTGGCGCTGATCAAACAGATCATCCTCGGATCCGATTCGACCGAGATCAAGATGATCCTGACGACGCCCTTCTGCCCCTACGCCGGATCGATGATCCAGCAGGTCCAGGAGCAGGCCGAGTCGGTCGTCGAGCACCCCGTGAAGGTGACGCTCCTCGCGGAGCGCTGGGACCCGCGCGACGCGGGTCTCATGTGGTGAGCGCCGAAACGGACAGAAGGCCCGGCGATTCGGCTGTGGCAACCGGCCGCGGCGACGACGGCAGCACGGGCCTGCTGTTCGGCGGCGAACGAATCGCGAAGGACGACCCCCGGACGGAGGCCTACGGCTCCCTCGACGAGGCCGTCGCGGCCCTGGGCCTGGCCCGGGCAGAGCTCGGCACGAAGGCCAGCTATGGGACCGTGCCGGGGCCGCTGGGTGGCCTCGCCGACGTGATTCTTCGCATCCAGCGAGAGCTGTTCGTTGCGGGAGCCGAGCTCGCCACCACGCCCGAAGCCTGGGATCGCCTCCGCGACGGCGAGACGCGGGTGTCGGCCGAGATGCTGGCCGGCGTGGACGCCCTCCTCGCCGAGGTCGAGGCCGCGATCGCGATGCCTCGAGAGTTCGTGGTCCCCGGCGAGACCCGGACCAGTGCCGCCCTGGAGCTGGCCCGGACGATCCTCCGCCGGGGGGAGCGGCGAGTCGTCTCGCTCGACCGAGCCGGAATGGTCCCCGGTCGCCACCTGCTACCGTATTTGAACCGCCTGGCGGATCTCGTGTGGGTGCTCGCCAGGGCGGCCGAACAGGCAGAGGCACGGGTCGCCACACCGGCCCGCACCGACAGAGGGCGGAGGGGTCGCACGACCACTCACTCGAACGTCAGCTGAAACGATCACCAACCACGAGGCGAGAGCCTCAAGAGGTACCTCGATGAACCAATACGATTACCCGTCCTCGCCATCGCAGCTCGGCGTCCGACCGGCGGCCGTGCTCTCAACGGCCTTCCTCACCCAGGCATTCCTGTGGATGTTCCTGGGTCTGCTGGTCACGACCGGTGTCGGCTTCTGGGTGAGCACGCTGTCCGAGGCCACGCTGTCACGGCTCAGCGGCCTGTTCCTGCCGGTGCTCATCGTTCAGCTCGGGATCGCGCTGGGCCTGGGCTTTGCGATCCGGAGGATCCCGGCGACGCTGGGCCTGGGCCTGTTCTTCGTATTCTCGGCTGTGACCGGCCTGACCTTCGGGTTCGCCTTGATCGTCTACCCCATTGCCTCGGTCGTCGCGGCGGGCACCAGTGCGGCGGCCGTCTTCGGCGGCGCGGCTCTCTACGGTTCGGTCACGAAGCGCGACCTGACGTCGCTCGGCGCGTACCTGTTCATGGCCCTGTTCGGCATCGTCGCGGCCAGCATCATCAACGTCTTCCTGCGATCAGATGCGCTTGGCTACATCGTGTCGTGGGCGGCCGTCCTCATCTTCACGGTCCTGACCGCCTATGACGTCCAGCGGATCCAGCGCGGCGACGTCGCGGCCTGGGCCGGGACGATGGAGAAGGGCGCGGTGATCGGGGCATTCCACCTGTACCTGGACTTCATCAACCTCTTCTTCGCCCTGCTCCGGATCTTCGGCGGTAGCCGCCGCTGATCGTCCCGGTCGCCAGGAGGGCTCATCGGATCGAGGCGCCGCGGCTGACGGTCGCGCTGACCTTCGACCACGACGCCATCTCGGCCGAGGTCATGCGCGGCGCCGGGCCGGTCCTGTTGTCGCGCGGCGAATTCGGGCCGCGCGTGGGCGTGCCGCGAATTCTCGCGCTTCTCGAGCGGCACGCGATCCCGGCCACGTTCTTCGTGCCCGGCCACACCCTGGCGACGTTCCCGGACAGCGTCCGGTCGATCGTGACCGCCGGGCACGAGCTGGCCTGCCACGGCTGGGCCCACGAGGATC
>DASPWU010000053.1:0-7070 GCA_035637675.1 Candidatus Limnocylindria bacterium | reverse complement strand
TGTCTCGTTCGTCGATCTCACGGGATTTACGCGGCTCACCGAGGAGCGGGGCGACGAGGTCGCGGCAGGGATGGCCATGCGCCTCGGCGAGGTCACAGCTGAGGTCGTGGCTCCGCGGGCCGGGCGTGTCGTGAAGCTCCTCGGCGACGGCGTGCTCATCCGGTTCGCCGACGCGACTCGGGCGGTGGACACGACGCTGGACCTGCTCGATGCGTTGCCACGAGCCGGCCTCCCCACTGGTCACGCCGGCGTCGCGAGTGGGCCGCTCATCATGCGGGATGGGGACGTATTCGGACGGACGGTGAACACGGCCGCCCGGATCGCCGACGTCACTCCGGACGGTCGGCTCTACGTCGCCGAAGCCCTCGCCTCGGCCCTCCCGCCTGAGCGGTACGTCCTCCGGCCCGTGGATCGCGCCCTTCTCCAGGGGATCGGGCCGGTCCCCATCGTGGACGTGACGCGTGCCGATGAGCGTTGAGTGGGCAGGGAGCCTCTGTCGGTCCATCGCCTCGACAAAGTGGCCAAATTCCCACACCAGAGGCCTCACGTGACATAGGCGGCGACATATACCCGGGAGATGTGGCTCTAGAGGGCGGCGGGCGATTCGCGCCTGTCGATCCGGTGGAAACCCCTGTCGGTTCCGCGGAACCCGCCGAGGGCCACGATGGCTACGGCGATTGCCGCGGCGAGGATGTTGCGGATGGCCCAGGAGGCGTCGGCGTCGACGCCGCCCATGATGGGCGCGACGCCGTTGAGCCCCGCATGAAGGAGACCGGTCATTAGGACGCTGCCGCCGGTTCGCACGTAGACCCAGGTAAGCAAGATCGAATACGAGAAGATGCTCACGACGCCCGGCCAGATCGCGAGCTCCTCGTACCACTGGCCCGGCAGGAACAGCGTGATGTGCATGAGGCTCCACGGAATCGCCAGGATCAGGGCGGCCGAGAGAGGCGACATCATCGACATGAGCCTGGGCAGCGCGAAGCCGCGCCAGGCCAGCTCCTCGGCGAACGCCGGCAGCAGCACGACGAGCGGGATGATCAATACGGCGGGGAAGACCCTGTCGAGCAGGCCGGCCGTCGGCTGGCCAAGAGCGACCGCGATCACGACCGTGGCGACGGCCCACCCCACCGGGATGACGAGGATGAGATACCAGATCGAGCGCGCGGGCCGAATCGTCAGCGAGTGAACGAGTCGCCTGACGGCACCCCCGCCCTCCGCCCAGGCGAGTGCGAAGGCGATGAACGTGGGGCCCACGGCGAGGACGAACGGCATCATGGCCGCTGCTGTGCCCACAGCCAGGGCGACGACTGCCAGCCCAAGGCTGAGGGCGAAGAAGAGGACGGCGACGATGACCTGACGGTTGGCGGACAGGCCAGTCGATGGTGCCGTGGTTCCGATCTCAGGACGCGGCGCGTCGCTTGAAGCAGTCATGCGGGAGCCTCCAGTGATGTGATGCGACCGTGGTGAATGGCGCCTGGCACCGTCCTGCCTGATTGCGTCGGGTCAGCCGATGACGTCAGGCGATGGCGGCCACCCGCGAGTCGGCCGGCTGACGCTCACGACTGTCGGAGCGGACCTGCCACAGGCCGAGCCACCCGATCGCGATCGCCAATGGGATCTGGAACGGGGAGATGAGCGTGAGGATTCCGGTGAACCCCCCGACGGTCAGGAGGAGCGCCGCTCGGCGGGGAACGATGCCGGCCCGATAACTCGCGACACCGAAGATCACCCAGCCCGCCGCGAAGATCCCGGCTGTCAGAACAGCACCGACGAGGATCGAGCCACTGATTGCCGTACTAAGTACTTCGGGAGCCTGCTGGCGCAGGACCGGACCGATGAACGCCTCATACCACCAGTCGCCTGCGACGAGCAGGGTCCCCAGCGTGGCGGTCAGGTAACCGAAGAGGCCCAGCCTGCCGGCTGCCGGCGCCTCCCGCGAATACAGACCGGTGAGGGCGAGGAGCAGGGCGAACATCGCGACCAATGCCAGGCCCATGCGAACTGTTTGGGTCGCGATCCAGAACGACTCGGGCATCGTCATCGGAAGGAGAAGCTGCGAGATCTGGCTGACCAGGATGAGCCCGGCCGCCCCGAGGCTGGCCAGGCCTGCCTGCCGGGCCGTGAACGGACTTGACATGGGATTGCGCCTCCTTGGTTTAGACGGGCCTGACCTGGCGGTCGGCCCCGACGGGATCAGACGCGTCCGGCAACCATCGCGGCCACGAGCAGCACGCCGATCGAATTCAGGGAGCAGTGGACGACCATCCCGAGGTAGATGTTCCGCTTCCAGCGCACGACATAGACCGTTGGGCCGATGCCGAGGATCCGGGCTACGAGTTGCCAGGGTGACCAGAAGTGGTACAGCGAGAAGAGGCTGACGTTGACGAGCGGCGCCCACCGACCGAAACGCTCCATTCGTGGCAACAGATAGCCGCGGAAATAGAGCTCCTCCACGATCGGACCCAGGAAGCCGTTGATCGCGAAGAACGCGACCAGGGTCACGATCCAGGCAGCGCTCGAGTACTCGCCGACTCGTTCCATGGAGATTGGAGTCACGAACCACTGCGGGACCCAGCCGAACAGGCTCCGGATCAGCTGCGGCTCGATGGCCTGGTGAAGGCCGAAGCCCACGAAGGCCGCCAGGATGAGAGTGGGGACGAGCCACAGCCAGGTCCGGAGCCGCATCGGCCGCCGATAGCTGATGGCGCCGAGCATCGAGCCGGTGCCGCGACCTGCCCACAGCACCACGCCGAGCTCGAAGGGGACGAGGATGCCCACGATCGCGACCAACAGGGCGACGATGGGCGGGAAGCCGAGCGCCTCGACGACCGGCGCCAGGGCCACGAACGCCAGGGTCACCAGTGCGCCCGGCACCAGGAACAGCGCCAGCAGCCTCGCGAGCGACAGTTGGTCCGAGACGGCCGCGTCGACCGGCGAGGCCGGGATGCCCAGCCTGGCCTCCTGGTCGGGCCTGAGGGCGCTCGTGCCGGGAACGGTCATCTTCGGGCCTCCTGAACGTCGGAACCTGGAACCGGACGAGCGCCGAGGCGCCCGGCCGGCTGGACTGTCGAGGTTGGAACAATGGCCTCTGGTTCTAGAACTCCTGCCGGTCGAACACGAGCTTGGCCCCAGCCATGAGGATGGCGACCGACACCGCCCAACCCGCCAGCGTCAGCATCGAGGCGGCCTCGCCCGTCGCGGTTCCCCATGCCCACATCCCGATCGACGTCGGCGACGCCTCGTTCACGATCGGAAGCAGAGCACCGAAGATCGACGGCAGGAAGATGACCAGGAACGCGATGCCCGCCACACCGGCGGTCGACTTGACGACGGTGCCGAGGGCGATCGTCAGCGCGATGTAGAAGATCGGCAGGGTGAGGAACAGGCCGGCAAACAGCGCGACCGTTCCGAGGTTGGGAATCGAGCCGTAGGCGACCGTCGCCACCAGGACCGAGATGGTCAGGGGAATGATGACCGTGGCCGTGCCAACCACGAGCACCGCCGCGCAGAACTTGGCCGCGATGAAGCTCGACGGAGACACAGGATTGGACAGGCTCCACGCGAGCGTCCCCCGGTCTCGCTCAGCGGAGAGCAATGACATCGTTGCGAGCACGACGATCACGGCGAAGGTCTGGGAACCCCTCCATCCGACGAGAACATTTGCCGTGGGGTCGTTGGTGATCGTGACGCCCACGGCCGCCTGGCCGGTGGCCTTGACCACGAACGGGATGAGGGTCGTGAAGATCGCGCTGGCGATCGCCACGGCACTGACGATGAACCCCGCCCGTCCCCGCAGCCACTCGGTCAGCTCCTTACGGAAGACCGTCCTGAATCCGAGGAGGACGCCGCCACGGCTGCGCGCGGTCGAGTCGATGATGAGCGTCTCGGCGGTCATGCCGCCACCTCCTTCGGGTCGATCAGCCGCAGGAACACGGTCTCGAGGTCGAGCGTCTCCTCGGCGTTGCTGATGAGGGTCATGCCGGCCTCGACGGCGAACATCGTGACCGCGCGCTGGACGTCTGCCGACGCGCCCTCAGCCGTGCTGACGTCGTAAGTCGTCGACACCGGGTCACGCGACGACACGGCGACGCCGGTCACGCCCGGCAGACCACGAAGGGAGACGTCCGTGTCGGGCAGCGCGCCCCCGAGAATCACCCGAAGGGTGTTCCGGGTGAACGATCCCAGGAGAGCGTGGGTCGGAGCGGCCTTGACGAGCCGACCGTGGTCGAGGATCGCGACGTGATCACTGACCCGCTGAACGTCGTCGAGGATGTGCGTCGAGTAGAAGACGGTCGTCTCGCCGCGGAGCTCCTCCATCAGCTCGAGGACGTCCTTCCGGCCGATCGGGTCGAGGGACGAGACCGGTTCGTCGAGGAGGATGACCGCCGGTCGTCCGACCAATGCCTGGGCGATGCCCAGCCGCTGGCGCATGCCACCGGAGTAGGTCGAGGTTCGCCGATCGCCCGCGTCGGCGAGGCCAACCCGCCCGAGCAGGTCGGCGATCCGCTGGTCCCGATCGCCGTCGAGACCGCGGAAGCTGGCGACGTAGCGGAGCGTCTCGCGGCCGGTCATCCAGCCGTAGAAGCGCGGCTCCTGGGCGAGGTAGCCGAGCTGGCGGCGGTGCCGACCCCCGGCCGATACCGGCACGCCGTTGACGGTCGCGCGCCCGGAAGTGGGACTGGCCAGCCCGGCAAGCACCTTGAGGGCTGTCGTCTTGCCGGCGCCGTTCGGGCCGAGGAACCCGAAGACCGTGCCCGCCGGCACGTCCAGTGTGAGGTCCGTCAGGGCCTCGACGTGCTCATAGTGCTTCGTCAGGCCGACCATCGAGATGGCATTCGTCATGGGTTGTTCCCGTCCTCAAGCGGCTTTGCCCGCCAAGCCTGCGTTCCGTCGGCGCCCGAGGCATCGGGGTTGACCCGATACCCGGGGCAGGGTCAGCCCGGAGGCGCCGAGCCCGGTCAGCCGTCATCCTCTCCGGGGTAGCCCTGTAGGCGGCCCGGCGCGTCCGTGACACGATGGCTCGATGAATACGATCATGGCTGAATGAGCGCAGTGCCGGTTCGATGAAGACGATCCTCATCGTCGACGATCACGCCGGCTTTCGACTCCTGGCGCGTGCGCTGCTGGAGGCCGACGGGTTGGACGTGGTGGGGGAGTCCGCGGACGGCACGTCTGGACTCGCGGCGGCGCGCCTGCTTCGTCCGGACGTGGTGCTGCTCGACATCGGGCTGCCCGACGTGGAGGGCTTCGAGGTCGCCCGGGCCCTGGCAGCGGATGGGACGCCCCCGTTCGTAGTGCTGACGTCCACTCGCGAAGCGAGCGAATACGGCCCCCGCCTGGCAAGCAGCCGCGTCCTGGGCTTCATCCCGAAGGACGAGCTCTCCGGCGCGGCCATCCGTGCTCTGATGGACGGTTCTTGACGCTCCGCGTGGTCCTGGCCGACGACTCCCTCCTGCTTCGCGAGGGGATCGCCAGGATGCTCGAGGAAGCGGGCTTCGACGTCGTCGCCCAGGCGACCGATGCCACCGAGCTGCTGGCGGCGATCCGCGAGCAGCGACCGGATGTCGCGATCGTCGATATCCGCATGCCGCCGACCCATACGGACGAGGGCCTCAAGGCCGCCGAAGCGATTCGGGCGGAGTACGGGACATCGGTTGGAATCCTCGTCCTGTCCCAGTACGTCGAGACGTCCTTTGCCCTGCGCCTGGTAGCCGACGGAGCAGGCGGAGTCGGCTACCTTCTCAAGGACCGCGTGAACGATCTCGAGGACTTCGCCGAGGCCGTCAGGCGCATCGCAAGGGGCGGCTCGGTCATCGATCCGGAGGTCGTCGGTCAGCTAGTGACGCGCGGGCGGGCGAGGCTGCCAGTCGACGACCTGACCGAACGCGAGCGCGAGGTCCTCGCGCTGATGGCCGAGGGGCGTTCCAACCAGGCGATCTGCGACAGGCTCTTCCTGGCTCCCAAGACCGTCGAGGCGCATATCGCCAGCATCTTCTCGAAGCTCGAGCTGCTACCGGCGGCGGACGACCATCGTCGGGTGCTCGCCGTGCTGGCCCACATCCGCGGCTGACTAGCCCAGCGGGATCTCGGCGATGACGCGGGTGCCGCCGCCCGTCGGACTGATGATCGAGAGGCTGCCGCCGAGTGCCGCGACTCGATCAGCGAGACCGCGCAAGCCGCTTCCGCCGGCTGGATCTGCCCCGCCGACGCCGTCATCCGTGACCTCGACGCGCAGCGAATCGGCCGGACATTCGGCCGCAACGGTTGCATTCGTCGCGGACGAGTACTTGGCCACGTTCGCCAGCGCCTCGGACACCACGAAGTAGGCGGTCGCCTCGACGGCCGGCGAGAGCCGTCGATCGGGCAGGGACAGGACCGCGGCCGACACCGTCGACCGATGGGCAAGGGAATCGATCGCCGGGCCCAGGCCGGCCTCGGTGAGGATCGCGGGGTGGATCCCACGGGCGAGCTCTCGCAGCTCGATGATCGCGGTCTTCAGCTCATTAGCGGCGTCATCCAGGCCGGCCGCGGCCGCGGGGCTGACCTCCCCGCTCAGTTTGGACCGGGCCAGCCGGAGCGCCAATGACAGGGAGACGAGGCGCTGCTGGGCGCCGTCATGGAGATCCCGCTCGAGACGGCGCCGCTCGGCGTCGGTGGCTTCGACGATCCGGGTCCGGGATCGGCGGAGCTCGGCCTCGGCGGCTCTCTGGTCGGTGAAGTCGCGGACGATGGCGGTCACCTCATCCGCCCCGCTCGGGGTGATCCTGGTCTCGAAGTCGCGCCGCCCGATCGGCGAGTCGAGACTGACATCCACGGTCTGGAGCTGCCCGCTGTCGATAGCCGCCGACGCTGCCGCCAGGACTGCTCGGGCCGCATCCACCGGCATGATGTCGGAAATGCGCCCAGCGACTGTTCGATCGGGCGAACCGCGCAGGAGCACCGAGTCCTTTGCCTCCATGTCGAGATAATGCCCGTCAGTCGTCAGCCGGATCATCAGGTCCGGCATTGCACCCAGAAGCGCTCGATGTCGCAGTTCACTCTGCCGATAGATCCCGACCAGGAGCGCG
>DASPWU010000052.1:0-10437 GCA_035637675.1 Candidatus Limnocylindria bacterium | reverse complement strand
CGACCATCTCACGCAGAGCCGCCCGGGTCGTGATGTCGACCACGCGGGCGTAGTCCGGACGCTGCGTGTAGTCCATGATCCCGGGCATCTCGCGGAACTGCCGGCGCACCTCCACGATGATGGCCTGGGCGGTCGTGCCGACCGCCCGAATGGCCAGCGACGAGAAGAAGTAGACGAGCATCGCGCCCAAGAGGGCCGCGATGAACACGCTCACGTCGGCGAGGTTGACCGACGTCAGCAGCTGGACGCCCGGCTTGCCCGCCTGGATCTGGCGGCCCAGGATGAGGTTGATCTTGTCGATGTAGGCGCTGAACAGGAGGAAGGCGGCCAGCGACGCGGAGGCGATCGCATAACCCTTGGTGAGCGCCTTGGTCGTGTTGCCCACGGCGTCGAGCCGGTCGGTGATCTCGCGAGCGCCGGCCTCGGCCCGGCTGAACTCGGCGATGCCGCCGGCGTTGTCCGTGATCGGTCCGAACGTATCCATGGCCAGGATGTAGGCGGTTGTCATGAGCATGCCCATCGTGGCCACTGCCGTGCCGAAGATGCCGCCGACGTTCCGGCCGTCGGCGGCGGTGAGGTTGGCCTGCGAGCCCAGCCAGTGGCTGGTGAACAGGGCGACGCCGATCGAGATGGCGGTGACGAACGTCGTCTCGAACCCCACGGCGACGCCCGAGATGATGTTGGTTGCGGGGCCGGTCCGGGACGCCTCGGCGATCTCGCGGACCGGACGGAAGGTGCCGGCCGTGTAGTACTGCGTGATGTAGACGAACGCGATGGACGTGGCCAGGCCAACCACGCCGCACCCGAACATATAAACCCACGCCGGAACGCCGCTGGCACCGGTCTGGCCGGGCGTCTGCATCATCACGTTGGTGACGAGGGCCAGCGCGGCGACCGACAGCAGGGTCGTGACCCAGTACCCGCGGTTGAGCATGTTCATGGGGTTCTCGTCCTCGCGGCCGCGGACAAAGAAGATGGCCACGATCGTGGACAGTAGCCCGAACGCGCGGACCACCAGCGGGAAGAAGATCCACGCCTCGGGATGCGGCCAGCCGGCAGCCAGGGCCACCGCGTACACCGCCACGCCCAGGATCATCGCGCCGATGTTCTCGGCGGCCGTGGACTCGAACAGGTCCGCCCCGCGGCCGGCGCAGTCGCCCACGTTGTCACCAACGAGGTCGGCCACGACTGCGGCATTGCGCGGGTCGTCCTCGGGGATGCCCGCCTCGATCTTGCCGACGAGGTCGGACCCGACGTCGGCGGCCTTGGTGTAGATGCCGCCGCCGAGCTGGGCGAAAAGGGCCACGAAGCTGGCCCCGAAGCCGTAGCCGACGATGAGGAAGGGCGCCTGGTTGGGGTTGGTCAGGCCGCCGAAGGCCACGAACATGCCATACACGCCCAGGAGCGACAGGGCGACCACCAGGAAGCCCGACACGGCGCCGCCGCGCATCGCCACCTGGACCGCCTCCACGAGGCTGCGCCGGGCGGCGGCGGCGGTCCGGACGTTCGACTTGACGCTGATGTACATGCCGATGATGCCGGACGCCATCGAGCACGCCGCGCCGACCAGGAAGGCAATCCCGGTCCGGATGCCCAGGTCGATCCCGAAGATGTCCGTGTCGGCCACGGCCTTCGTCTCGAAGATCGTGATGACGGCCGCGATGACCACGGCGCCGACCAGGGCGAGCACGGAGATCGTCGTGTACTGGCGCCGGATGAACGCGACCGCGCCTTCGAAGATCGTCCCCGCGACCTCCTCCATCTCCTTCGTGCCGGTATCCCGGGCGAGCACGTCGCGGGCCAGGTAGAGCGCGAACAGGATGGCGATGATGCCAGCCGGCAGGATGATCAACTGGAGCGCACTGGCATCCAACATCGGGGTGGTGACTCCTCCTGGTCAGGACCCGGGCTCGGGGCACGTGGCGTCGCGGGCGCTCGGTGGGAATGCGCTCAGTGGGAAATGGGCACGGACATCCCGGGAGGACGTCCGGGATTGCAACGTTTCAGGCCGCCGGGAGTGTATCGCGGGCCATTCACGGGGGTCAAACCAGCCCGGGACGCGACCTATGCGTACCGGCTGGTTCCGGGCTGCCTCGGCCGGTCAGGGCAGCCAGCGCGGCTCGGCACCGTCCCGCGTGAGCTGGCGGAGCTGGCGACCGTCCGGGCCCACGACCCAGATCCCGGCGGACCCTCCCGGGTCACCTGACGGCACCCTCACGAACAGGATCTCCTGGCCGTTGGGCGAGAACACGGGCGTCCGGTCGGACAGGTCCGTACCGCTGGTCAGGACGATCGGCGCGGCTCCCTCGCTGGCCAGGTACGCGACGTGGAGCGACTCGGGGGCGCCCAGCGCGGCCCGCAGCGCGCCCAGCGCACCCTGGCCGCCGGTGGCGATCGGGCCGGCCCCGTCCAACAGCCGGTTGGCGGCTCCCGACGGCCGGACCATCCACACACCCGAGGTTGGCTGCGTGGCCGAGGTCGCGGCCACGAGGAAGGCCTGGCTGCTGGACGACCAGCTGGGGACGCTGGTAGCCGTCAGGTTGAGCCGGGCCGATGTCGCGATGGGGCTGGACAGGTCGATGAGCTGAAGAGTGCCGTCTGCGGCAGCGAGCAGGACGATCGCGCCGTCACTATCGAAGGCGGCCCGCGGGGCCCACGGGGAGCCGCCGGCGGTCGTGCCCGGGCCATCACCGCTGACCTTCGACGAACCGACGGCCGGCGCCCCGTCCGCCAGCAGTCGGCGCTCGTCGCCGGAGCCCAGGCCGGGTACCGGCACGAGCCACCAGCCCTGGTCCGTGCCATCGGTGCCGCGCCGGCCAACGATCAGCGATCGGCCGTCCGGAGCGAACACGGGTCCGTACTCGAATCGACCGGCACCGGTCAGCGTCCGCTCGTCGCCGCCGTCGACCCTGACGACGCGGACGGTGCCGCCCGCGCTGTAGGCGATCGTCTGCCCGTCGATCGTGATGTCATAGCCCACGATCGGGCTGAGCGAGCTCGTGAGCTGTCGCGGGTTGGAGCCGTCCGGGTTCATCAGCCACAGGTTGCGGACGCCGCCGCGTGCGGTGAGGAAGACGACCTGGTTCTGGGCGGACGTGGACGCCTGTCCGGTCGTGAACGTCCACGTCCGTCCGGCGGCAACCTGCCCGCTTGCTGCAAGGCTGCGGACCACCGGCCGCAGCGTGACGGCGTACGTCGTGTGGGCCGGCAAGGCGGCATTCGGGGTGAAGACCAGGGCACGCCCGGCAGGCGCCTGGCTCGGCGAAGGGCTCTCCGAAGGGGCCGGGACGGGCTCGTCTTCTGGAAGCTCGACCACGGCCGTCGAGCCGTCGATGGGCGGCGTGATGACCAACGCGTCGGCGGCCGATGCGGGGTCGATGGGTGCGTCGAAGAAGACGGCGATCGAGCCGTGCGGGTTCGCTCCCGAGACGCCATTCGCGGGCGCGGTGGACAGGACCGTCAGGCCTGCCGCCACAGTCGAGAACCGGCTGGTGAACGGCGCCGCCAGATGCGAGCCGTCCGTGTCCGTCGCACCCATGCCGACGGTCACGTCGTAGGTCGTGCCGAATGACAGGGCTGAATCGAACGTGAGGGTGAGGACCTGCTGGCTCCAGCTGGCGCGATAGGCGGTTCGCGGCGTGATCGAGATCGCCTGCTCCACGGCGCTCGTCGCCATGAGCCGGTCGAAGGTCACCTGGACCGTCGCGTCGACGGGCACGTCGGTTCCCACCGGAGAGAACGCGGCGACCGTGGGCGGACCGGCAGTCTCGAAGGCCCACGGCTCCATGGCGGCGGTCGCCGCGTTGCCGGCGAGGTCCTCGTACCCCGCATCGATCGCCACCTCGAAGGCCGTCGCGGCGGGCAGGCGCTGGGAGGGAGTGAAGATCAGCGTGCGCTGGCCGTCCCAGCGAACCGCCCCCGCGACGTGGGGCGTGATCGTGAAGCGCGTCTCCACGGAGGCGGTCCGAACCGGCTCGCTGAACTCGACGTCGATCGCGGTGAGGGTCTGGCCCGTGTGCTGATCGCCCGCCGGGGCGCTGAGAGCGACACGGGTGACGCTCGGTGGCCGCCGGTCGACGAGGGTCGCGTTGTACAGGATCACCGCGAGAATGGCGACCGCCGCGAGGGGCAAGCCGATCTCGAGGGCGCGGCGGCGCACCGCTCAGCGCGTGTGTCGGATCGTCACCGACGGGACGATAGCACAGCATCCGGCAGCCTCCCGACGGCCTCCCATCGACCCGCATCGCGTCCTCGGCGGCCCGGCCGCGGACCCCATCCGGGTTCGGAGGGCGGCGCGGCGGGCTTCAGGCCCCGCCCCTATACTGCCGACCTTGTGAGCCGTCGCCCCCTTGGCTGCGTCGTCGAGATTGTCGAGACGCTCGTCCTGACGCTGGTCATTTTTCTCGTCATCCAGAACTTCGTCGCACAGCCGTACCGCGTCCAGCAGCAGTCGATGGAGCGGACGCTCGAGCCGGAGCAGTACGTGCTCGTCGACAAGCTGACGCCGCGCTTCGATGCCTACCACCGGGGCGACATCGTGGTCTTCAATCCGCCGGCCGCCTGGGCGCAGCAGTCCGACGGCACGCCGTACATCAAGCGGATCATCGGGGTCGCGGGCGACACGGTGGAGGTCCGCGATGACGGATTCGTCTGGGTTGACGGCGTCAGGCTGGTCGAGCCGTACCTCTTCAAGGTCGGCGGCGAGCCCCAGCCAACCGTTGCCTTCGGGCAGACGCGCTGGCTGGTGCCCCAGGGCGAGTTCTTCGTGATGGGCGATCATCGGGAGAAGTCGGCCGACTCGCGATCCTTCTCGACGATCCCGGCCAGCTCCATCGTCGGCCGGGCCTGGCTGCGCTACTGGCCGTTCGACACGTTCGGCATCTTGCCCAGCCCGCCTCATCCGGAGCTTCCCTCGCCGGCACCATGAACCCGGCCCTCCTGGCCGCCGCCGCGGTCGCCGTCGCCGGCGGGGTGATCTGCCTCTCGGCGCGTGACGCCCGGCTCGCCCTGGCCGGCCTGGCCGCGACGCTGCTCGTCGCTCCGCTGATCGCCGACCCCCTGCCAGCGCCGACCGTGGTGGCCGCCCGGGTCGTATCGGCCGCACTTGCCGTGTACCTGCCCTGGATCGTCGTCCGAGATCCCTCGGCCGCCACCCGTGGCTCGCTGCTCGGCTGGCGGGTCGAGACGCTCGTCGCGGCCGCCGCCTTCGTCATCGGGTTCGGCACCGCCGGTTTGGGGGCAGCACCACTCGGCCCGGCCGAGGCCCAGGGCGCCGGGTTCGCCCTCGTCGCGCTGTCGGTGGGGCCGATCGTCTTCGGTCGCGACATCTTCCGGCTGGGTTCCGGCGCGGTGCTGCTGGTCGCTGGCACGCTGCTCGTGCGGGTCGGCGTGGCAGGCACACCGAGCGCCCTCGAGCAGCTGGTGACCGGCGTCCTGTTCATCGCCCTGGGCGGCATCGTTGCCTTCCTGGCCGCCAATGCGGTCGCCGCCGGCGCGGCTGGCGGAGCGATCCTCGATGGCGGCGCCGACGAGCCCGCCGACCGCCCCACCCAGGCCCGCGGCCGCTGAGCCGTCGCTGTGAGCATGCTGCCGTTCCTGGCCGTCGCCTTCGGCGGGGCGGCGGCAACGCTCCTCGCGCGGCGATGGCCGGTCGCCTCGGCGGCGGTCGGATCGGTCGCATTGATAGCCGCCCTGGTCGCCGCGGCGGCCATCGTGCCCGGCCAGGAACTGGCGGTCGCCGGCGGCGCCGTCGTCGGCTCGGCCTACGGCCGGCTCTTTCTGCTGCTCGGGGCGGGGACCGGGCTCATTCTCGTCGTCGCGGCCCGAATCGCGCTGGGGTCGGATTGGCCGGCCAACCTGCCGGGAGCGCTGCTGGCGAGCCTGGGCGCGGCCGGCCTGGCGCTCTCCGTGCGCGACGCGACGACCGCGGTCGCGGCGACGATCGCGGGCGGCCTGGCGGGCGTGATCGTCACGCTGGCCGGCCCACCCAGCCCACGCGACGTGGCGGTCGCGGCCCGCGAGCTTCGCGCGATCGCGGTGGCCGGCTCGCTCGTGATCCTGGCCACGGCGTGGGTCGCCCGGCCGTTGGGCATCCTCGCCCAGGAGCCGGCGGTCTTCGGGTTTGCCTATCTCGCGGTCGCGGTGGGTGTCGCCATGCGCTTCGGCGCGATTCCATTCCACCTGTGGGCCGCCCGGGTCGCCGACGCCGCGCCGGAGATCGCTCTACCGGTCCTCATGGCCTGGGGTCCGGCGGCCCTCGCCGTCGTCGCGATCGCCTGGGTTGACGGCGCGATCGTCCCGGTCCTGCCGGTTGCCGGCACGCTGCCGGTGGAGCGTGCCGCGGTGGTCGTCGTCGGGGTGGCCAGCCTGGTCCTGGGGGCCGTGGCGGCCTGGGTCCAGGATGACCTCGAGCACGTCGTCGGGTACGCGATCGTCCAGGATGCCGGCATCGTCGTGCTGTCGCTGGCGGCGCTCGACCCATCGGTCTGGGCGCCGAGCAGGGCCTGGCTCCTCAACCTGCTCGTCGCTCGGACGGCGTTCGCCGCCTGGACGATGGCGGTCCACGCTCGGTTCGGGACGCGCCGGGTGCCCGAGCTGACCGGTTGGGCGCGACGCTCCCCGGTCCTGGCGCTGGCGCTCCTGGCAATCGCCGTCGCGTCGGTCGGCTGGCCGGGACTGGCGGCATTCGAGGCTCGGGCATCCATCATCCGGTTGGCCACGGACGAACCCATCCGCGGCCTCATCCTGGCCGGCGTCTTCCTGCCGCTGCTGTACTACGGTCGGCTGGCCGCGGTCGGTTTGGGCCGCCAGTCGGCGGCCATTGCCGGAGCCGCCAGCGATCGGCCGCGACGGCCTGCGGAGCCGGCCCGGCGGCGGATCCCGAGCCGTCCGCTGGGGTCGCCATGGGCGTGGCGGACGTGGCGGTCGTGGGATGCGGCCACGGAGTCGGTGCGCTGGCTACGGCCGCTCCGGCCGGTGCCACGCGTCGTCGACACGGCACTCGATCTCAACCGGGGCCTCGTGGTGGGCCTGCTCGTCCTCGTCCTGGCGGGAGCCTCGGTCGGCGTGGCGGCCGGCGGGTTCGGCGGGCCGGCCGCTGCCGCGGAGCCCGCTCCACAGCTGCCGGGCGGCGGCGAGAGCTCGGCGTCCCCGCGCGGATTCGCCGGTCCCTGATCGGGTCGAGCGAGCCGATCCGGGCCGGGCGGTCTAGTCGGCCGGAGCGAGCGCCCAGCGGTCGATGTCGCGCTCGTAGGCGACGAGCTCGTCCGCGCCGAACCACAGGGCGATCTCCGACGCCGCGGTCTCGGGCCCGTCCGATGCGTGGACCAGGTTCTGGGCGGTCTCCAGGGCGTAGTCGCCGCGGATGGTGCCGGGCGCGGCCTCGTGGGGCCGGGTGGCGCCGACCATCGCGCGGACCACCGCGATCGCGCTGGGGCCCTCGAGCACCATCGCCACCAGTGGACTCGATGTGATGAAGTCGACGAGCCCGCCGAAGAAGGGCTTCTCGCGATGGATCGCGTAATGCCGCTCGGCGAGGCCGCGGTCCACCTGGACGAGCTTGAGACCGACGATCTTGAGGCCGCGTTCCTCGAACCGGCCGATGATCCGGCCGGCGAGCAGGCGCTGGACGCCGTCGGGCTTGACGAGGACGAGGGTGCGGTCCGTCACGAGATCAACCTTCGCAGCTGTCGTACCGTTGGCACTGGATCGTGGCCGAGTGTAGGCCAGGGCTCACGATGTCTCCGGCTCGGCCGACGCGGCGGCATCGCCCGTCACGGCCGCATCCGGCGGCGCGGCCGAGTCGGCAGCAGGCTCGGCAGCGGGCGGGATCGGGCCCGAAGCGCCCGCGCCGGCCAGCGTCGAGGCCGCCGACGCGTAGGCCCGCTGCGCCTCCGCCTCGTGGCCGACCAGCCGGTAGGCGTCGCCGCGGATGAGGTCGAAACCGGCGCCCGCGGTCGACCCGGCGACGTCGAGGACTGCCGGGGCGAGCGCCGGACTGACCCGCAGCACGATGCCGAGCTGGACGACGGCGTCCTGAGCCTTGCCGGCGTCCAGGGCCCGACGCGCGGCATCCAGCGCCGTCGGCCCGTCGGGCAGGGCGGGCGCCGGCAACGCGGCGTGGGGGTGGGCTCCGTGGAGATGCGCGTCCCACAGGCTTGCCGGCAACGCCTCCCCGGGCATCCCTGCCTCGTCCGTCGTCACCGGCCTGGTGTCCGTTGGGCGGACGGCGCCGGCTGTAGCGCCAACGGCGCCGGCGGTGGCACGGCCCGCCGGCCGGCTGCCCTCGTCGCCGAAGAACGCGCCGGCCGGCTCGGCCGGACCCGCCGGGTCCTGCGGCCAGATCTGACTCCTCGGCAGTCCGGCGAAGAGCGGCTCGAGTGGACCGTCGGCGGCTTCCAAGGCCCGCCCGGCAAGTCGTCGCGCCTCCCCCGGACGGCCCAGGGCGGCCGTGGCCTCGGCCGCGATGACGAGGGCGAGGACCGATTCGCGACCACTCGTCAGGAACGCGGCCGACGCCTCGCCGGCGCCGGGCAGGTCTCCGGTCCGCCAGCGCACCTCGGCCAGGTCGAGCAGGCCGTCGTCGTCGAGCGTGCCGTTGCCGGCCATCGTCTCGAGCTCGGCTCGCGCCAGCGCGAACGCACCGGTCCGCAGGTGGAGGCTCGCCAGGCGGAGGTCGACCGGCCGCGGCTGCTCGGGCGGGTCGCCCCCGGAGGAAGCCGCCTGTGGTGACGGCGACGTCGTCGGCGGTGAGGGCGTCACGACGGCAGTCGGAGCAGCTTGTCGAGCCGCGTCCCCTGGCGCCTGGGAGCGACCACCGCGAGGCGCAGCAATTCATCCCGGAACAGGTCTCCGGCGACCCGCTGCACGTCGTGCGACGTCACGACTGCCACCGCCTGGAGGGCCTGGTCCAGGGTCAGGACCCGGTCGTGGAGCGCCTCCTGGCCACCGACCCACGACGCGAGGTGCCGTGTCTCTTCCATCCGCAGCTCCAGGCCGCCGGACAGGTACGCCTTGGCCTTGGCCAGCTCGTCGGCCGGGACCGGCTCGTCGCGAAGCCGAGCGAGTTCGGCCAGGATCGCATCCAGGGCGGGTGCCAGCTGGCCTGGATCCACGCCGGCCGACACGCCAAGCACGCCGGCATCTGCGTAGTCGGCGACTCCAGAGCCGACGTCGTAGGCGAGGCCCTTCTCCTCTCGAACCGACAGGAACAGCCGGCTGCTCATCCCATCGCCGAGGATCGTGTTCAGGACGGCCAGCACCCAGGCATCCGGGTGGTCGCGCGGGAGCGAGGGCACGCCAACAGCCAGGTGGGCCTGGGTCGTGTCGCGATGGCCCAGCAGGTAGCGCTCGCCGGCAGGCAGCGCCGGCGCCGGCGTGAACGTGGGGATCGCGCCGTTGCCGCTGCCAAACGAACCGTGAACGAGACCGACCGCCGCGTCGTGGTCCAGGTCGCCGGCCACCGCCACGACGACGTTGGCGGGCCGGTACGTGACCGACCAGAAGTCCCGGATCACTGCCTCCGGCAGGGACCGGATGGCGGCTTCGTCGCCGCAGATCTCGCGGCCGAGTGCCCCCTCCCCGAAGATCGCTTGCTGGAACAGGATCTGGCAATACTCCGCGGGATCGTCCAGGTACGAGCGGATCTCCTCGACGATCACCTGGCGTTCGTTGTTGATCTCCGCATCGGCGAGGGTGGGGCGGATGATGAGCTCGCCGAGGACGTCCATCGCCCGCGTCGTCTCACGGCCGGGCACCCGGACCCAGTAGACGGTCGACTCGCGGTCGGTTGCCGCGTTGAACGAGCCGCCGACGCCCTCGATCGCTTCGGAGATCGATCGAGTCGTCGGGTAGCCGGCCGTGCCCTTGAACGTGAGGTGTTCCATGAAATGGGCGACGCCCACCTGCTCGGGCGACTCCAGGCGCGAGCCTGCCAGGACGTACGCCGCCACGGAAACGGAGCGAGCCCCCGGCAACCGGGCGCTGATGACGCGCGGCCCACGGGGCAGCGCCGTGCGCTGGAACATCGCGGCGATGGTACAGGAAAGGGCGCGCCGCTCCGGAGTCCCGGGCTGGATTGCGCGGGCATCCTTTGGGAGCATGCCGATTTCTTGCATGCCGAGCAATCGAACGGTTCGGCTTGCACCCCACGCACACAACCGGCACGGGATGCACGGGCGCCCCCGGTTTTTCCATCCCACGCAAGAAACGGACCTCCGGGAGGCCGTGCCCCACGGCCGCGGCGGACGCTTTGCACCGGACGCAAGGATTCGGCCGTCTTGGGCCTCGACATGCGCATTGAGGCCCGTTGTTGCCACATCGTGCAACCGCGCTGGTTTGAGCGTCGATGGATATCGCGTATTCCGAGCATCGTTATGGCGCGGCTGGACGGACCGCTGACCTCTCGCGTATTCCGAGCATCGTTGCGGCGCGGCTGGA
>DASPWU010000051.1:0-61665 GCA_035637675.1 Candidatus Limnocylindria bacterium | reverse complement strand
GCCGGCTATAGAGGTCGAATCCGACGGCCGCCATATGGCCCGACTGCTCGCCGCCCAGGATGTTGCCGGCACCCCGGATCTCCAGATCGGACAGCGCGATCTGGAACCCGGCGCCGAGCTCGGAGGCGTTGAAGATCGCCTGGAGCCGCTTGCGGGCCTCGTCTGACAGCCGCTCCCGACGGCGATAGAGGAGATACGCGTAGGCCCTGCGCGACGAGCGGCCGACACGGCCGCGGAGCTGGTAGAGCTGGGCCAGACCCAGCGTGTCCGCCCGGTCGATGACGATCGTGTTGGCGTTGGGGATGTCCAGGCCGGACTCGATGATCGTCGTGCACACGAGGACGTCGGCGGCGCCCGACGCGAACGTCAGCATCACCCGCTCCAGCAGGCCTTCCGGCATCTGGCCGTGGCCGACGACGATCCGGACCCCCGGCAGCATCTCGCGGAGCTGCTCCGCCTGGGCTTCGATCGTCTCCACCCGGTTGTGGACGTAGAAAACCTGGCCGCCCCGGTCGAGCTCGCGCAGGATCGCGTCCCGCACGAGGCCGGCGGACGCCTCCGCGACGCGCGTCTGGATCGGCAGCCGGTCCTCGGGCGGCGTCTCGATGGCCGACAGGTCGCGGATGCCCGCCAGCGCCAGGTTGAGCGTTCGCGGGATGGGCGTGGCCGAGAGGGTCAGCACGTCCACCTCCTTGCGCATCTGCTTGAGGCGCTCCTTGGCCGCCACGCCGAAGCGCTGCTCCTCGTCAACGACGACGAGGCCAAGATCCCTGAACCGGACGTCCTTGCTGAGCAACCGGTGCGTCCCGATGACGAGGTCCACGCTGCCGTCCACCAGCCCATCGACCGTACGCGCCTGCTCGGCCGGCGCGACGAACCGCGACAGGAGCCTGGTCTCGATCGGGAACGCTCCGAACCGCTGGCTGAACGTCTGGAAGTGCTGGGCCGCGAGCACGGTCGTCGGAACGAGGACGACCACCTGCTTGCCGTCCTGGATCGCCTTGAACGCGGCCCGCAGGGCGACCTCCGTCTTGCCGTAGCCGACATCGCCGACGACGAGCCGATCCATCGGCCGCACGGCCTCCATGTCCAGCTTCACCTCGGCCGCCGCGCGAAGCTGGTCGACCGTCTCCTCGTACGGGAAGCTGGCCTCCATCTCCCCCTGCCAGGGGCCGTCAGGGCTGAAGGCATGGCCACGCGCGGAAGCCCTCGCCGAATACAGAGCCAGCAGCTCCTGCGCGAGGTCTGTAACGGCCTTCTTGACGCGTTGCTTCGTCCGCAGCCACTCGCTGCCGCCCAGGCGCGACAGATGGGGGTGCTCGCCGCCCGAGTAGCGGCTGACCCGGGCGATCTGCTCGACCGGCACGAAGATCCGGTCGCCGCCCGCGAAGCTCAGCTCCAGGAAGTCACGCTCGTCCCCGGTCCCGGAGCTGCGCCGGAGCATCTGCTCGTAGCGGGCGACGCCGTGGTCGATGTGGACGACGAGGTCGCCCGGCGTAAGCCGCTCCAGGATGTCGCGCGGTACGACCCGTCGGAGCGCCTTGGGGCGGCGCACCCGGACGCTGCCGAACAGCTCCCGGTCGGTGACGAAGATGACCCGATCGGGCCCGCCGCCAAAGCCACCGTTGAGGCTCCGCTCGACTAGCGCGACGGCTCCCGGTGGCGGCGCCTGGGACAGCCGGTGAACGGCCCCGACCGGACGGCCGGCATCGGCCAGGATCTCGGCCAGCCGAGGCGCCTGGTCGGAGGCCAGGACGATTCGCTCGGCGTCGGCCGCCCAGCGGTCCACGGCGTCGGAGAGCTGGCCGGTGCGACCGGGCGGCAGGACCGGCTCCCGCCAGCCGAACAGGTCGCCCGAGCTCAGCCCGCCGCCGGCAATGGCGCTGCCGGCCGGCGCCTCGGACTCCCAGGTCAGCTCCAAGGTTCGGCCGCGAAGCAGCCGGGTCTTCCAGTCACGCGGCGGCAGGTACGTCGAGGGCCAGTCCTTCGCCAGGTCGCCGGCCGAGACGAGGTCGGCACGTCGCTCGTCGGCCTGGCGCCACAGGAACTCGGCCGCATCGGCCAGGTCGCCCGGCTCGTCGAGGACGAGGAGCGTCTCTGGGTCCAGGTGATCCAGGCCCGTCGCAGGACAGATGACGCCCGCCCACACCTCGGCGGCGTCGCCCACGTCGATCGCGCGGGTCGTGCCGCGATGACGGCCGGAAGCGCCGGCCTCGAACCTCGCGATGTCCGTCGCGAGGCGCTCCGGGAGCCGGCTGGCGGCTCGGCCGAGGCGGGCGCGCACGGCCTCGATCCCGCCCTGGGGCAGGAGCATCTCGCTGGCGGGGATCAGGGTGACGTCGTCGATCCGGCCCACCGTTCGCTGGTCGGCCGGGTCGAAGGCGCGCAACGAGTCGATCTCGTCCCCGAAGAACTCGATACGCACGGGCAGCGCGGCGGACGGCGGGAAGACGTCCACGATGCCGCCCCGCCGGGCGAACTCACCTCGCCCGGCGACCTCGACGACAGGGACGTAACCGAGGTCGAGCAGCTCGGCCAGGAGCCGGTCGAGACCCTGCCGGCCGCCGGGCTCGAGCGTCAGCGGGTCATCCGGCAGGTCAGCCGGCGCGAGCGTGTGCTGGAGCAGGGCCTGGACGCTGGCCACCAGGATGCGCACCTGTCCCCTGCGCCAGGCCGCCAGCGCCGCCACGCGAGCCGCGGTCTCGTCCGGGACCAGCTCGCTGCGCTCGTAGGCGAGCGCGGTGCGGGGCTCCAGGACGGACACGGCCGCAGGGTCGCCCAGCCACGCCTGGAGCTCCTCCGCCACTCGATCGCCAATCTCGGCGTCGCGGGCGACCCAGACCAGCCGCTCGCCCGTCTCGCCGATCGCCAGCGCCGCCGCGAGGTATGACTTGGCGCCGTGCGGAACCGACGTCAGGCCGGCGTGACGACCCGCCGGGCGGAGCGGCTCCGCTGGATCGCCCAGCCGGACCCGGAGGCCCGCGAACGAGCCGGTCTCCGCGAGCAACGGCGGCAATGCCGAGAGGTCCGGGATTCGCCGTGCGCCCCTCGCCGGCTCGAGGGCACGATCCGCCGCCTCGACGACCGCCGCGTCGCCTGCCTGTCGCTCCCGAGCGCGCTTGCCGCGCATGGTCGAGGCGGTCATCGCTCCTCCGCCGGGCGCGTCTTGCGCCAGCCCGTGCGCGTTCGGCGGATGCCGTCCTCGCCGGGCGGGCCGTCGATCTCACCCGGCGCCGCCAGCCGGTCCGCGTCCGCTGGACGCAGCTCGAACGGGTTGTGTTGGTTGGCGGCCTTGTTCGTGCCCACGCTGGCCCACGTCTCGACCGAGTCGGCCGCGGCATCCAGCAGCTCGCCCAGTCGGGCTCGCTCGGCGGGCTCGAACCGCGAGAGCACGTGGTCGACGAAGCCTCGGTCGGGCGTCCCGATGCCAACCCGCAATCGGGAGAATTTCTCCGTCCCCAGCTCCTCGATGATCGAGCGGAGGCCGTTGTGGCCGCCCGGGCCGCCGCCTTCGCGGAACCGCAGCTTGCCGAACGGCAGGGCGAGATCGTCGACGACAACGAGCAGGTCGCCGAGCGGGGCATGCTCCCGCGCCAGGACCTTCCGCACGGCCAGGCCGCTGTCGTTCATGTAGGTCAGCGGCTTGACGAGGGTGAGGTCCAGGCCCCTGAACCGACCGGCGACCACCGCGCTGGCGTCCTTGGTCCGGCCCTTGCCGGTCCAGCCGGCGCGATCGGCCAGGCGATCCAGGACCATCCAGCCGATGTTGTGGCGCGTATCCGCGTACTGGCCGCCCGGGTTGCCGAGGCCCACGACGATCTTCACCAAACCTCCGAGACAAGGCGCGCGTACGCACGCCGAAGGGGCCCGATCCCGTCCGGGAGGGCCTGCATCGATGGTAGCAGTCGCGCTCCGGGCGCCGCCCGGGGGACGGGTTCGGCTCTAGCCGCCCACCCCCAGTAGTTGTCGTTCGAGGGCCCGCATGGCGGCCTCCTCGGCGGGCTCGGCGTGATCCCAGCCACAGACATGGAGGGCGCCGTGGGTCACCAGCAGCAGCAGCTCGTCGGCCGGAGACCAGCGAACGTCGCCCGTCTGGCCGCCGCGTCCCTGCACCGCCTGGGCCACCGCTCGCTCCACCGACACGACGATGTCGCCGAGGTGGATCCGCCGGCCCGGCGGCAGTGCGAACGAGGGGTTGACGGCTCCCGCCGCGCCAGTGCGACCAGGCCCGCCCGCGTGGGGCGGGAACGCCGCGGCGGGCTGCAGCGGAAACGACAGTACGTCCGTTGGGCCCTCGACGGCCATGTGCGCCCGGTTGAGCTCCGCGAGCGTGGCATCGTCGGCCAGGATGACCCCGATCGACGCCGGCGATGGAGCGCCAGCGGCCGTGAGCGCCTCGGCGATCGCGCGGGCCAGTCGCCGTTCTGGGACGACGTCGGGCACTCCCTCGCGCCTGTCGAGGTCGATCCGCCACGGAGGCAGGTAGATCGACCGCGGGAGCGAGACTGCGCTCAGCTGGTTCTCTCGGACGACGTCAGCGTCGCCTTCGGTCGCGTCGCCCATCCGGCGTCGCCGGTCCGATCCCGACGATCGGCGGCGCACTGGGTGGCTCCGACAAGCCCGGCCCGCCGCCGGAGACGGCCACCCGCCTCGATTCGAGCTCGACGATCTTGTTCTGCGGGTAGGCGATGCGCTGGTGGTACATGCCCAGCAGCTGCTGGATGAACGCCTCCCGGATCCGCTCCACGTCGCGCAGCGTGAGGTCGCACCCGTCGAACTGCCCATCGGACAGCCGCTCGTCGATGATCCGCGACACCATGGCCCGGATCGCCGGCTCGTCGCGGGCGGACAACGAGCGGACCGACGCCTCCACGCCATCGGCCAGCATCAGCAGGGCGGCTTCCCGCGACTGAGGCTTGGGGCCGGAATGGCGGAATCGCCGCGGATCGATCGCGTCCGCCGCCCTCATCCCCTCGGGCGTTGCCAGACCGCCGAACGGCTCCGCGGCGGCCTCCCGTGCCCGCACGTAGAAGTAGCTCATGATCGCGGTTCCGTGGTGCTGCGGGATGAACGCGATGAGCGTCTTGGGCAGCTTCGAGCGATAGGCGAGGTCGATCCCGTCGGCCACGTGCTGCTTGAGGAGCTGGACGGACGCCTCGGGCTCGAGCTGGTCGTGGATGTTCTCCGCGCCCGCCTGGTTCTCGGTAAACGCGAGCGGGTTGGCGAGCTTGCCGATGTCGTGGTAGTACGCCGCGACCCGGGCGAGGAGCGCGTCCGCGCCGATCGCCTCGGCCGCCCGCTCGGCCAGGTTGCCGACCATGATCGAGTGGTGGTAGGTGCCGGGCGTCTCCACGAGCAGGCGGCGCAGCAACGGCTGCGAGGGATTGGCCAGCTCGAGCAGCTGGAACGCCGTGAGAATGCCGAACAGGTTGCCGAGCACCGCGAACGAGCCCACCGCCGCCACCGCAGAGGCGCTGGCCGCCACGGCCGACGCGCCGAACAGCTGGATCGTGCCGGTCACGTCGCGCACGCCGAGCAGTGAGAAGGCGGAGATGACCAGCGTGTTGACGATGAAGATCGCGACCGCGGCCTGAACGAAGGCGTTGAGCCGATCGCCTCGTCGGACGGCCACGATCCCGGCCACGCTGCCCAGCAGGACGTAGGCCGCCATCTCGAGCGACCGGTCGTTGACCGCTCCGGCGATGAGCGCGAGGACCGCCGTCAGGACGATCGCGGCGCTCGCGTCGAGCAGGATCGCGACGAGGATGCCCCCCGCCGCGACCGGCAACAGGAAGGGCAGACCCAGGCGGCCGGCGGTGAGCTTGAACGCGAACGTCATGACGACCAGGATCAGGCCGATGAGCACGAGCACGTTGTTGCGGTGCCAGAGGGCCGGCCGGAACCGCCAGAACCAGGCCAGGAGCAGCCCCATGAGCAGGCTGGCCAGGATCAGGTAGCCGGCCAGCCGCGCAAGATCGAGCGTCGGCTTGTTCAGCCCGAACGCCACGATCTCCTCCATGTCCAGGTCGGTGATCCGGTGACCCTGGTCCACGATCACCTCGCCCTGCTTGATCACCTCGGTGACGGGCGCAACAGCCTGGGCAGCGGCGACGCGGGCCTCCTCCGTCTTGGACGAACTGAACGACGAGTTGGGAACCAGCAACGGAGCGATGAGCTCGCTGGCCAGATCGCGCTGGTCGCGGCTGAGACCGCCGGCGATCCGGGTCGGCAGCGCGGCTCGGGTGGTCGCCACGTCCGAGTCGCGCAGCTCGGCTCGCTCCAGCTGATCCAGCACCTGGGCGGCCTCCGCACGGAGCACCTTCCATTCGGCCGGTGTCAGGCCGAGCAACGTCTTGCCGGCCGACTCGGACAGCAACGGCAGGACGGCCTTCAAGAGCGTCGCCCGGTTGGCCGCGCTGACGCCGGCTGCAAAGGCGGCGTCGATCGGCTCGACCGCGCGAGCGAACGCCGCTGCCTGCTCCTCGGCGACCGCGGCTGCATCCGAGGGCGTGTAGTCGTACTGGGGTTCGACCTTCTTGCGTTCAGCCTCGCGCTTCTCCTCGGTCAGGATGTCGCTCGTCACGGTCTGTTGCCGCGGAGCAACGATGTCGTCCTTGGGAACCTGGCCGACCTCGAGGGCGAGGCCGCTCGGCACGATGTCGACCGCGAAGATGGCGGTCATCGCGAGGATGAGGATCACCGCGGCCACGAACAACCGTCCCGCGTCGTGGCGCGTGAACGGGGCTGGTTGGCTGGGGCGTTGGGTAAGCATCCCGGTCGTACCCCCGCTGCTGGCGGCCGGCGCTAGCCGGCGGCCCGGCCTTTCCGATCGGTCGCTCCGCCGGCCAGAGTACCGTTCGGAGTGCCGTTTGCCCCGGCGACGTGAGCCGGTTCGTGCGCGGCCAGGTCGCGCCCGGCGAGCGTGCGGGCAACGAGCTCGCTCACGTGGCGGCCGTCCGCCCGGCCGCGCGTCCTGGGAGCGAGCCAGCCCATGACCTTGCCCAGATCGCGGGCCGACGATGCCCCGGTGGCGGCGATCGCCTGGTCGACGAGCGCCTGGAGCTCCGCATCCGTGAGCCCCTGCGGCAGGAACTCGCTGAGGACGGCGATCTCGGCCTCCTCCTTGCCGGCCAGGTCTTCGCGGCCGCCCTTCCGAAAGGCATCGACCGATTCGCGGCGGGTCTTGACCTCGCGCGCGAGCACGCCGACGAGCTCGTCCTCGGTCAATGGCTTCTGATTGCGCTTCTCCAGGTTGTATGCCGCGCTCGTGGCCATCCGGAGCGTGTCGCGACGCAACGCGTCGCGCGACCGCATCGCGGCGGTCAGCTCCTCCTGGAGGCGATTCTTGAGGGACACCGATCTGGCACCTCGGGCGGGTCCGCCCGCTGGCTTCGTCGATCGCGCCGACGTGGTCGGCGACCGGTCGATCAGCCCTGCTGCGTGCGGGCGTTCTTCTTGCGCTTCGCTTCCTTGCGCTTCCGCTTCACGCTCGGCTTCTCGTAGTGCTCGCGACGGCGAGCCTCCGCGAGGATGCCGCTCTGCTGGATCTTCTTGTTGAAGCGGCGAAGGGCGCTCTCGAACGTCTCGTTCTCACCCACTCGGACTTCTGCCAATCGAGTGATCACCTCCCACGGCCGAGAGTCGTCTCGCCATGCCGGGCCGGCCGAGTCCCGCAGCGGCCCCTCACACGTCCGCCAAGTGGATCGGCCGTCGAGGGCCGCCGGAGTCTAGCCGAGGGTCGAGCCCGGGTCAAACAGTTGTACGCGTTCGGTAATACGCGTTGCACCTTGGCGATTTCTTCCACGTGGCGCAAGAATCCCGTGGCGTTTGCACCCGGTGCACACAACCGAGCAATCCGGCCCCATTCAGGCAGCCTTCTTGCCCCCCTCGCAAGGCGCTCGCTCGTCTACGAGCAGGAGCCATGGCTTTGCCACCGGGTGCAAAGAACCTGCTACCTTGCGGCCCGAATCGGATCGGGCGGTTCGTTTGTTGCCGTGGGACGCAAGTCCCCCGCCGCCGCGGAGCGGCCAGGTCGGCACGACCCCCACCAGACGAGTGCGGCGAGGGTCAAGGCAGCGTGCGCCGAGACAGCCCCGCGCGATTCCCCACCCGCCGCCCTTCGGAGCTGCGCGCATATGCCCCTAGCCGGTACCGAGGCCCCAAGATGGGTCCGAAGCCCAGCTGGGCTGGCAGGCGCGGGCAGCCCGGGCTGGCAGGCCTCCTCAGCCGCCGGCGATTGCCGGGATCACGTGGACCGTCGCGCCGGGGCCGACCGGCGTCGCGAGCGTCGCCGGCTCGCCGTCCACCCAGACGTTGATGTGGTCGCGGAGGGCCGGGCCAGCGTCGCACAGGCGGTTCGCGACCCCCGGCCAGGAGGCATCGAGCGCGCGGATGACCTCGCCGACGGTTCCGCCATCCACCGTCGCACGGTGTGGCAGCCCGGGCACGAGCGGCGCCAGCGAGCGCGGCAGGATCACGAGCGCCATGTGGTGACCTCCGGAGCGGGACCGTTCACTCGTCGACCCGGATCGCCTCGACCGACCAGATCGGCGGCAGCGTGGTCGTGACGGCCGCCCAGGTCTCTCCACCGTCGGCGCTGCCGTACAGCTGGCCCGTGCTCGTCCCGAAGTAAACGCCCACCGGGTCGAGATCGTCGCGGGCCATCGCCTCGCGGAGGACGCCGATGTAGGCATCGCGCCCGGGCAGGCCCGCGTCGCCCCGGATCCAGCTGTCGCCGCCGTCCTGTGTGCGCCAGACGGCGGCTCGACCGTCGGGCATGTAGCGTCCCTGATCGGGCGCCGTGAGCGGAATGGTCCAGACGGTCTGGGGATCGCGCGGATGGGCCGCCATCGCAAAGCCGAAGTCGGAGGGCAAGCTGCCCGTGATCTCCTCCCACTGCCTGCCGCCGTCCAGGGAGCGATACACGCCACAGTGGTTCTGCTGGTACAGGTGCTCGGGCTCGCCTGCCGCCATCACCAGCTTGTGGACGCACTGGCCAGTCTCGGGCGGCGGGCCGGGCACGAAGTCGGCGCGGACGCCGCGGTTGCGTGGCTCCCAGCTCGCCCCGCCATCGACGGTCTCGAAGGTCCCCACCGCGGAGATCGCGACCCACATCCGGGCCGGATCGGTGGGGTGCGGGACGATCGAGTGGAGGATCAGCCCGCCCGCGCCCGGCTGCCACGTTGGCCGGGTCGGGTGGTTGGTCAGTCCCTCGACATGCTGCCAGCTGCGACCTTCGTCCTCGCTGCGGAACAGGCCGGCCGGCCCCACGCCCGCATACAGGGCGCCGTGGACGGGAGTGACGTTCCAGACCGCGCTGATCTTCGGCCCATCGTCGCCGTACGTCAGACCCTCGCTCGACTGGCTCCAGGTCCGCCCGTTGTCTTCGCTCCGAAACACGGTCGGGCCGTACCACAGGCTGCCCCCACCGGCATACAGCACGCCGGTCGCCGGATCCCGATTGATGTCCTGGATGGGATAGCCCTCGCACGTTGGTCCGCGGACCGTCCACGATTTCCGATCGGGCCCGGACTCCGCGATGAAGGCGCCCTTCTTGGTGCCCACCAGGAGCAGGAGTCGTTCGGCCACGTTGTCCTCCCGAGTCAGCACGCTCAGCCAATGGTCGGCGGCGCAGCAAGCCGTTCCGAATAGGGTAGCGCCATCGCGCTTCGACCCACCCGCCGTCCCCGGGCGCGATAGGCTTTCAGGCGATGGACAGCCTGCTCGAGATCCTCACCGGTGCCGCGGACCGATTCGGCGACCGGACGGCGCTGGGCATTCACCAGGACGACGGAACCGAGCTTCGCTGGAGCTTCCGCGAGCTGGACCGCCGCAGCCGGTATGCCGCGTGGCGGCTGCGCGCCCTCGGACTCGAGCCGGGAGACCGCCTCCTGACGTGGGCGCCGTCCGCACCGGCCCTGCCGGCGGTGTACTTCGGGGCGATGCGGGCAGGCGTCATCTTCGTGCCGCTCGACCTGCGGATGTCGGCTGAGGCCATCGAGCGCATTGCGGACAGGGCCGAGGCGACGCGGCTCGCCCTGGGGACCGGCCGCGACGCCCCGGATCCGCGCGACGCCGGGCTGGAGCGCTTCCCCACGACGACCGTGGACGCGCTCACGGCGGAGCCGGACGAGACCTTCCCGAGCGACTGGGAGGCGGTGATGGACGGCTGGCAGCGGCCCGCCCGCGACGACGTGTTCGAGCTCGTCTTCACGTCGGGCACGACCGGCAGGCCGAAGGGGGTCATGCTGACCCACGGCAACGTGCTCGCCTCCATCTCGGCGATTCACCGGGTGATCCCGCCGATCGAGCACCGCATCGTGTCGCTGCTGCCGCTGTCCCACCTCTTGGAGCAGGCGGTCGGTCTGTTCTACGCCCTCGACGTCGGGGCGGACATCCTGTACGTCCGGAGCCGCAGCCCCCGGGTCATCTTCGAGGCCATCCGCCATCATCGAACGACGACGATGGTCCTCGTGCCGCAGGTGCTGGACCTGTTCTGGTCCGCGATCGAGCGGGAGGTCGCCAAGGCCGGGCGCGCGGAATCGTTCAATCGCCTCCGATCGATCGCCCGGCGGCTCCCGTACGGTGCCCGGCGCTGGCTGTTCCGGCGCGTGCACCAGCAGTTCGGGGGTGGCCTCCGGCTGCTCGTATCGACGGCCGCGTTCCTGCCGCCGGTGCTGCAGCAGGCGTGGGAAGACCTGGGCGTCGTCGTCATGCAGGGCTACGGGTCCACCGAGTGCGGCTTCGGTGCGTGCACGACCCGCGAGGACCACGGCCTGGGCACCGTTGGCCGGGCTTTGCCGCCTGTGGAGCTCCGCCTCGCGGACGACGGCGAGATCCTCATTCACGGCCCCAACGTGTTCGGTGGCTACTGGCGGGACCCGGAGGCGACGGCGGCCGCCTTCACGCCCGACGGCTGGTACAAGACGGGCGACATCGGCCGTTTCGACGATGCGGGCCGGCTCATCCTCATGGGCCGTACCAAGGACATCATCGTCCTGCCCAACGGATTCAACGTCTATCCGGAGGACGTGGAGAACGCGTTGCGGGTGGCCGGCATGCGCGACTCGGTCGTCCTCGAGACACGGCCGGGCCGGATCGAGGCGATCGTCCTGACCCCGGGTGCGTACGGGCTGCCGGCCGGCGGCGATACCGCCCGCGGCCCGAGCGGCATGCACGATGACCCGGCCGCGGTGCGCGAGGCCATCGCGGAGGCCGTCCGGAAGGCGAACCAGACGCTTGCGCCGCACCAACGCGTCGAAGGCTGGCGGCTGTGGCCGGAGGCCGACTTCCCGCGCACACACACGCTGAAGGTGAAACGCGACCAGGTCCGGGCGTGGGCCGTCATCGAGGAGAACATGCCGGTCCGCCAGGGAGCCTGAGGCCCAGGCGCGAACGCCCGGCGCGAGGGACCCGAGCGCGAACGCCCGGCGCGAACGCCGCCCCGGCTCAGCGGGGAACGGCGATCCCCGTGCCAACCGTGGCGAGATCAACCAGGATCGCGGGAGCCCGCGCGTCGGAAGAGTTGGCCGCAGACCAGCTATACGTGATCAGGGTGGTGCCCGACTGACGGATGAGGTGCTGTGTGTCTGGCGGAAACTGCACCCGTCCCGGACCGGAGCCCAGGTAGGCGGCCTGCTCGCGCCCGGCCGCGGCGGCCGAGGCCTCGTCGCGGAACTCGTAGATCGCGATGAAGCCGTGGCTGGGGTCATCGGGCAGGACCACCTGGAAGATGCCGCGGGGCGCCGCGGCCAGCGCCGCGGATTCCGGCGGCCGGAACGGCTGGCGCGCGTCGATCAGCTGGAGGCCGTCGAGGGCCAGCGCGCGGGCGACCTGGCCGCGTGCATCGGCGATCGACAGCGAGTAGGAAGGCAGGGCGTCGGTCGCCGAGGGCTGCCCACCAGCCGTCGAGCCTCCGCCCGCGCAGCCCGCGGCGAGGCCGAGGGCCATCACGAGAGTCGCGATCATTCCACCAAGACTTGGATCCAAGACGAGCGTACGCGGCCGGGTCCCCCAAACGACCGAACGGGCCGCCCCGCCTGCGTATTCGTCTCCGCCGTCATTCACCGTGGAATAACTGCGCCTCGGGAGATGCACCGGCCCGAGCCCCTCACCCAGGCGGCCACGTGAAGGCCCGACCGCCCATCAGGTGGAAGTGGAGGTGGTCCACCGTCTGGCCGCCCCAGCGGCCCACGTTCGTGACGATCCGGTAGCCCGAGTCTGCGATTCCCTCCTGACGCGCGACGTTCGCGGCGACCGCGAAGAGGTGCCCGAGCAGCGGACCGTGCGCCTCGGTCAGGTCGGCCGCCGAGCGGATGTGCTCACGGGGCATGAGGAGGATGTGGGTCGGCGCACGCGGGTTGATGTCGCGGATCGCGACGATCAGATCGTCCCCGTGGACCTGCGTTGATGGAATCTCGCCCGCGACGATCTTGCAAAACAGGCAGTCCTCGGCCACGTGGCCTCCTCCTGGCGTCGATGGCTCGGCGCCAGGATCGTACCAGCGTCGGGTGGGAAGGCCGCCCGCACCCGGCCGTCAGCGACCGCTCGTCGTCAGTTGTCGCGAACCGCGGTCAGCGCCACCCAGTCGCCCTCGACCGAACGATCGGTGACCCGCAGCCCGGCCTCGGTGAAGGCAGCTCCGACCTCGGTCGCCCGGTCGACGAAGATCCCGGAGGCGAGCAGCACCCCGCCCGGTCGCAGCTCGTCGCGAATGGGCCGGGCCAGCGTCACGAGCAGCGCCGCGATGAGGTTGGCCAGCACGACGTCGAACGGTGGATCGCCGCTCGGCAGGCTCCCTCGCCGAAAGCGCAGCCGGCGCGCCACCCGATTGCGGCGCGCGTTGGCGATCGATGCCTCGACCGCGATCGGGTCCGTGTCCAGGCCCACCACCTCGCCGGCCCCGAACCGCCCAGCGGCGATGGACAGAATGCCCGAGCCGCAGCCGACGTCGAGCACTCGAGCCGACCCGTCGCGGGCTGTTCCACGAGTCAGCCTCCCACCGTCGGCCAGCCGCTCGATGCCCGCCAGGCAGAGTCGTGTGGTGGGATGGAGCCCGGTGCCGAAGGCTCGCCCGGGATCGAGGGCGAGGACGACGTCCCCCGGCGCGCGGCGATGGCGCCGCCATGTCGGCCGGATGACGATGCCGCGGCCGACACGGAGGACCGGGAAGTGAGCCTTCCAGGCTTCGGCCCAATCCGTCTCGTGCACGATGCGGACCTGCAGATCCCCGATCGGCCGCAGCCCGAACGCCTGGAGATGCCCGAGCGCCGTGCGCGCGCCGGCGATCGCGTCCCTCAGAGCGGCCCCGTTACCCGCCGGCACATATGCCCGGACGACGGCCGGTCCTGACGGGTCGACCGCGGCGCGCAGGCCGTCGTCGAGGAGCGTGAACGTGGGCTCGACGCTCGTTCCACTCGGAGCGAACCGGCCCAGGACCTCGCTCACCGCCTCGACGGCCTCGTTGTCGGCAGTGACCGACAGCTCGAGCCACGAACCCTCCGCCGAGGTTCCGTCGTAGATTGGACGCGCGCCGTCAGCCAAGCGCGTCCCGGACGCGGTCCATCAGCCCGCCGCCACGATCCCCGACGGCCTCGCCGGACGCGTCCGCATAGGCCTCCAGGGCCCTGCGCTGCTCCTTGGACAGGCGGCCGGGCACCACCACCCGCACGAAGACGTGGAGGTCGCCCCGCGATCCCGACCGGCGGAGGTGCGGGACGCCCTTGCCCCGCAGTCGCAGCTCCGTCCCCGGCTGCGTTCCCGGCCGGACCTCGATCTCCTCCGGCCCCTCCACTGTTGGAACCTGGGCGCGGGTCCCAAGGGCCGCCTGCGCGATCGAGATGTCCAGCTCGTAGTAGAGCTCGGTACCGTCGCGGCGCAGCTGAGGATGCGGCGTCACGTGGACCGCTACGTACAGGCTGCCCGGCGGACCGCCGCGGGGACCCGCCTCGCCCTCGCCAGAGAGACGAACCTGGTGGCCCTCGTCGATGCCTGCCGGAATCGTGACCCGCAGCGTCCGCGTCTGTTCGATTCGACCCTCGCCATGACAGGTCTCGCAGGCGCTCTCGATGATCCGGCCTTCGCCCCGGCAGCGCGGACAGGCGGTGACGTTGACCATCTGGCCGAGCATCGTCTGGCGTACCGTCCGGATCTCGCCCCGGCCCTGGCACTGCGGGCAGGTGGTCGCCGAGGTGCCGGGCCTGGCCCCCGACCCGCCACAGGTCGAACAGCGATCCAGGACCGAGAACTCGATCTCCTTCTCGGTCCCCGCCACGGCTTCCTCGAACGAGATCCGGAGGTCGTAGCGCAGATCGCTTCCGGCGGCCGGCCGTCCGTGTCGGGCGCCGCCGGTCGTTGTCCCACCGAAGAACGCGTCGAAGATGTCGCCGAAGCCGGAGAAGCCGGCGCCGAAGCCCGCGTCCGGGCCGCCGCTCACGCCCGCTCGGCCGAACATGTCGTACGCCTGGCGTCGCTGGGGATCCGACAGGACCTGGTACGCCTCGTTGATCTCCTTGAACCGGACGTCCGACTCGGGATCCTTGCTGACGTCGGGATGCCATTGCTGCGCCAGCCTGCGGAAGGCGCGCTTGATGTCGGCGTCGGTCGCACCCCGCACCACGCCCAGGACCTCGTAGTAGTCGCGCTCCGTCACCACGCCGGGAAGTCTACCTACAGGGCCTTACAGCGGCGTCCGAGCTATGTTCCGGCCAGCTCCCGGGCCCGTGCCAGGACATCCCGGAGCATCTCCGCGGTGAGGCGCCCGGTGAACGTGTTCTGCTGGCTCGGGTGGTACGAGCCAACCAGCCGGTACGGGCCGACCTGGGCCTCGGCGCCGTGCCCGAACGCGGGCCGGGGTCGGGCGGGGTGGCCAAGAGTAGCCAGGGCGCGGAGAGCGGCGTCCCAGCCGAACAGACCGAGCGGCACGATGACCGACACCTCGTCCAGGATCGCCAGCTCTCGGGCGAGGTACGGGGCGCAGTTGTCGCGCTCCTCGATGGTCGGTTTGTTGGCCGGCGGCGCGCAGCGAACGGCGGCCGCGATATAGGCACCCATGAGCGCCAGGCCGTCGTCGGCCCGCCTGCTGCTGGGCAGGTTGGCGATACCCACCGCGTGGAGCGCAGCCCACAGGAAGTCACCGGACGCGTCGCCGGTGAACACCCGCCCGGTCCGATTGCCGCCGTGGGCAGCCGGGGCCAGCCCGATGATGAGGATGCGCGCGTCCGGATCGCCGAAGCCGGGCAGCGGACGCCCCCAATACGTTTCGTCGCGGTAGCGGGCGACCTTCTCGCGCGCGACCCGCTCGCGCCAGGCGACCAGCCGCGGGCAGCGCCGGCAGGCAACGATCTCCGCGGTGAGCTCGGCCAGTGCGGCGCGACGGTCTTCGACGTTGCGCCTCACGGGCGCGCTACTTGAGCAGGAGCTTGTCGAGCCGGCGCCGAACGATCGCCAGGCCCACCAGCCCAAGCCCAAGCAGGTACACGACGTCGAAGATCATTTCCGGCTCGATGACGCCCGCGGTGAGGCCTCGGAGCAGGTGCGTGCCTCGATAGAGGGGCGACCACTGGATGATCCTCTGGAGGAACGGGGGGTAGGCCGACAACGGGTAGAACGTTCCGGAGAAGAGGAACAGCGGCAACACCACCATCTGGACCCTGTCCAGGTCCTGCCAGGACTTCATGAACGTGACGGCCGCGATGCCCAGGCCACCGGCCGCAAAGCCGATGAGGAGCGAGGCCGGCAGCGCGAGGAGCCCCCACAACGAGGGCATGAGACCCAGCACCAGCAGGACCGCCGTGAACCCGGTCGCATACAGTGCGCCCCGCGTCAGGGCCCAGCCCAGCTCGCCCAGCGCCACGTCTCCGACGCCGAGCGGCGTCGCCAGCACGGCGTGATAGACCTTTTCGTAATTGAGCCGGAACATGACGTTGGTCGCCTCGTAGACGGCGCCGTTCGCGCAAGAGGCCGCCAGGAGGGCCGGCGCGATGAACGCGGTGTACGACATCGGTCGCCCATCCGGGCCGGGCACGGTGCCCACCAGCACGCCCAGGCCGAAGCCCATCGCCAGCAAATAGAAGAGGGGCTCGAAGAATCCGGACGCAAGCGTCAGATACGACCGTCGGTACACGAGCACGTTGCGCTCCATGAGCCGGCCCGCCCGCCGGCTGCCGAAGGCAAAGGGTGCCGTGACGCGGGCCAGGGCGCTCATACCACGAGCCGCCGGCGGAAGGTCACCAGGCATGCCACGGTCCCTGCCGCCACGAATGCTGCCAGCACGGCCACGTGGAGCACGGCGTCCGCTGGCGCGATCGTTTGCAGCACCAGGCCCCGGGTCAGTTGGACGCCGTGGTAGATCGGTGTCGCATAGGCCACAACCCGGAGGATCTCAGGCAGCTGGGCGACCGGAAAGAAGGCGCCCGAGAACAGGAACAGCGGGTTGATGACGAAGCGAAACAGGACGTTGAAGCCCTCCACGTTCTGGAGCGACGCGCTGAACGCGGCGATGGGCGTCGCGAACGCCATGCCCGTGAGGACAGCCGCCGGAATGCCCAGGAGGATCGTGGGTCCGTGGACGGCGCCAAGCACGGCTGCGGTCGCCACGAAGATCGTGGTCACGATTACCAGCCGCAGGGCGATCCAGGCGAGCTGACCGATCACCACGTCGGTCACCCCGATCGGGCTCGCAAGCATCGCGTAGTAGGTCTTGATCCAGCGGATGGAGGCCAGGATCGGAAACGTCGACTCGAATGCCGCGGTCTGCATGGCGGCGCCGGCCAGCAGTCCCGGAGCGAGGAAGGCTACGTACGGGACTCCCTCGATGCCGGCGCCCTGATTGACGAAGCCGCCAAGGCCGATGCCCATCGCAACCAGGAACAGGGCCGGAGAGGCGAATGAGGTGAACAGCGTGGCGCGATATGTGCGCCGGTAGCCGAGCAGCCGCTCCTCGAAGACGTGGACTGCTGGGGCCGTCAAGGCCGGCTCATTCGATCAGACTGCGACCCGTCAGCCGCAGGAAGACGTCTTCCAGGGAGCTGCGCCGGACCAGGCTGCTGTCCGGTTGGATTCCTTCACCGTGGAGGGCAGCCGACACCGCCTCGCCATCGGATGCGTAGACGAGGATCCGGTCGGGTAGTCGTTCGATGCGCTCCGCGCGCCCGTCGAGGAGCTGGTCGAGGCGGCCGTCCAGGCTCTCCTGCGTGCCGGGCGGGAATCGCAGCTCCAGCACCTCTCGGGAGGAATGTTGCTCGATCAGCTCGCGCGGCGAGCCCTCCGCGACAATCCGAGCCTTGTCCATGATCACGAGCCGATCGCACAGCTGCTCGGCCTCGTCCATGTAGTGCGTCGTCAGCACGAGCGTGGTGCCGCGCTGCTTCAGGCGGTAGAGGCGGTCCCAGACCAAGTGTCGCGCCTGGGGATCGAGGCCGGTCGTCGGCTCGTCCAACAGCAACAGGCTCGGCTCGTTGATGAGCGATCGCGCCACCGAGAGCCGACGCTTCATCCCGCCCGACAGCGGCTCCACTCTGGATGTTGCCCGGTCAGTGAGCTGAACGAAGTCGAGCAGCTCGTCGGCACGCCGGCGCGCCTCCGGCCATGGCAGGTCGAAGTAGCGGCCGTAGATGACCAGGTTGTCGCGGACCGTCATCTCCTGGTCCAGCCAGTCTTCCTGCGGCACGACGCCGATGCGCGCACGGATCCGCGGCCCCTGCGTCGCGGGGTCCATGTCCAGGACGCGGAGTGTGCCCTCGGTCTTGGGAGAGACGCAGCCGATCATTCGCATCGTGGAGGTCTTGCCCGCCCCGTTCGGCCCGAGGAAGCCAAACGCCTCGCCCGCAGCGACGTCGAAATCTATCGCGTCGACGGCCGTGAACGACCCGAACCGCTTGGTCAGACCGCGGGCATGGATGAGTGGGCCGGACGAGTCGGCGGATGACTGGGCCATGGGCCGGGCATGGTACTGCAGGGTCCCGGCAAGAGCATGTCAGGTACGCCGCCGAGGCTGGCCGCGGACTACGAGGGTCCGCGGCCGAGCGACGCCGAGGACATGTCCCAGGACGACATCTAGCTGTGATTCGCGAGGACACTGTTGTCGATCAACCTGGTCCTCGACCGGTTCTCGCATCTACCAACGGGGGTGGTGATACGCCCATTGGCGCCGGTCGAGTAGCGCCGACCGGCAGCGGATCGAGCGTGGCGGAGACGTCTCGGCTCGCCGTCGCGCCGTGATCGGGAACGTACCACCACCGGGGTTGGTAAACGCGGGACCCTCGACGCGGAGCGGGGAACGCGTCAACAACGTGTCCGGTAGTCACACCTGGTCGGCGATCCGGCGCGGTCCTCGGCTGAGGGCCTGCCCTTCAGCTCTCCTCGGTCTCGTTCAGCTCCCAGCTCTTGGGACGGTCGAGCGCCGACCATTCGTCCCGGAGGATCGCCATCCGGTGCACGTCGATGTGCCGGCCACGGTGGTAATGCGCGTGGCGGAGCGTTCCCTCGACGATGAAGCCCGCCTTGTCGTATGAGCGCCGGGCGCGCGCATTGAAGTCGTAGACGTCGAGCCAGATCCGCTCGAGCCGCAGCTCCCCGAACCCGAAGTCCACGAGGGCGTTCAGGGCGTCCGTCCCCCAGCCGCGGCTCCAGTCGGCAGGGTCGCCGATGCCGATGCCCAGCCCGGCGGAGCCGTTGTTTGCGTCGAGCTCGAAGAGCCCGCAGGTCCCGATCGCCCGGTCGCCTTCGATGAGGCAGATGACGAAGAACCAGCCATCGCGGCCCTGGCGCTCCACCATCCCGTCGAACCATCGCTCCTCGTCCGGCTGGCCCATCGGAGCACGCCGGGTCAGGAACCGCGCCATCCGGGCATCGTTCATCCAGCGCACGAACTGGGGAACGTCCGCGCGCTCGCCGGCCCGGAGATAGACGCTTCGCCCGCGGACGATCGGCGTTGCCGCCCTGCCGATGCCCGAAGCGGCCTTGACCTGGGTCATCGCAGCGTCACCTCCGGCTGGCGTCCCGGCGGCGCCGGCCGCCGGGCTCAGACCTCCTTGAACTCGCCTTCCACAGTCTCCTCGGCGGCCGGCCGGCCGGCCTCTCCGGCACCCTCGCCGGCGCCCTCGCCGCCCTTCCGGCCGTTGGGCGAACCCTCCGCGGCGCTCGCCTGATAGGCCTTCGTCGAGACCCGCGAGAGGACGTCGGTCAGCGACGCGAGGCCCTTGCGGACGGGCTCGATGTCGGCGTCCTTCAGGGCCTGGCGCAGCGAGCTCACCTGCGACTCGACCTCCGCTCGATCCTCGGCTGAGACCTTGTCGCCCAGGTCCTTGATGACACGCTCGGCCTGGTAGGTGAGCTGCTCGGCCTGATTGCGAAGCTCGACCTCCTCGCGGCGCTTCTGGTCCTCGTCCGCGTGTGCCGCGGCATCCTTGACCATCTGCTCCACGTCGTCCTTGGAGAGCATGGACGAGGCGGTGATCCTGACCTGCTGCTCCTTGGCTGTTGCCCGGTCCTTGGCCTTGACGTCCAGGATGCCGTTGGCATCGATGTCGAACGTCACCTCGATCTGGGGGATGCCGCGAGGAGCGGGCGGAATGCCGTCCAGGATGAAACGGCCCAGCGTCTTGTTGTCGGTGGCGAAATCGCGCTCGCCCTGGAGGACGTGGATCTCGACCTGGCTCTGGTTGTCCGACGCCGTCGAAAAGACCTGCGACTTGCTGGTCGGAATGGTCGTGTTGCGGTCGATGAGCCTGGTCATCACCCCGCCCAGGGTTTCGATGCCGAGTGAGAGCGGCGTCACGTCGAGCAGGAGGACGTCCTTGACGTCACCCGCCAGGACACCGGCCTGGATGGCCGCGCCGACCGCCACCACCTCGTCGGGGTTGACGCCCTTGTGCGGCTCCTTGCCGTTGAACATGGCCTTGACGGCCTCGACGACGGCCGGCATGCGGGTCTGGCCGCCGACCAGGATCACCTCGTCGACGTCTGAGGCCTTGAGCCCGGCGTCCTTGAGGGCCGCGGCGACCGGGCCCTTCGTCTTCTCGACCAGGTCGCCGACGAGATCCTCCAGCTTGGCCCGGCTCAGCGTCATGACCAGGTGCTTGGGCTGTCCCTCGGCGTCGGCCGTGATGTAGGGCAGGTTGATCTCGGTCGACATCGTCGTCGACAGCTCGATCTTGGCCTTCTCGGCCGCCTCCTTGAGCCGCTGGAGGGCCTGGGGATCCTTGAGCTGGATGCCCTGATCCTTCTTGAACTCGGTCAGCAGCCAGTCGATGACCCGCTGGTCGAAGTCGTCGCCGCCCAGGTGCGTGTCGCCGTTGGTTGCCTTGACTTCGAAGACGCCCTCGCCGAGCTCGAGAATCGAGATGTCGAACGTTCCGCCGCCCAGGTCGTAGACGGCGATCTTCTCGTCATGCTTCTTGTCGAGGCCGTAGGCGAGCGCCGACGCGGTGGGCTCGTTAATGATCCGCTTGACCTCCAGGCCCGCGATCTTGCCCGCGTCCTTGGTGGCCTGGCGCTGGGTGTCGTCGAAGTACGCCGGGACCGTGATGACGGCCTCGGTGACCTTCTCGCCGAGATACGCCTCGGCGTCGGTCTTGAGCTTCTGAAGGACCATCGCGCTGATCTCGGGCGGCGTGTAGCTCTTGCCGTCGGCCAGGACCACCCGGACGCCGTCGCTCTTGGGGTCCTTCTCGACCTTGTACGGCACGAGCTGGCTGGACCGCTTCGTCTCCGGGTCGTCCCAGCGGCGGCCCATGAAGCGCTTGATCGAATAGACGGTGTTGGCGGGATTGGTCACCGCCTGTCGCTTGGCCAGCTGGCCGACCAGCCGCTCGCCGCTCTTGGTGAATGCGACGACCGACGGAATCGTCCGTCCGCCCTCCGCCGACGCGATGACTGTCGGCTCCCCGCCCTCCATGACGGCGACGACGGAGTTCGTCGTGCCGAGATCGATGCCGATGATCTTGCCCATCTCGTTTGTGTGCTCCTGGTTGCTGTGCTTCGTGACTTGGTGGTGCTGGTTGGTGGTGCTAGTTGCTGGTTGTCCGGCTGGATCGGGTGGCGCGCTCCGGGCCGTCCGGCCCGTGCTGCCCGTCCGGACCATCCGGCCCGTCCGGACCGTGGTGCCCGTCCGTCTCGGCCGCCACGTCGGCGCCGTCCGAGACGGCCACGAGCGCGGGCCGCAGGACGCGGTCCGCGACCCAGTAGCCTCGCTGGAACTCACCGACGATCTCGTCCGCCGGCCGGCCGGAACCGGCAACGTGGCTGAGCGCCTGGTGGAGCCGCGGGTCGAATTGCTGGCCGACGGTTGGCTCCATCGGCCGGACGCCCTCGCGCTCGAGGAGCACCCGCAGCTTCCGGTCGATGGCCACGATCCCGTCCGCCCAGGGGTCACCCGCGAGCGAAGCAGGCCGCGTTTCCACCGCCCGATCGAAGTCGTCGAGCAGCTCCACGATCTTGAGCCGGAGCGCGTCCGCCGCCCGGCTCACCGCCGCACCGTGGTCCTGCTCGGTTCGCCGCTTGAAGTTGAGGAACTCGGCCCGCTCGCGCTGGAGTCCGGCCAGGTACTCGTCGGCCCTGGCCCTGGCCTCCTCCAGCTCCTTCTTCAGCTCCTCGATGTCGGCGAGCAGCTTCGTGGGAGAGATGTCGATGCTGTCAATGCGCTCCTGGGCGCGGGTTCGGTGCGGCATGCGTTCGTTCAATCCTCCGGGTCCGGCGGCCAGGCCGCCGGGCTGTCAGGCGTAGAGATGGTCCACGAGCTCGTTCATCAGGCCGGACACGAAGCGGACGGTGCCGATCGCGTGCGGGTAGCCCATCCGGGTGGGGCCCAGCACGCCGACGACGCCAACCGCGCGGCCCGGCCGGCCGTACGGCGCCAGGACGAGCGACACCTCGTGCATCTCGGGCGGCTCGTTCTCCCCGCCGATGAACACGCGAACTCGCCCGCCGGCGGCCACGGTCCGCAGCAGATCATCGAGGTAGCTCCGATTCTCGAGCGCCGTGAAGACACGCCGCAGCTTCTCGCTCTGGGCGAACTCGGGCGCCTCCATGACGTTCAGCAGGCCGTCGCTGAACAGCTCCTCGATCAGGACCGTGTCGAACTCCCGCATGGTCCGGGCGATCCGCTCGGCGACCTTGCGGACGAGGACGTTGGCCGGGTCGGCGGGGTCGAACCGCTCGATCGAGGCGTCGATCTGGCGGGCCGTCCGGTCGGCGAAAAGGTGGTTCAGCCGGCTCGCGGCCTCCGACAGCGTTGTCTGGTCCGCCGGTTCGTCCAGCGTGAGCAGGATCTGCTTGATCGTCCCCTCACGGAGAACGAGGATCAGGCTCGCCAGGCGCTCCTGGATGGCAACGAGGTCCACTCGCCGGACCCGAGCCGCTCGCGGCTTGGCGGGCGTGGCCAGTCCGGCCGCCCTGGTGAGACCGGCCAGCGTGGTGGCCGCCAGCCGGAACCAGTGCTCGCTGGCAAACTCCACCTGGCCGAACTGGTGACGGATCATCAGCTGCTCGACCGGCGTCAGCCGCGGCGCGTCCACAATCGACTCGACGTAGTAGCGGTAGCCCGCGTCGGTGGGCATGCGGCCGGCGCTCGTGTGCGGGTGGGTCAGGAAGCCGGCGGCCTCCAGCTCAGCGAGGATGGAGCGGACGGTCGCACTGGACACGCCAAGGCCGTAGGCCTTGACGAGCGCCACGCTGCCGACCGGCGTCGCGGACGCCACATATTCCTCGATGACGGCCCGAAGGATCGCCTGCTCGCGGAGGTCCAGGGGGCCGTTACTGCGACGAACGCGTCGCGCCACGGCTGCCTCCTCGGGTGTTAGCACTCTCACGTGGGGAGTGCCAACATCTGCTCGGCGCATCGTAGCAGTCGGGGTCGCCGAGTGTCAACGAACGACGCCGTCCTGGATTCATACGGGCAACACGTCGAGCATCGCAATCGGCAATGCGCTTCCACGGTCGGCGACATGGCCGGCCGCTCAGATCGGCCAGGGGCCGACCCAGGCCGGTTGGGCGCCACGATGCGGCTGAGGCATCGTTCCTGAAATGAGCGAGCGTACCGGCCGTCTCAATCTGGCAGAGCCTGGCACGCACCATGCATGTTCGTGTCTCGAGTGTTGCCCAGAACGCAATCCGGGGCTAGGCGTCCGCCGGCAGCGCATCGTCCGTCGAAGCCGGCCTTCCGCAATGACACTGCAAGTGTGCCGCGCACGTTTGAATGTCACGAGCTCTGGCCGTCTCCTGCTCACATGTGCGTGCCCCCGCCCCACCACACAAGCCCTGGAGGAGATGGATGAACGCCCTGACGCTGCTCAAGATCGATCACGACAAGGTGAAGAAGCTGCTCAGCGAGCTGGAGTCGACGACCGAGCGGGGCGTCAAGACCCGCGAGGAGCTGTTCGCCACGATCAAGGGCGAGCTGACCGTCCACGAGATCGTCGAGGAGGAGATCTTCTATCCCGAGCTGAAAAGCCACCCCAAGGCGAAGGACATCGTCCTCGAGGGCTACGAGGAGCACGCCGTGGTGGACACGCTCATGGGCGAGCTCGAGGGGCTTGCCGTCGACGACGAGACGTGGGGCCCCAAGGCCAAGGTCATGAAGGAGAACATCGAGCACCACATCGAGGAAGAGGAAGGAGAGATGTTCGAACGGGCGCGGCAGGTCTTCGACCGCGCGGAGCTGGATGATCTGGGCCAGCGCATGGAAGGGCGCAAGCGCTCGGCAATGCAGGAAATGGGGATGACCGACCGGACCCGGTAACGATCCGCAATCGGGTCGCGGCACCAGGCGTCGCGGCACAAGAAGTAGCGGCACAGGGCCTCGCGGCACAAGGCGTCGCGGCACAGGGCGTCGCGGCACAGGGCGTCGCAGCACAGGGCGTCGAGGCAAAGCCGGCCGCGTCGATTTGTGGCCCGCGGTAAGCTGTCGCTGCGCCGTCGGATCGGGACTGACGGCGGCTCCACGGCTCAACGCACGAGGGGAACCCGTTGACGAATTCGGGTGATGCGCTACGCGCGACCTCTGACGCCTTGCTGAGCGACCTGGACGCCCTCCAGGCGCTGGAGCATCAGAAGCGGGCGATTCGGCCGGGCGATCCGCAATTGGTCCGCATCGCCGCACGGATCGAGCAGCTGGCGAACCGCGTGCTGGGCTCGTCGATCGAGCAGTCGCAGCTCGCGGAGCGGGTCGAGCAACTCGTCGAGACGGGATCGCCGGACGCGCCGGACGCGCCGATCCAGGACACGAAGCGCGAGATGCGTGCCGTCCTCGCAGACTGGCGCGATGCCGAGCGCCGGGCCGGCCTTGCCGACCCAGGCTCAGCGGATGCGATATCGGCGGCCGCCGATATCCAGCGCCTCCGGATGGAGTATCGCGAGGCATTCGAAGAGGCGCGGCGGCGGCGCGAATAGCCGCCCGGCGGCGCGAAGAGCCGCCCGCGGCGCGAAGAGCCGCCCGCGGCGCGAATAGCCGCCCGAACGCATGCGATCGGCATGCAGGCGATCCGTCCTCCCGACCCGGACGGCGTCCCCCGCCGACGCGCTTCAGATCAGGCGCTCGAAGATCTCGTTGGACAGCAGGCGGCCGCGGGTCGTCAGGCGGACCCGCCGGTCCGGGTCGATCGTCAGCAACGACTCGGCGAGGGCCCACCGCACGATCGCGGTCCGCGGTCCCGTCAGCGCGGATGCCGGAACTCCCCGGTCGGTGCGCAAGCCCAGGACCAATCTCTCGCTCGTTGCGATGGCCCGGTCGACTCGGTCGACGCCACCGGGCGGCAGCCGCGGTTCCGAACCGTCGCCGGGGCGCAGCGCTGCCAGGTATCCGTCGAGCCTGGCCGCATTCCAGCGCCGCACGGCCCCGTCGAACGCGTGCGCACCCGGGCCCACGGCCTCGTACGGCCGCCGTTGCCAGTAGGTGAGGTTGTGCCGGCTGGCATGCCCGGCACGCGCCCAGTTGCTGATCTCGTAGCCGCGCCAGCCGGCCGCGGCCAGGAGTCGCGTGGCAGCCGTGTACTGGGCGGCCGCGCGGTCGTCGTCCTGCCCGACCCGGGCCTGGGCCCGCCAGCGACGGGCACCCGACCGCGTCGGCATATGGTCGCCCGTGGGGCCGGTCAGACCCTCGGCGTCGGGGTCGTCGAGGGTGAGCGCGTACAGCGACAGATGGTCGGGCTCGAGCGCCAGGGCCGCCTCGAGGGTGGCCAGCCAGCCTCCCAGCGACTGCCCGGGCACGTCGTACAGCAGATCGAGGTTGACCGAGCGAATGCCGGCCGCGCGTGCGGCCGCGATCGCCTCGGCCACGTCTTCCGGCCGGTGGCGACGGCCCAGGCGGCGGAGCTCGGCCGCCTCCAGGCTCTGCGCGCCAATGGACAGCCGATTGACGCCCGCCCGTCGCTGGGCAACCGCGTCGCCCCGCTCATCCGGCCCGGGATTTGCCTCCAGGGTCACTTCCGGGTTCGAGACGAGTCCGTACCGGCCGCGGATCAGCTCCAGGAGATCGGTCAGGACGTCGCCGGACAGGAGCGACGGCGTGCCCCCGCCGAAGTAGACGGTATCGAGCGGAGGCCGGGCGCGCGACCCTGGGCGAGGGGCGGCCACCGGCGGCCCGAACCGGGCATCCAGCGCATCGGCCCGCAGTTCGATCTCCGCGCGCAGGCCGGCGATGAACGCCTGGATCCGGTTCCTCGGCCCTCTTGCATCCGCGCCGGCCAGGACGACGAAGTCGCAGTACGGGCACAGGGACACGCAGAACGGAACGTGCACATAGAGCCCGACGGGCGGGCCCGGCGACGGCGATGCCCCGGGCGTGGTCATCGATCCGAGCGGGACGACTCCCGAGCTCCAACCGCGTTCCAGCCGTCTGGCGTCTCCTGCTGGTTCTCGACGTCCTCTTCCTCGCGACCTCGGCGCGCAACCTGGCCCGCGTGGCCAGTTGTCAGGAACAACGCCACTCGCGTGATCGCGTGGCCCAGGAAGGCCGCCCCGATTCCGCCGGTCTGGATCGTGACCCAGCCGCTCGCCAGGCCGATCACGAGCACGAGCACGAGCATGTAGCGGTCTCGGCCCGGCGCGCCGACCCGAGTTGCCAGCGTGTAGACGAACGCCTGGATCACATTGCCCACGGTTGGGTCGACGCCGGCGAGGAGGATGAAGCCCAGGAGCAGGCCGCGGAACGTCGCCTCGTCGATGAAGGCCGTGGCCACCGTGTTCAGGACCGAGCCGGGGTAGGAGCGGACCTCCGGCAATCGCAGGTGGCGGTAACGGAGGATCGCAAAGGCGACCGCCTGGGCGGTGCCCAGGAGCCCGTACCCGAAGCCGTAGACGATCACCTGGAGGCGGTCGCCAAGCACCAGGAAGAGATCGCTCGCCGGCCGCGGGTGAATGTATGCGGCCGCCGCCACGAGCCCCAGGCCGACGATGTACCAGCCCAGTCGACGGCGCAAGGCGGGCGGGCGCCCGCCCCGGGCGGCTTCGTCGTATTCGGCCGCCCCAAATCGCTCGGCGTCGATCCGGAGGAGCAGCAGGAGCATGAGGAAGCCGAACGCGATGAACGCCCCGAACGACTCGCGCAGCGCCTCCAACACCGCGTCCATCTCGAGCCCTCAGTCGCCGGCCGCGGCCGGCGCCTCATTTGGCCTGCCCACGGTCAGGCCTCGTCCATCCGGAGCATGGCCAGGAACGCCTCCTGGGGGATCTCCACGGAGCCGACCCGCTTCATGCGCTGCTTGCCCTCCTTCTGCTTCTCGAGCAGCTTGCGCTTGCGGGTGATGTCGCCACCGTAGCACTTGGCGATGACGTTCTTGCGCATCGCGCGGACCGTTTCGCGGGCGACGACGTTGCTGCCGATCGCGGCCTGGATCGGCACCTCGAACATCTGGCGCGGGATGAGCTGCCGCAGCCGATCGACGAGGGCCCGACCCACCGACTGGGCCCGATCGCGGTGAACGATCAGGCTGAGGGCGTCGACCGACTCGCCGTTCACCAGGATGTCGATCTTCACCACGTTGGCCGGACGGTAGCCGGCCTCCTCGTAATCCATGCTCGCGTAGCCGGCCGTCCGGCTCTTGAGCTGGTCGTAGAAATCGACGATCAGCTCGGCCAGGGGCATCTCGAAGCGGAGCACGACGCGGGTCGGATCCAGGTATTCCATGTCCCGAAAGTCGCCCCTCCGGTTGCGGGTGAGCTCCATGAGCGTGCCGATGTACGTCGCCGGCGAGACGACGCTCAGGCTGACCCACGGCTCCTCGATCGCCTCGATCTCGGCGGCGGGAGGGAGCAGCGACGGGTTGTCGACCACGACGGTTCCCCGGCCACCGATGAGGCGGACGTGGTACTCCACCGACGGGGCCGACGCGATGAGGGCCAGGTCGAACTCTCGTTCGAGGCGCTCCTGGACGATCTCCATGTGGAGCAGCCCCAGGAATCCACACCGGAACCCGAAGCCGAGGGCGACCGAGGTTTCCGGCTGGTACGTGAAGCTCGCGTCGTTGAGATGGAGCTTCTCGAGCGCGTCGCGCAGCAGGGGATAGTCCTCGCCGGTGACGGGGTAGAGGCCGGCGAAGACGAGGCTCTTGGCGGGCTGGTAGCCGGGCAGCGGTTCGGGAGCCGGGCGTTGCGCGTTCGTGATGGTATCGCCGACCTGGGCGTCGCGGACGCTCTTGAGACCGGTCGCGACGTAGCCGACCTCGCCTGCCTGGAGCGAGCGGACCGGGACCAGCTGCGGCCGGAAGACGCCGAGCTCCAGCAGCTCCGATTCCACGCCACTCGCCATCAGCCGGACGGTGTCGTGCGCACGGAGCGTCCCCTGGGCGAGCCGCACGTAGACGATGACGCCCTTGTAAGCGTCGTAGTGCGAATCGAAGATGAGCCCCTGGAGCGGGCCGGAGGGGTCGCCGGCCGGCGGCGGAATCCGCTCGACGATCGCCTCCAGGATGGCCGGCACGCCGGTCCCGTCCTTGGCCGACGCCAGGAGCACCTCCTCGCGCGGAATCGCGAGCACGCTTTCCAGCTCCTCGATGACCAGGTCCGGCTGGGCCGACGGCAGGTCGATCTTGTTGATCACGGGGATGATCGTCAGGCCCTCGCGCAGCGCCAGGTGGACGTTGGCCAGCGTCTGGGCCTCGATCCCCTGGCTCGCGTCGACGACCAGGATCGCTCCCTCGCACGCCTGCAGGCTGCGGCTGACCTCGTACGTGAAGTCGACGTGGCCCGGCGTGTCGATGAGGTTCAGGCCGTAGGTCAGGCCGTCGCGCGCCGTGTAGTCGAGGCGGACGGCCCGGGCCTTGATCGTGATCCCCTTCTCGCGCTCGAGGTCCATCGAATCGAGCACCTGGCTCGTCATCTGCCGGGCCTCGATGGTGTGGGTGAGCTCCAGGAGACGGTCAGCGAGGGTCGACTTGCCGTGATCGATATGGGCAATGATCGAAAAGTTGCGCAATCGCTCCTGGGGTATCGCCACGAGGCGGGAGTGTAGCCCACCACCGCGCTCGGCCGGCGACCAGGCACGGTCAATCTGCTACCATCTGCCGTCGCGCCCGCGCTCATGCCGCGCGCCTGCGAGGCTCCGTTTTCGAGCCCGATATCGACTTCGAGTGTGAGGTACTGACCCTTGGCAACGAAACCGCGTGGCTGGACCGGTGCCCGGACCCCGTCTGCGCTCAAGCGGGTCCGCACCACCGCGCGGCGGACGGCAATCAACCAGCCCCGCCGGAGCGAGGCCCGGACGCTCGTCAGCAAGGCGGTCAGGGTCGCGGCCGGCACGGTGGCAGGGGATCCGGAGCAGGCACTCGTCGAGGCGCTGTCGGCGCTCGATCGAGCGGCCAAGGCCGGCGCCATCCATCCCAACGCCGCCGCACGGCGCAAGTCGCGGCTCACCCGCAAGGTGAACGCCGCGCTCGGTGGCGCTCGTGTTCAGACGGCCGCCAAGGGAACAAAGACCACCGGCACTGCCGCCGCGACCAAGGCGGCCAAGGCCCGGATCGCAGCCGGCAAGGCCGTCAAGGCCAAGGGCGCCCAGACGGCAGCAGGTAAAGCCCGAGCGGCCCTGTCCAAGACGGCTCGAGCGGAAGCCGCGGCCGCAAGCGCGGCAGCCGCCGAAGCGGCAGGCGAGACCGCGCCGGCCCGCGCGGGTCGTACAGGAACGAAGGCGGCCGCAAAGACGGGGGCCAAACCCGCCCCGAGCCGGGTAGCGACGGCCAAGTCACCTGCGAAGCCGTCAACGCGGAAGGCGACCGCCAAGGAGTAGCCGGCCGGAGCGGCTCCGGATGGTCCGACCTCGGAGCCCCGGAGGATCGCGGTGACATCGGGCTGGCCGGCAGCCTCGTCGATCGCGATTTGGTCCCATGGCCATCCCTCTCCCCGCCTGGTGACGCGGCCCAGGCTCGGGAACGGCGGAAAGTGGAACGCCAGGACCTGCGCGTGATCGATCGCCGCCCGGTCGAATAGGCGCCGCCGGTTCGCGATGGCCTGCGCCGGCTCGAAGTCCCAGACCGCGTGCCAGCCGGGGTGCACCGAACACCGGCGCATGCCGAGCCAGAACGCCTTCGTCCGTCCAGTAGTCCCATTCTGCCCGGAACGTGACGTGCCGGGCATTGGGAAAGACGGGCTTACCGTCGGCGCCGACGTTGCCGCCGATGTGATCCGGCTGGCCGTGGGTCAGGATGACCGTGTCGATCTCCGCTGGCTCGACCCCCGCGGCGCGGAGGTTGCCGAGCAGCTTGCCCACGGTCGGCGTCAGGTCGCCCGCCCCCGTGTCGATCAGGACCAGGTGAGACGCCGTGCGGACCAGCAGGCCGCTGTACGGCGACGGGATGTTGTCCCGCTCATCGCCGTGCGTCGCCAGCGCGCGCTGGACAGCATCCGGGGATGCATTGACGACGTAGTCCGAGGCCCGGTAGGTCGTGTCGCCATCGTTGATGGCGATGCATTCGATGTTGCCGACCCGGAACGGAAATGAGTTCACGGCTCGCTGCTGGGGATGACGCGTCCGGGGTCGACCCCGCGTCGTCTAGAACGGCGCGGCAACGAAGCGGCCCCAGGCGACGAACGCGGCGAGCAGGCCCAGGATCGCGTTGAGCGCGATGTTCGGGAGCTCGCGACGCGTGGCGTGGAAGATGATCGCGAACACCATGAGGATGGCGAGGCAGAGGGCCGCCAGCGGCGTCAGCCAGGGCTGGATCCGGGTGACCGCCGGCAGGATCAGGCCGACGGCGCCGACAATATCGAGGATCCCGATGATGAGCATTGCCTCACGCGGCAGGGCCCACATCCAGGGGATCCGGTCCCTCATCGATTCGGGACGGGTGGCGTGCGTCAGGCCCAATCGTAGGAAGAGCAGCGCCAGGATGACCTGAGCGATCCACAGGATGGTGTCCATGGCCTCCCCTTCCTCTGCCAGGGTCGGATCGCCGCCGGCACGATCGTCAGGCCGGCCGGCCTCCGATCTCCGGTTGCGGTTCGGGCGGATTGTCCCGCCGAACGGTTTGGTTCCGTCGCGGCCCGGCGAGCCCGAACAGGATCGCACCGCCCAGCCCGCCACCTGCCGTCACGGCGAGGAGGATGCCCGCCGTGCTCAGCTGCTGGGACCAGTAGAAGCTGGTGAACGAGGCGACGTCGGTGATCCCGGCGCCCGCCAGCCGATCAGGGCCGCCCTCGACGGCGAGGTACCGGGCGTACACGCAGTCCGCGCCCGGCCGGCACGAGAGCGAGGCGCCCGAGGTCACGTCGCGATAGCCATTGTCCGCCGCGAAGAAGAGCGCCTTGACGGCGAGCAGCAGGACGGCCAGGGCCAGGCCCGTGACGACGCCGGCGAAGGCGCCGTTGACGAGGATGCGCGCCCACGGCCCCGACCGTCGGTCCGCGCGGGCGTTGGCGTAGTAGCCGATGAGGAGGCCCGACAGCGGGGCCAGCAGCCAGTAGACAGGCTCGATCGGAATGACGAGCAGGAAGCTCACCCCGATGGCAAGCGCCATCCCGATCCCGACGTAGGCCGCGACGATCGCGCCACGGTCGACGAGACGCGTCATGCCACCACGCCCACCGTCGCCGCGGACCGCGCCAACGCGGTTCGGCCCGCATATTGCGCCACGTCGCCGAGCTCTCCGGCGATACGCAGAAGCCGGTTGTACTTGGCCACGCGTTCGGACCGCGACGGGGCGCCTGTCTTGATCTGGCCGGTGCCCATGGCCACGACCAGGTCGGCGATCGTGGTGTCCTCGGTCTCGCCCGATCGGTGCGAGACCACCGACGCCCAGCCGGCTCGCCTCGCCAGCGCGATGGCGTCGATCGTCTCGGTCAGCGTGCCGATCTGGTTTAGCTTGATGAGCACCGCGTTGGCGGAGGACTCGGCGATGCCCCTGGCGATCCGCTCCGTGTTCGTCACGAACAGGTCGTCGCCCACGAGCTGGACGCGAGCTCCCAGCCGCTCGGTGAGCAACCGCCAGCCGGCCCAGTCGTCCTCGGCCAGGCCGTCCTCGAGCGAGACGATCGGGTAGCGATCGCACCAGTCGGTCCACAGGTCCACGAGCTCGGCCGACTCCAGCGACCTGCCCTCGCGCTCCAGGCGATAGGTGATTCGGCCGCCGTCATCCTGCAGCAACTCGGTGGTGGCCGGGTCCAGGGCGATGGCCACCTGCTCGCCCGGCCGGTAGCCGGCGCGCTCGATCGCCCGAAGGATGATCTCGACCGCAGCCTCGTTCGACGGCAGGCTCGGCGCGAATCCGCCCTCGTCGCCCTGGCCGGTCGCGTGCCCGGCCTCATGCAGGAGCCCGCGCAGTGCCTGGAAGATCTCCGCACCAGCGCGGAGCGCCTCGGCATAGTCGTCCAGCCCGACGGGCATGACCATGAACTCCTGAAAGTCGGTGGAGTCCTGGGCGTGTCTGCCGCCGTTGAGGATGTTGAACATCGGGACCGGCAGGATCCGGGCACCCACTCCGCCCAGATACCGGTAGAGGGGCAGATCGTGGGCGGCCGCGGCCGCGTGGGCGCAGGCCAATGAGACGCCGAGGGTTGCGTTGGCGCCCAGGGATGCCTTGTTGGGGGTGCCGTCGAGCTCGACCAGCAGCCGGTCCACGCCGCCCTGGTCGGCCGCGTCGAGCCCGTCGAGCTCCGGCCCGATCCGGTCGGTCACGTTGGCGACCGCCTGCCGGACGCCCTTGCCGCCGAACCGTGCCTTGTCGCCGTCACGCAGCTCGACGGCCTCGTGGGCGCCGGTCGAGGCGCCCGAGGGGACCGCCGCCCGGCCAACCGAGCCGTCCGCGAGGACGACGTCGACCTCGACCGTGGGGTTGCCCCGCGAATCGAGGATCTCGCGCGCGTCGACGGCGACGATGGTCGTGTCCACGCCGCCGGCGCTCACCGCTTGGGCTCCCTGCCCTTTGGACCGCCGCCCCGCGGGGCGGCAGCGGCCGCCGCCGGCTCACGATCGAGCAGGACGGCGATGCCGGGCAGCTCGCGTCCCTCGAGGAATTCCAGCGATGCGCCGCCGCCGGTGCTGATGTGGGTGAACTTGGACGCCAGCCCCTGCTGCTCGATGGCTGCCACGGAGTCGCCGCCGCCGACCACGACCGTTGCGCCCGACTCCGCCTTGGCCGCCAGGAAGCGCGCCATCGCGTTGGTGCCGTGGGCGAACGACGGAATCTCGAAGACGCCCAACGGGCCGTTCCAGAACACGGTCCTGGCTGGCGCGAGCGCCTCCTCCATCAGCTGGCGGCTCTGGATCGCGACGTCGACGATGTGCCAGCTGGCGGGGATCTTTTCGGCCGGCAGGGTCTTGTACTCGGTGCCCCGGGTGACCTCCTTGGCAACGATGACGTCGATCGGCAGGATGACCGGCACGCCCTGCGTCTCGGCCGCAGCCATGATTCGGCGCGCGTCATCCACCCGGTCCGGCTCGGCCAGGCTCTTGCCGATCGACTTGCCCTGGGCGAGCAGGAACGTGTTGGCCATGCCGCCGCCCACCGCGAGCAGGTCCACCTTCGTCAGGAGATGCTCCAGGACCTTGATCTTGTCGGAGACCTTGGCCCCGCCGACAACGGCCGCGAACGGGCGCGCCGGATTCTCGAGGAGGCCGCTCAGCGCCCGGATCTCCGCCTCCATGAGCAGGCCGGCGTAGGCCGGCAGCAGCTTGGCGATCCCGACCGTGGAAGCATGGGCGCGATGGGCCGTCCCGAACGCATCGTTGACGTAGATCTCCGCATACGACGCGAGCGTCGCCGCGAACTTCGGATCGTTCCGTTCCTCCTCGGCGTGGAAGCGCAGGTTCTCGAGCAGTAGCGCCTCGCCGCTGCGCAGCCGCCGGATGGCGTCCTCCGTGCCGAGGCCCAGGGCATCGCCGGTCACCGGGACGTTGCGGTTGAGGAGCTGCGAAAGCCGCTCGGCTACGGGACGCAGCCTGAGCCCGTCCTGGACCTTTCCGTCGGGGCGACCGAGGTGGCTGGCGAGGATCACCCTGGCCCCGGCGCTCAAAAGGTAGCGAATCGTCGGCAGTACGGCCCGGATGCGCTGATCGTCGGTGACCTTTCCGTCCGCGAGCGGGACGTTGAAATCGACGCGCACGAACACCCGCTTGCCGGCGACGTCGGCGTCGCGGACGGTCAGCTTGTCCATGGCAGCCAGGCGATGCCGCTCGGGACGCCGGCGGCGGTCAGGCGCGGGCCCCGGCTGGCAGCCGGGCCGCGACGTAGCCGATGAGGTCCGCGACGCGGCAGCTGTAGCCCCATTCGTTGTCGTACCAGGCGATGACCTTCACCATCGTCCCATCCAGGACCATCGTCGAGTCGGCGTCGATGATGGATGAGCGGCTGTCGCCGCGGAAGTCAGTCGAGACGAGCGGCTCGTCGGACACGCCCAGGATTCCCTGGAGGGGACCGGCCGCGGCCTCCCTGAAGGCGTCGTTCAGCTCGGACGTGCTCGTCTCGCGGCTGACATCCGCAGTGAAGTCCACGACGCTGACCGTTGGCGTCGGCACGCGCAGGCTGAACCCGTCGAACTTGCCCTTGAGATCGGGGATCACCAGCGCGAGCGCCTTGGCCGCGCCGGTCGTGGTGGGGATGATGTTCTGGCCGGCGGCGCGCGCTCGGCGCGGGTCCTTATGCGCGACATCGAGGATGCGCTGGTCGTTGGTGTAGCTGTGGATCGTGTTCATCAGGCCGCGCTCGATGCCCAGCAGGTCATGGACCACCTTGGCGGCCGGTGCGAGGCAGTTCGTCGTGCAGCTCGCGTTGCTGATGATGTGGTGGCTGGCCGGATCGTAGCGGGCCTCGTTGACGCCCAGCACGATCGTGATGTCCTCGTTCTTGGCCGGTGCGCTGATGATGACCTTGTGGGCACCGGCTTCGATATGCGCCCTGGCCTTCTCCGCATCGGTGAAGAGCCCGGTGGATTCCAGGACGACGTCGACGCCGAGCTTGCCCCATGGCAGGGCGGCCGGGTCCCGCTCCTGGAGGACCTTGATCTCGCGACCGTCGATGATCAGAGCGTCTGCCGTGTGGTCGACGGTGCCCGGGTAGGCGCCGTAGGTCGAGTCATGCTTGAACAGGAGCGCGTTCATCTCGGTGTCGACGAGATCGTTGACCGCCACGACCTCCACGTCCGGCGTGCGCTCGATCAGCGCCTTGAGCGACTGGCGACCGATGCGGCCGAAGCCGTTGATTCCGACACGGATGGCCATGACTCGTGAGCCTCCTGTAGGGCCGAGGACGCTGCCGGCGGCACACGACGGCCGGCGGCCGTCAGGCGCCCGCGCTCGCGACGGCCCTCGCTGGTTCGGCAACACACGGTTCGGGGAATGTGCCGCCATTCTAGCAAAGGCCGGGCACCCTCCCGACCCGGCACCCTCCCGACCCGGCACCCTCCCGACCCGGCACGAGGGAGGGCGAGCGGGACGTGGCGGTAATCACCTGGACCCGCACTCCGAGGACGTCGGCCCCATGCGCGTGACGCTGGATATCGCTGCCACCGCTATGTACGGCATTGCACGGGCAGTACGCGACGTCCAGCGGTCAGGAGCGAGCGCGGGCTGGGCGTTGGTGTGCATGCGAGGGCGATCCGGGCCTGGCGATCAGCCGCTATCGCCCGCGCAACCCCCGATCTAGCGCTCGTGGTGATACCACCGGCAGAGAGAGAGCGGAACAGGTGTCGGATCGGGTTGACGGGAACGCGAGACGCTTGAGGCCCATGCTGCACGAACGTGCATCGGCAGGTGCTCCGCAAGGCGGCGAACAAAGAGCGACCCCCGCCTCGCCGGCGGGGGTCGTCAGATACGAAGGGCGACGGATCAGCCGCCGATCTTGAAAACCTTGTTGCCACAGATCGGACAGGTGCCCTGGAGCGCCGGCTTGCCGTTCTTCATCGTGATCCGCTGCGGGTTCACGACTTCGACCTTCCGCTTGTCCTTGACGCAATAGGCTTCGGCCATTCGGGACGGACCTCCTCTACTAGCCGTGTCGGCACGAGACACTCGTCTCGCGTCCGTGTCTCACGTTCAAACCCAGAGTGACGGTCGCCAGCGCTCCGCCACCGCCTGACGCTTCTGGCGGTCCATCTCGGCGAGGATCACGAGCCCCTCCAGGCCCGTTTCCACGCAGGCCGCCTCGGCCCGCTCCTTCTCGTCCCCGGTGACGAAATCGCCCGTCGATCGCTGCGCATAGACCGCGCAGACGACCCCCGCACGACTCCTGGCCAGGCCGGCCAGGACGAGGAGCGCCGATGCCTCCATCTCGAAGTTGAGCACGCGCTGGCGCGCCATCTCCTCGGCCAGGTCGGGAAAGCGGATAGGCAACTGCGGGATGGGGCGCCCCTGCGCCCCGAAGAACCCCGGTGCCGTCGCCGTTATCCCGACATGCGCCCGGTGTCCGAGCCGATCCGCGGCCTCGACGAGCGCGACGACCGCCTCATAATCGGCGACCGCCGGATACCCATCGTGGACGAAGAAGCTCGTGGTCGCCTCGAGGCGGACTGCTCCGCTCGTGATGACCAGCTCCCCAAGCCCGATCTCCGGTTGGAGCGAGCCGCAGGAGCCAACACGGATGAAGGTCGGCCGTTCCGTGATCGCCAGGATCTCCGCCACCACGATCTCGACATTGTCAGTTCCGATCCCGGTCGAGACCACCGAGACCGGCTGACCCCGGTACGAGCCGGTGACCGTCGCGAACTCCCGGTTGCGCCGCTCCAGCTCGATCGAGTCGAGACGCGTGGCGATCCGGGCGGTCCGATCAGGGTCACCGGGGAGGAGGATGTACTCGGCCAGGTCCCCCCGTCCGAGTCCGATGTGGTACTGCCGTTCTCCAACAGGGAGGGCGACGCGGTGGTCCGCGCTCGTCGGCAAAACCTCGTTCCTCGCTCATGGTGCCGCTTCGCTGGCGCGAAACTCGGGCGAGGATAGTCCCGCCTTCGAGCGTGAGTCAACTCGGGCTGAGCGTGGGCCGTGCGTGAGACGGCCTCCCGACACGCATGGAGGACCGCTGGCGGCGGCCTCCATCCGGCCCCGGCGGCCGATCAGCGCCCTGTCCGGCCGGGTCCGTCACCGACCGGCCGAGGGGAGCCGATCGCCGCAAGCCGGCTCGCGATCCGGAGCGCCAGCGCCCGCCGACCGCGGCGACGCCGGGCGATCGTGACGGCGGCCGAGACGAGCGAGAGGGCGAGGAGCGTCGCGAGACCAATCGGGCCGTTCGGTCCCAGCGCGCCGAGCCCCTCGGCGCGTGTCGTCGAGGGAGCCGACGCCACGGCCGCCGGCGCGTCGGCGCCCGATACCTGCTCGGCCGGCGCGCCGACATCGTCGACGCGGATGATCCCGGCCGGATCGGAGACCCGGATCTCGGGTGCCGCCGCTGTTCCGGCGACGACCCCGACTGCGTTCAGGACGTCGCCCGGCGCCATCATTGACAGATACGCCGCCGCGTCGTCCAGCAGGACGATCCGGCCGATGCCCGTGCCGTCGTCGAGCGTGAAGCCCGTCTCGTCGATCGCCTGGACGGACCCGCCCACCCGCACGATGGCGCCGAGATGATCGGCGAGGTCCGCCAGATCCAGGTCGATCGGCCCGGCCGTACCCACCTGGGATCCGGGCCCACCGGCGGCCACCGCATCGGATGCTGCACCGTCAACCCCTCCGATCGACGCCGGGCCTCCCGAGCGAACGTCCGATGGCGTCCGCGGGTCGATCGTGAACCGCCGGTCCGACGCGGTCGGGTACGGACGCCGGACGATGCCAACGACCGTGACGCGATGACCCTCCACTATGGCGCTCGCCGGGACGCCCGAGCCGGGCGTGCCGACGACGACCACCCGCTCCCGCCCGACGATCACCTCGGCGCGCCAGCGCTCCCCAGTCCGGTGCAGCTCCGCGACCGTACCGTCAAGGCGCACGAGCCGCCACTCATGGGCGGGTCCGGGCGCGCCGTGCAGGACGAGCGGCAGGATCGCCGATCCGATGCCCATGTCCTTCGCGGCCGTGGCGTTCAGCCGGGGCGCACCGTACGCCCGGCCGACCTCGCCCACCACGTCCAGTCGATGGCCGACACGCGGCGCCCGGACGTCAACTGGCAGCCGCACCTCGATCGCCGCGCTGGAGTCCTGGATCGTGACCAGCCGGACGACGTCGCCGAGCGATGCCCCGCCGGCCGTGACCGTCCCCACGACGCGCACGTCCTGGCCCGCCTGGAGGAGCGCCCGGGCGATCGGGACGACGGTCGGGCCGCCGCCGGAGCCGGTCGGCCCGCTCGAGGGACCCGGCGCCGGAACGGTCACCACGATGTCGGCCCGGTCACGCAGCCAGACCCTGTACCCGTCGAGCTGACCCCGCCGCGATGCCCGTTGGCCCGCCACTCCGACGAGATTGACGCGGCTGCCGCGGGGCAGGTCGGCCGAGACGATCCGTGAGGACCCGTCGGCCATGACCGTGATCCGGCCGCCCGTGGCCGCGTCGAGAACGCTGACCTTCAGGTCGCCGCTGGTCGAGCGCTGGACGGCCTGGTCGAGCAGCCCGCCGAAACGGACGAGGCTTGCCTCCGTCGACTCGCCGAGAGTCACCGAAGTGACAAAGGTCGGCGCCGGGACCACGCCGGGTCCCAGTACCGCCACGCCGCCCGCCGCCGGCCTGATCTCGAGCTGGCCGTATGGCGCCGCCAGCGGGCCGCTGACGTCGACGAGAGAACCACGCGCGATGGGCCCGGTCCCGTCCGGCAGGCGGACAACGATGCCGGCCGTCGCGTCCTGAATAGCCATCAGGGCGGGCGAGCCAAGGCGGCCCGGCTCGGCCGTCACGGCCCCGAGGGTTCGGACCCGCGTCCCGATCGGAAATGACCTGGCCTCGGCAACGGCGGCCGGCTGGCCGGTCGGCGCCGGCGTCGGAGCGGCGGTCGGTGTCGGAGCGGCGGTGGCGGTCGGTTCGGGGCTCGGCACCGTGCTCGGTGTCGGACTTGGGGCAGGACTCGCGGTGGGCGTAGGCGTTGGGCTCGCCTCCGGCGTTGGCGAAGGGCTCGCCTGGACGATCGCCAGCTCACCAGGCAGCGTTGCAAACAGCCGGTATCCGGCCATGCCCGTACCCGAGCTGTCGCGCTGCCCCACCGGCCCGACCGCGACCACCGATGTCCCGTGAGCAACCGGCAGCGTCCCGAGTGCGGCCGTCGCCACGATCACTCGCACCGCGCCGCTTCCGTCATCGACGGACAGGCCGGTCCCGTCCGCAAGTTCGGTGGGCGCCTCCACGACGAGGCCGGCCACCATGGCCCGCGCGCCCTCGGCGCCTTCACCGATGCTTCCGGTCGAGCTGACGCTGGGCGCCGGCAGCTCGGCCGTGCCGATGGACACGACCTCGTCGGGAGCGGCCCGCACCGTCCGCTGCGCGTAGCGGTCCGAGATCGTTCCGCTGACCCGGACGATCGTGCCGGCTGGCGGGTTCTCGATCGCCGGGGCATCCAGGTAGATCCCGATGCCAGCCGTGTCGTCCTGGATGAAGGCGCTGCGACCGTCCTCCAACGCTCCGAGATTCGTCGTGAGCACGCCTTCGACGGTCACCGCGGACCCGTCGACGAGCAGGCGCGCGAGCGCGATCGGCATCGCGACCGCGGTCGGCGTGGGGCTGGCTGTCGCCATCGGCGTCGGCGAGGCTGTGGGAGTCGGGCTGAGCGTGGCGGTGGGCACCGGGGTCGGCGTCGGCGTCGGCGTTGCCGTCGGCGCGGCGGTGGGCGTCGGCACGGGCGTCGGCACAGGCGTCGGCGTCGGCGATGCCGTCGGCGTCGGCGTCGGCGTCGGCACAGGCATCGGCGTTGCCGTCGGCGCGGCGCTGGGGCTCGGGGACGGGCTTGGGCTGACCGTCGGTCCGGGCGTCGGTGCCGCATCCAGGTTCTGGGGCAGCGGCGACGACTGGATGAACCAGTCAGCAGCATTGTCGTTGGAGTCGTCTCCGTTGCCGGCACTTCCGCCCGGGCGACGCTCCAGGCTCGAGCCGGGCGCCGGCGCCGGGGCCGCGGCGCCTTCCACGAATCCGTTCGCGGCATCGCCCCAGCCGACGGCGTCCACGACCGACCCGCCGACGATTCGGAGCGCGATCGAGCCGCCGGTTGCCGACAGGCCACCGCTGTAGGAGGCGTCGGCCAGGCCCACGAACGAACCGAGCGTGTTGGCGACGAGCAGGTGCTGGCCCGGGGCGAGGGACCGGCTGGTCGACCAGCTCGCCTTCCTGGTGACGGTGGCCCCGGATGACGTGATGTACACGAGCTCCATGCCGTTGAGGTCGATTGGCGCCGGCCCGGCATTCGAGATCTCGAAGTACTCGTCCGAGGCGGTGGCGCCTCCGGTCACGACCTCGGCCACGAGGAGCGTCGACACGGGCCAGGCGACCGCGTTGGCTGGCTGGAGACCGGCTGGATAGGGCCGACCGGCAGCCCGGTCCATTGCCACGCCGGCCAGCGCGACGAGCACAACGGCGATGCCGAGACTGACCGGCCTGGCGCGATTCATCGAGCGACCTCCCGGCGGGCATACGGGTGGCCGGCGGGCTCTGACCGTTGTAGCAGCGGCCCATCTCTCGCCGATTGGCCTTCGTCAGGTCGCGCTTATCAACCAGTCAACGCCCCGTTCAGGAATGGATCGGGCTCCTCATCTGCCGCTCAACCCGAGTCGCATCGAGGTCATCGCCGGGTTAACCGACGATTGCCAGGCGATGATCCGCCGCTCACCCGGGATCACCGGGGGATCACCTGGCGATCACCTGACGACCACCGCTCGATCGCCTGGAGAGCAGATGCGCGGCCGTCTCGCCTCGACTACGATGCGCGGGACCCCGACCCTCAGAGGAGAAGTAGTGGCTCGCGCCAAGAGGACCGACCGCGCCGAGGCGCGCCGCCGACATCGAGCCCAGATCGCCTCGCAATCGATCGATTCTTCCGCCGAGCCCGAGGACGACGAGCCTCAGTCGACTCAGCCTGCGACGGCCCGCAATGAAGCGCCCGCCGGTCGTCGTGGATCGGCGCCTCGCGGCCAGCCACCGGAGCGGTTGGGCTTCATGGCCGCCCTGCGAGGCGCGTACGAGCCCGCCCATGTACGCGACGACCTGGCCGCCCTGCCGGAGCTCCTGCGTAGCCGGGCCATCGTCGTCCCGGCTCTCCTCGTGCTCGCGAGCACGGTCGTTTTCATCGCGGCGATCAATGCCGGAAACCTCGATGCGACCGGCGGCACTCTGAACCCGTCGGCTTCGGTGGCCACGTCGGCCGCTCCTTCGGCCGCCAGCGCGGCAGCCTCATCGTCGGCCGGACCCGCGCCATCCGGAGCGGCATCCACGGGTGGAGGCCGGACCAACGAGCCACTCGGTATCGTCGCCTCGCTCCTGTCCCTGCTCTTCCTGCAGGTGCCCCCGATCGGCGCCATCTATGCGGCGGCGGTCCTGGCGAAGCGATCGTCATACCTCGCCGGTGGAATCGCCGGCCTGCTCGGCGCGGTTGGCCTGACGGCGGTCCTGTACTCGGTGCCGGTGGACGCTGCGATCACCGACGTCCGGGCCGCCTACGCAGCGCAGGCGATCGTCACTTCGACGATCTTCGGCGTCCTGCTTGGTGGCGCCCTCGGCTATTACCGGCGGCTCCTGCGTCTCATGAACCCGAACCGCAGCCGGCCAGCGCCGGCCCGAGGTCGGGCGACCGGCCGTCGGCGCTAGCGGGTCGTCCTGGCAAACCGGCTCTCGCTGGAAACGGCAGCCCTCATCCGAGGCGCCGCATGCCGGCGTAGCCGAGGTGGTGAACGCCCGTTGGTCGCGGCGGGCCGCCGACGGCTTGGGCGGCCTCGGGCAATGACTGCACCTGGTGGGCGACGATGTTCACCACGTCGGCCTCTCGCCGGAGCTCGCCGTCGACCAGCAGGATCGCGTGGCGGCGGACGATGCTGCGCATCCGGGCCCAGGTATCCGGCCAGAGCGTGACGTTGACCATCCCCGTCTCGTCCTCCAGGGCCAGGAAGACCGTTCCCCGGGCGGTCATCGGATGCTGGCGGGTGACGACCAGCCCGCCGATTCGCACTCGCCCCGGTGCACGCTCGGTGAGCGCCGCATTGGTCACCGCACCGAGGCGCTCGAGCGCCGGGCGGAACAGGCTGACCACCTGGCGCCGGGCGTCCAGACCGATGACCGCGTACGCATCGCCCAGGCGCTCCGTTTCGGACAGGCCAGGCAAGGGCGGCGCCGGGGTGGCCGGCAGGCGGAGATCCAGCGGCCGTCCGGCGGCTCTCCTCGCGACCCGGGCGGCGGCCCGGCCCTTCGTGGCGCCGGCCACCTCGCGAAGCTGCCAGAGGAGCTCGCGCCGGGGTCGCCCGAGCGAGTCGAGCGCCCCAACACGAATGAGACGCTCGATCACCTCCTCGGACAGGCTCGTCCGCTCCACGACATCCGCCAGCGAGCTGTATGGCCCGCGGGCGAGCTCCGCGTCGAGCAACTCCTCGTGCTCCTCACCGATTCCCTTCACGAGCCCGAGCCCCAGCCGCACCCCGTAACCGGTGCTGCTCTCTGCCGCCCATCGTTCCCGTCCCGACGCCGACGGCATGAAACAGGCGGCCGTCCGGACCGGCGCCGGCCGGCGATCGATCCCGACACCGGGCGGGAGCGGTTCGCCCGGCTCGGCGTCGACCGCACCGTCATCCCCTGCCGGGCCGGCCATCGCCCAGCCCGGGCGGCCGACCCACTCGGTCGTCGTCTTGAAGCTCGACGCGTTGACGTCCACCGGCAGGACCGCCACGCCGTGGCGCTTGGCGTCGTTGACCAGCACCTCCACCGGGTAGAAGCCCATCGGCTGAGCGTTGACGAGCCCGACCAGGAACTGGGCGGGATAGAAGAGCTTGAGGAACGCCGATTCGTATGCCGTCCGGGCGAACGCCGCGGCATGGCTCTTGGCGAATCCGAAGCTGGCGAACGCCGCGACCTGGCGGAAGAGCTCCTCGGCGGTCTCGACCGACATTCCCGGCTGGCGGAGGCAGCCCTCGAAGAATTGCTGGTGGAGCTTCTCCATCTCGCGAGTCGAGCGCCAGGTGCCCATCGCCCGGCGGAACCCGTCGGAGTCGGCCGGTGAGAAGCCGGCCACCTCGATCGCGATCCGCATGACCTGCTCCTGGTACAGGATGACCCCAAGCGTGTCGCGGAGGACGGGCTCCAGGCTGGGATGGAGGTAGGCCACGGGCTCCAGGCCCTGCTTGCGGCGCAGGTAGGGGTGGACGGCATTGCCCTGGATCGGCCCCGGCCGGATGATCGCGACCTCCACCACGAGGTCGTCGAGGCTCTCGGGCCGCGACTTCGGCAGCGTCTGCATCTGGGCCCGGCTCTCCACCTGGAAGACGCCCACCGTGTCGGCCGCCTGGAGCATCTCGAAGACCTCCGGGATCTCCTCGGGCAGGCGATCGAGGTCGAGGCAGACGGCGCAATCGTGCTCGATGAGCTGGAGCGTCTCGTCGATCGCGGCGAGCATGCCCAGCCCGAGCAGGTCGAGCTTGATGAGCTTGAGCGTCTCCACGTCGCGCTTGTCGAACTGGACGACCACCCGGCCGGGCATCGTGGCCCGTTCGAGCGGGGCGATGTCGATGAGCGGAGCGGCGGTGACGAGCATCCCGCCGCTGTGGATGCTCAGGTGGCGCGGGAAGCCGTCGATGCGGGCGCAGAACTCGAGCCAGCGCTCCCAGTCGGACAGGTCGCGCGTGCTGCCGCCAATCCTCGGGCCGATGGCGTCGCGGAGCTCCGCCTCGGACCTCGGAGGGCGCCTCGCAGACTCGGGTGCCCGCTCCACGGTCGTGCGTTGCGTGTCCCAGTGGTTCGGCCTGCCGAGCCTGTCCGTGGCCCGTGGCGGAGGCAGCGGCATGCCGCTCTCCGGATCCAGCTCCCGGCCGGCCACCATCGCCGGTGGGAGCAACCGCTCCCGGTCGGCCGCGTAGCCCGTCCCCTTCCCGGTCCGCAGCCACGCCACGCTCGCCGGCGTGTCGCCGGGCCCGCCCTCATCGTCGGTCCGGCCACCGGGCCTGATCGACGGCGGGGACTCGGGCGCTTCCTCCCACATCCCGGAGGTGGACGGCCCGGCGGATGGCCCGGCGGATGGCCCAGCCCACTCGATCGCATTGCGCTTTCGCTCCAGCTCTCGCGCCGGCGCCTTGCCACGGCCGATATCGCCAGCAGAGCTATAGGGACGGTTGGACCGGCCCGAAGACAGGTCGAGCGGGTCGACGGTCCCCTCAGCGGTATCCGGCCACGCACGATCGGCCATGTCGCGGCCGTCCGAGGCCGGTGGCTCATCGGCTTGCGGCCCTGCCAACCCCGGCTGTAGCGCTGACAGCGATACCGGGGCCGACTGGGCGTTTGCCTGGGCATGTGCCCGGCCGGTCGTCATGCGGCCGCCGCGGGCATGGTTGAGCTGGCCCATCTGATCAGTCAACCCGCGCGCCTCGGCCAGGGCCGGCTCCGGCCGCTCCGCCTCCTCGGGCCGTCGGAAGAACTCGGCGAACCCACCCTCCGCCTCCAGGTCTCGGCGAACCATGACGCTGTCGTAGGTCTCGAGCGCCTTCGCCACCCGGTCCACGAGCGGCCGGGGAAACCCCAGCGCGTAGCCCACCTCCCGAACGGCCGACCGGGCCCGATACGTCACCAGGTTGCAGACCATCCCGGCGTGCTCCGCTCCGTAGCGCCCGTAGACGTACTGGATGACCTCCTCCCGCCGCTCGGAGGAGAAGTCGATGTCCACGTCCGGATAGGCCGTCCGTCCCTCGTTGATGAACCGCTCGAACAGGAGGTTGTGGCGGATCGGGTCCACCCGGGTGATGCCCAGCACATAGGCCACGATCGAATCCGCCGCGCTGCCCCGCCCCTGGGCGGGGATGCCCCGCTCCCGGGCGAAGCGCATGAGGTCCCAGCAGATGAGGAAGAACTCGGCCAGCCCGGTCCGCTCGATGACGCCCAGCTCGTGGGCGAGCTGCTGGACGACCGCCGGCGTCACGGGGTGGTAGCGCCGCCGGGCGCCCTCGTGGCAGAGCTGCTGGAGGTGGCTGAACGGCGTCTCCCCCTTGGGGACCGGGAAGCCGGGGAACCGATACCGCTCGAAGCCGAGGTCCACCGAGCAGGCGGCGGCCAGCTCTGCAGAGGCGGTGATCCCCTCCGCCCAGGCGTGGGCCGTCCGTGGATCCTCGACCGCCGTCGCCGGATCGCCCGGGGGCAGCGCGGCCAGGTCCGCGGCCGACTTCAGGTAGTGCTCGCCGGACGGTGTGCGCAGGTCGGCCAGGGTCTCCAGCGTCCGGCCGTGGCCGATCGCCGTCAGGACGTCATGGAGCTCCCGGTCGTCCGGCTGCGCGTAGTGGACGTCGTTGGTCACGACCACCGGCAGTCCCACCTCCGCGGCGAGGGCAGCCGTCTCCGCCACGAGCCAGTCGTCGTCCGGGAGCAGGTGATGGGACAGCTCCAGGACGAAGCCGGCGCTCGCCACGGGGGATCCGCCACGGGACGGCGTGGCCGTGCCGAAGCACCGGGCATACCGTTCGGCCACCGCTCGCGCGCCTTCTCGGTCGCCGGCTCGCAGGCGCCGGGCGATCTCCCCGTTGCGGCATCCCGACAATGCCACGACCCCCTCCCCATGCTCGGCGAGAAGGGCCTGGCTGAAGCGGGGCGCTCCCTTCGAGCCCGCGAGGTTGGCGTGCGAGACGAGCCGGCAGAGGCTCCGGTAGCCGGTTCCGTTGCGGGCCAGCAGGACGAGGTGCGGGCCGCGCTGGGGTTGACCGATGCCCCGAAAATCCTCCTTGACCGGCTCCCGGTGACCGGGCAGCCGGCTACGGTTGGGCCGTGGTCGTGCCGGGCGACCCTCGCCGGCAACCAGCTGCCCGTCCGGCAGAATCGCCGGTCCCATCCTTCGCCGGGTGCCTCGCCGGAGAGATCGTCGCGCCGGGATCACCAGGCCCGCGGGATCGGGGCCGGCCGCGTCGATGAGCTCGATCTCCACGCCGATCACCGGCCGGATCCCCGCGGCCTCCGCCGCGGCGGCGAAGCGGACGATGCCGTACAGCCCCTGGTGGTCGGTGATCGCCAGGCCGGTCAGCCCGAGCGCCGCCGCTCGCTGGACGAGCCCGTCCGCATCGGATGCCCCATCCAGGAACGAGAAATTGGAGTGGCAATGCAGCTCGGCGAACGGCCTTGGAGAACGGTCCATCGGACCGACCATGATAGAACGTCTGTTCTATCGGCGAGTGCATCCACCACGCCAGACGGCGATGCCTCCGCGGCAGACCACGGAACGTGGGCCCATATGGACCGGGTCCGGCTGACCCCTTCGTACGACTGGGCTTGCGGGGCCCCGTATCGTCTACTTGGGTCATGTCCGCGTCCGTCACCGCGCCCAGTCAGGCTGCCCACCGAGCCATTCCGTCTCGGCAAGGTCGCGCCCCGATCGGGGTCGCGACCTTGGTGCTGGTCGCCGCTCTCCTGCCCACCGGACCGGTCGTTGCCACGACCGCACCGCCGTTGGCAGCCACCCAGCTGGCGGCCGCGGTGGAGGCAAGCGTCCCGATCGATCCGGGGATCAACCCCCTCGTGGTCCAGGCGCGCGCGCTGAATCGTGTCGTCTACGGCTACCTTCCCTACTGGCGCCTGGACGACGCGATTGCGGGCCGCCTCCAGTACGACCTCATCTCCACGATCGCGTTCTTCGGCCTGGGCATCAAGGCCGACGGCAACATCGACACGGCATGGCGCGGCTACACCGCCTACCTGAGTGACAACGCGGTCGCCGTGACGAACGCAGCACATGCCGCCGGCGTCCGAGTCGTCCCGACCTTCCAGCTCTTCGACAGGAGCTCGCTCACCAAGATGAGCGCGTTCCTGAACAGCACGGCCGCCCAGGACCGATTCATCGCCCAGGCTCTGGATCTCATGCAGCGCCGTTCGGCCGACGGTGCCAGCCTGGACTTCGAGCCGCTGCCCGACACGATCGCTCCGGCGTTCCTCGCCTTCGTGGGGCGCTTCGGGACGGCAATGCGTGCGCGCTTCCCGACGGCCCAGCTCACCGTCGCGACCTCCGCCGGCGCCGGCCTGGTCCTGACGACGGGCCTCCATTCGCTCGTCGACCTCATGTTCGTGATGACGTACAACTACCATTGGTCCGGCTCGGGTATCGCGGGTCCGATCGCCCCGCTCGACAACACCACGCGGACCGTGAAGATCCACATGAACCGGTTCCTGGCGCGCGGCGTGCCGGCCTCGAAGCTGGTCATGGGCATCGGCTACTACGGCTACGACTGGCCCGTGACCGCCAACGTGCCATATGCGACGGTGCGCTCGGATCGGGCCGCGTATGGCGGCGTGTGGAGCGTCACTTATGCATCGGTCATGGCCTGGCTGGCCGCCCATCCCAACGTCGTCCGGCACGAGGACACGGTCCAGGGCAGCGGCTGGTTCACGTACTGGAACTCGAGTCACAGCACCTGGCGCGAGGTGTACTTCGAGGACGAGCAGAGCGTTGCCGCCAAGGACGATTACGCGATCGCCCAGAACCTGGCCGGTATCGGCATCTGGACGCTCGGCAACGACGGCGGGTATCCGAAGCTCTGGAACGTCATTCGATCGAAGTTCTTCGCGCCGGTCCACAAGATCACGGTCCAGGCGGGGGTCTCCCGCGTGACCGTCCGATACGGCCGCGTGTACGTGGATGTGTGGTCGACCGTCTGGAACCGCGGCAACGTGCCGGAGCGGGGAACGGTCTGGTGGGGCATCCGCGACCGGCTGGGCACGGGCTACATCCACGGGACCAGGACGCTCCTGATCTACCCCGGCAGGTCCTCGCGGGTGGTCCAGAAGGGCATCCTGCTGGGGTGGGCGCGTCGCTTGCCGGCCGGCACCTACCAGGTGGTCTCCAGGTTCACGGCCTCCAGCGGCGTATTCGTCGGGTTGGCCACGACCTTCCACCAGCCGTACTGACGCGGGCCTGGCCGGCCGCGCCTGATCGATAGACGATTCCCGCGCAACAAATTGCCGGCAGCCGGCGTCTGATTGCCACGATGATTCAGATGGGGCCCGTGCTCGTCCAGCTCATCCGACCGCTGATCCTGCTGGCTGCCTGCGCGCTCATGATCGAGGTGCTCCTGCCCATTCTCCTCACGGCCCAGGCTGGGCCGCCGCGCTGACTCCTGACGTCCCGTGCCTGGGGGCCGGGATGCTTCTGGCGGCGCCGACCGTCGCACGGCCGGCCGCCCGCCCGCTGCGACGCCTGGTGAGCAGGCGATCGCAGCCAGGGGGCCCCGCCGTCGGGGATGGCGGGGCCCCTTGACACCTTTCGACGGCCAGGCCGGGCCGCCCCGCTACGATGTGGTCATCTCCGGCCGCATCCCTCGGAGACCTGAATCCGTGACACCAATCCAACCCTTCATCCCCGCTCGCCGCGCGAGGCGGCCGGCGACGATCATGGCGGTCGTGCTGGCGCTGGGCATGGCGGCCTGCGGGCCGGCGACCGGCACGCCGGCGGCATCATTGCCGGCGGCCGCTGGCCCATCCGCATCGGTCGCGTCGAGCGGATCGCCGGCGGTGACGTCGAGCCCGAGCCAGACGGCCCGACCATCCCCGACAGCCACGGCCGGACTGCCCACGGCGGGACTGCCGGGCACGACGCAGACCGAGTGGGGCGTCATCTGGGACGACCTGCCGTCGCGCTTCCCGCGAAAACTGGGCTCTGAACCCACGGAGACGGGAGCCGGGCCGGCCTCGGCGATCCTCATCGTTCCCGCCACGACGCAGGAGACGGCCGCCTGGTATGCCGCGGCGTTATCCGCCGCCGGGTATCGCATCGAAGGCACATCCGGCCCCTACGAGGATGGCGGCTACGTCATCGACGCGACCGGCACGGCGCCCGGCTGCCGCGTGCAGGTGACGCTGGCCAGGCAGGGCACGGCCACGATCGCAACGATCTACTTCGGAGCGTCCTGCCCGTTCCGCTGACGTGTCGCTGCGGCTCTGATCTGTGCCTGCGATGAGGCGACCCGGATTGAAACGAATCGGCGACGCCGGCCGTCTAGGCTGATGTCGATCGATCGATGGATCGGCGGCAATCGGCCTTCCAGGGATGGGCACGGACATGCAGTCGGCGCGACCCCGGGATCTCGGAGCGCTCGTCCTGGTCATCGGGATGTTCGCGATCCTCCTCGTCGTCAGCCTGACGCTGGGGTCGCCGGCGCTTCGCTGATCCGCGATGGACCCGGGCTGATCGGGCCCGGGCTGATCGGACTCGGGTGGGTCAGTCGTACAGCCGCTCCAGGTGCCACGTCCCATTCATGCGATCCAGGTAGACGAGCGCCAGCCAGCGGGGCCCCACCACCTTGAAGTAGTCGCGAGCGATCGGCTCGCGCCACCACGATTCGTCGACCCGCCAGCGGTTGCAGACCTCCACGGGCTCCCGCCGGCCGTTCCACCTGATCGCCACCAGACGACCGAGGCCATCCAGCTCCGCCTCGATCGCGGGGTGCTCGCGCAGGAGTCGGGTCATCGGAGATGCCGTCTCACGATGGCGTCGTCGCGCCCGACTCCACGGCCACCCAGCGCCAGCGCGCTTCGGGCAGCGGCGCCTCCGGGTCGGCCAGCTCGACCCGCCGGACACGATCCTCGCCAAACGTCAGCGCCAGCCGGGCGAGCTGCCAGCCGAGCCGCGCGGCCCGGCCTGCCTGCGGGACGAAGAGCGCCAGCTGCTGGCCGGCGGCCGGCGCCACGTCGGCCAGCTCGAGCTCCAGGCGGGCGACCGGCGCCGGCGGTGGCGTCCGTTCGAGGCGGGCGACCAGGAGACGCTCGATCGCCTCCGCCTCCTGCGTGGGCTCCGGAAGGCGCTGCTCGAAGGCCATGGCGGACGGAGTGCCGGGAACGGCGAACGTCCGGTCGAGCGCGAGGCGGAGATGCACGCGGGCCGTGGCCATGCCCCGGCCGGCGAGCTGATCGGCGAGCGTGGCGGCCAACCGGTGGAGCAGGAAGCGCAGCGGCTCGAGATCGTCCACCGCCGGCTCGACCGGCAGGGCCAGGCTCATCCGATCCGGCGACCGGCGCGGCCGGAAGGGATTCGTCTCCTCGCCGCGAGCTCGGGCATGGAGCCGTTCGCCCTCCGCGCCGAACCGGGCGACGAGCGCCGAGCGCGACACCGCCGCCACCTGCCCGATCTGGCGCAGGCCGAACCGCGCGAGCCGGGCCCGGACGTCCGGGTCGGCGGTCAGCAGCGCGGCAGGCAGAGGGGCGAGGAACGCGACCTCCTCGCCCGGCGGCACGACGAGAAGCCCCGGACGTTGTGCCGGCTCGTTTGCCATGCCGGCCGCCGCCATGGCCGCGAAGCGCGTCCCGGCAATCCCTGCTCGGGGCCAGCCCGACAGGATCGGCGCGAGCTCCGTCCGGATCCGCTCGACGAGGACGGCCTCTGGCCCCCACAGCCGCTCCAGGCCGTCCAGCTGGACCTCCAGCCGGCCGAATCCCGGATGGGTCGCATCCGTCTCGCCGGCGATGCCCGGGCTGAACGCCGCCAGCCGGTCCAGGGCCGCCTCCACGGCCGCGCCGTCGGCTTTGGGATCTGGGTCGAGGAACGTTGCCTCAGGCGCCAGCCGATGTGCGCTGCCGAGCGCCATCCCGCGGCGGATGCCCAGTGCCAGGGCGGCCGGGCTCGCGTCGAGGACGACGCCGAGCGTCCAGGGCTGCCCGCCCAGGACGATCGGTCCCAGGACCTGGCTCCGCGGAAACGACCCGGAGTGCGACCGGACGAGCCGGAGGAGGAGGTGTGGCCAGTGGAGATGGAGGAGTCGCATGGGTATGGCTCTCGGCGAGCGGGAGGATGACGGTGGACTCGGAGGTGGTCGCGGCCGGCCGGCCGGGCGGAGCGGGCAGTTCCAGGAGGAGCGACTCGCGGGCCAGGCAGCCGTCGCGCTCGCCGCCTTCCGCATACAGGATCCGCAGCTCGGCCCGCCGGCCCGGCGGGCCGAATCGGTTCCGGGCGACCACCACCTCCGTCCGCTGGCCCACGACGTCGCGGCCCAGGCGAATCCACGATCTTCGGACGAGCTCCAGCCGGAGGCCCGCTGCCTCGGCGAGCGCACCGGCCACCGGCCCGGACAGCTCCGGCGGCTCGAGGAGGACGAGCAGGGCGCCCGCCCGGCGGGCGAGGGCTGCCAGGCGATGCAGCCGGTCCGCCGCGCTGGGGGAATGGCCACCGGCGCGTGAGGCCGTCCCCACCCCGCGGGCGGCCGGCAGATCCGCGACGAGGAGGTCCACCGCTCGACCCTGGAGCAGGGCACCGGCCATCGCCAGCCCTTCGTCGAGCGTCTCCGGTGCCAGGACCACGAGCCATTCCAGCCGGACACCGCGCGCGACGGCTTCCACCGGATCCAGGCTCCGGGCGAGGTCCAGCCAGGCCACGATGGATCCGGTCGCCTGTGCCTCCGCCACGAGCCGGAGAGCGAGGGTGGTCTTGCCACTCGAATGATCGCCGCGGACCGCCAGGCTGGCCTGGCGAGGGACGCCGCCGGGGCCGAGAATCGCGTCAAGGGCGGCGAAGCCGGTGGGCACGATGGCGCCGATCGGGTCGATCCCCGGCGGAGCTTCGACCGGCAGCGGAGCTTCGACCACCTCCGGTACCGTCGCCAGTGCTCCGACGACCGCACCGTGCCCACCCGCCGCCTCCACTCCGAGCCGGCGCGGAGCTGCCGTACCCCAGCGATCCCGGAGGGTCGCCAGGGCGGCCGTGACATCGGGGGAAACAGCGGGCACGACGCCGATTATAGAACATCTGTTCTACTCGTCAAGGCCTCCGGGCGCGCTCGCGCACCCGGGCGCGCACCGCATACCGCCCCGCCACGCCGTCATGGGACCGTCAAGAAGCCGGGCTAGTCTGCCTGGCTACGATGCAACGTATGCCCGCCACTCCGAAATGACCGCGACGTCCCGCGCCACCTCGCCGATCCTCGTCGTGGACGACGACGAGAAGATCGTGCGGCTCGTCCGGACCTACCTGGAACGAGACGGCTTCGACGTCGTGACCGCCGCCGATGGACGTGCCGCGCTGGCCGCCATCGAGCGCCACCAGCCGGCCCTCGTCGTGCTCGATCTCATGCTCCCCGAGCTCGACGGGCGTGCGGTGATCCGCGCACTGCGCCGCGACGAGGCGGCGCTGGGAGCCGGACTCTCCGGCACGCCCGTGCTCATCCTGTCGGCCCGGGGCTCGGTCGGCGACCGGATCGCGGGCCTGGAGGACGGCGCCGACGACTACCTGCCCAAGCCCTTCTCGCCCGCCGAGCTCGTCCTGCGGGTCAAGACCATTCTTCGGCGTGCGACGGCCGCCGGAGAAGCCGCCCGCCAGGCGGGACCGGCCCGGCCGCCACTCGTCCACGGCGACCTGGTCGTGGATCGCGACCGCTTCGAGGTGACCCGCAACGGCGTCCCGATCTCCCTGACCCGGGTCGAGTTCCGCCTGCTGGCGACCTTGCTCGAGGCCGACGGGCGGGTCCTGAGCCGCGATCAGCTCCTCGACGCCATCTACGGAGCGGATCAGACCGACGTCCTGGACCGGACGATCGATGTCCATATCGGCCGGCTGCGCGACAAGCTGGGCGACGACGCCGAGCAACCGCGCTACGTCATGACCGTTCGCGGCGTCGGCTACCGGAGCGCCAACCCCAGCACCTCAAGTGACGGATGATCGGGCGCGACCTCGCCCGCCGCATCACCGGGCGGATCGCCGGCCGCGTCGCGCTTGCGGCCGTGGCCTCGGCCGGGGTGGGCCTCGCGATTCTCGTCGTCGGGGTCCAGGTGGTCGGCGCGGACATCTTCCGCCGGCTGATGGTCACCCATGGCAGCGCGGCGGACGAGGCGCAGGCGATGTTCGATGCGTCGGTGACGGTCGTGGTGGCGCTCGCGGCCGCCGTGGCGGTGCTCGCCAGCCTCGGCCTGGCCATGGCGCTCGCTCGTCGCCTGGCTCGACCGCTGGAGCGGGTCGGCGCAGCGGCCCGCCGAGTGGCTGCCGGCGACTATGCCGCTCGGGTCCCGCGCGAGGGGCCGGAGGAGCTGGTCAGCCTGGCCGATTCGTTCAACCAGATGGCCGCCGCGCTCGCCGAGCAGGAGCGGATCCGCCGCGACTTCATCGCCAACGCCGCCCACGAGCTGCGGACGCCGCTGACCAACCTGCAGGGCTACCTGGAGGCCCTCCGGGATGGCGTCATTTCCGCCGACAGCGCGACCTATGCGTCCCTGTGGGAGGAGGCGGACCGCCTCGTCCGGCTGTCGCGCTCCCTGGACACGCTCGCCGAGGGCGATGCGGCGGCGCTTCCGCCGTCTCTGCAGGAGGTCGACCTGGCGGCGGCGATCCGGCTGGCGCTCGAGCTGGCGCAGCCGGCATTCGAGCGGGCCGCGCTCCACCTCGAAACGCAGGTGCCGCTCAGCCTGCCCGCCCGGGCCAACCCGGACCAGCTGGCGCAGGTGCTCAACAACCTCGTGTCGAACGCGGTCCGCTATAGCCCGCCTGGTGGAGCGGTGAGCGTTCGGGCGGAGCGCCGTGGAGGGGACATCCTCGTCTCGATCGCGAATTCGGGCGACGAGATCCCGCCGGACGACGTCCCACGCCTGTTCGAGCGCTTCTATCGGGTGGACAAATCGCGCGATCGGGCACGCGGCGGGGCGGGCATCGGGCTGGCCATCGTCAAGCAGCTGGTGGAGGCCGCCGGCGGTCGCGTCGGGGCCGAATCGGGCGGGGGCATGACCCGATTCTGGTTCAGCCTGCCGGGCTGATTCGGGAGGTCCGCGTGCTATCCTGCGACCGGTCGCCGGGTCGCCTGCATGGCCCGACCGGCGCATCGCGTGGGGATGTAGCTCAGCTGGAAGAGCACCGCGTTCGCATCGCGGGGGTCAGGGGTTCGAGTCCCCTCATCTCCACCACTCCTGATTCCCGAAGCGCTCCTCCCGGGGGAAAGCACGTGCGAAGGCGTCGTGCGCCAGCGTTCCTGATCGCAGGGGTCGGTCTTCTGGTCACGGCTGTCGTGGCATCGTGCTCGCCGCTCGCCAGCAAGGGGACCATGCCGCCGCCCGGGCCGAATGGGCAGGTGGATGCGTCATCTGCGCCAGACTTCATCGCGGTCGCAGGGCGCGATCGCGGGATCGCCGGCTACGCGCGCAAGGAGATGGTGCTTGCGCCTGGTGACGCGCCCTTCCCGGTCTATGGGGAGGACCTGCGGACGATCGTCGGCCAGATGGTCCCGGGCAAAGGGTTCATCCCTGCGGGCGTTGATCCCGCAACCGTTCCGACGTTCCCCGTCGAGGTCGCACCATCGCGCGCCACGACGGGGCTGGAAGGTGAGCACGTCGTGCTCTACGTCCGCAACGACACCGCCGTCGAGGCGTGGATCGCCGTCCAGGTCGCGGGGCAATCGATGGACAATGGCGGCTACTGGGGCGGGAGCATGGGTGTCGGCTGCTACCCGATGCCTGCCGGGTCGCGCCTCGTTCTGCTCGACCGTTCCCCAGCGCAGCCAGGCGCACAGGGGGTTCGAGCGATCTACACCCGCGGTCAGGAGCCGCAGGCGCCTTCGCTGTGGATCACCATCGGCGACGATGGCTCGGTCGAGCAGGGCAGCGGCGTTCCTGCCTGGTGGGGTGCCCCCCAGGTCTGCTGATCAGAGGTTCTGACTGCTTTTCACGAGGCCAAAAGGAACCGCCGCGGCCCGAGCACCCTGGCCGGGGCCGGGCGTTTCCGACCACGACTTACCAACGCAGGCAGCCGGTCTCAGTGTCGATTGAGTTCGGCAGCAGGGTGAGACAAACGGTTGATAGGGCGAGACGGCCGACAGCGCGGCCCGGGAAGCCCATTCGGTCAAGGGGATCGGGTAGGACCGGGGGCCAATACCCTTACCGTCTCGGCGGCAAAGACGTTCGGTCCACAGACCGATTCGCCGATTCCTTCCGGGCCGCTGACGACGACAGCACGGCCTTGTGCCGCGACCACTGCTCCAGAGGGATCGAGGAGTCGGACAGGATTCGACTCGACGTGCCACCCGCTCGGGTATATCACATCGAATTTACGACCCGTCGCATCGACCAGCCAGACGCAGTCCCATTCGCCAATGCGTCCTGACTCGAGGCGGCCTTCGAGGGTGATCTGCCGAGGCGTCTCCTCGACGAGTTGCCCACCCAAGCAACCCACAGCAGGTGCCGCGATACCGAGAATCAACGCAGTTCGGAATGCCGTTCGGAGGCGTAACGTGATACCCACGAGTATCACGATACCATCTCATCGGCGTCAGCCGGGGGTAGCCGAGCGGCCCTGAGGCACGCGGCAAGCTCTGCGAACGACAGAGGTGGCGGTCGCCGCGGGCGCAGCGACCGCCGGGTGGGAGGGCTAGAAGCTGCCGCTGACGGTGACGATGTCCTCCTGGTGGATCGCGGTCGGGACGAACTCAAACCCGTAGAACCAGACCACGGTCTGGAGGTCGTTGCTGTCCGTCCAGAGGGCGTGGAAGACGTTGTCGGATCCGACGGCGATGTCCGTGTAGTCACCGAAGAACCCACCACCGAACCCGTTCCGCGTGTTGATCGGGTGGGTGTTGACGTTGTTCGTGACGTTCGTCGTCAGGTCCCGGACCCGGTAGTCCAGGCGGGCGTTGTGGATGTAGTTGCCGAGCGTGTCACAGGTGATCCGTCCGACAGGTGGCGGCGGTCCGGCCGCGCACGTCTGCCAGGGCGAGACGATGTCGGCCGAATAGGCGGAGAGGTAGACGCGACCGTTCGGGGCCACCGCGACGGCCGGGAAGATCTGCTCGACGGGGAGGGCCGAGTCGGGCTCCTGGAGCACGTCGCCGTTCGGCTGGGTGACCGGGTAGCCGTCCGGGACCTGGGTCGCGGACGCGAACACCGGTGCGGGCGCCGTCCACGTCGATCCACCATTGGTCGACTTGCTGTAGACGGCAACGGAGTGACAGGTGGCGGTGCTCGCGCCAAGCCACGGGGCACACGTCGGATCGCCCGCGTAGTTCGGGGTTCCGGCGTTCTGGAGCTCTGTGGTCCAGGTCGCGTACAGATCGCCATTGGGGGCCGCTGCCGCCGCCGGGAAGCTGTTGTTCCGGAAGATGGTGTTCTTGAGGAGCGCGCTGTCGGTCAGCTTCGAGATGGCGATCGGGCTGCTGAACGTGGCGCCCCCGTCCGTCGACTTCACGACGTACGTGCTGTTCAGCGACGCGAGCCGGGTGGACCCATCCCAGAAGACGTAGAGGGTCCCGTCCGGCCCGACGACCGGGCGCGAACCCTGGCCATACAGGACGTTGCCGGAGATCGCCTTCGGCGTGCTGAACGTGGCTCCGCCGTCGGTCGAGCGGACGAAGAAGATCGGCGACTGGGTGTAGGCGCCGCTGTGGCCGTTGAACTTGAACCGGGTCAAGGTGACGTAGACGTTGTCGCGGAAGGCGCTCGACACGTGGCTGTCGACCGCGATCCACTCCTTGTCGTTCAGGGTGGAAGGCGATGTCGTCGGGTTGATGAAGACCGGGGCGCCCCAGGACAGGGCACCCCCGGCGTCGAACGTGCCCTTGTTCACGGCCACCGTGTTAGGAGCGGAGGTCCGGTTGAACCCGAGGCCGGCGTAGAAGACGTGGCCGCGGCTGTCGAACGCGACGGCCGGATCGCCGCCCGCGTCGTAGACGCCACCGGTCAGGCGCGTCACGCCGGGGATCAGCGTCCCGAGATGGTCAGGGTCGGTCGAAGTGCAGCACCAGGTCTGCCCGCCGTCGTTGGAGAAGTAGGTCCCCGAATAGGCGTCGCCGAGCGCGCTGCACGGTGTCCCGTCGATCGTGCAGCTCCAGGTCCGGCTGACGTAGTCGTTGGCCGAGGCGACGACGCGATTGGGGTTGTTCGGGTCGACCGCGATCGACGTCTCGTTCTGGGGGGCCGCGGCGGTGTCCTGGTTGACGAGGACGTTGGGCGGCAGGATCGACTGCCCATCGAGGGGGCTGGACAGCACGATGTTCGGGGTGATCGGGGCGGTCGGGCCGGGCGGCGGAATCTCGGGCTCGCCGGCCTCCTCCTCTATGAGGGCCGAGAACCGGACCTGCAGGCCGGCGGTCCCGCGCAGGGCCGCGACCTTGCCGGCAAGCGTCGTGATGTCGTACGTGGGTGAGGCGGCGATGGCCGGTGGCAAGGCCACTGCCAGGACGGCAATGGCCACGAAGACGGCGCCGAGCGCGGTGCGGGCTCTCACGGGGACGCTCCTCCTATGGGCATGCGTGACCGCCCAAGGAGTGGTGACCGGACGCTGTCCCCCGCCGGTGCGCCGATCGAATCGGGCGGTCAGCCATGCGTGGTGCGTAGAGTGGCGCCAACCGTACTACCGATGGCCCCGCAGCGCGCCGGTCGCCCTGGCCCGCCTCGCCCGTCCGGCGCGTCTAGCCGGCGACGGCCGGCCGGATGTTCTGGTTCAGGTGGAAGACGTTGTCGGGGTCGTACGTGCGCTTGAGGTCGGCGAGCCGGGCCAGCCCGGCCGCATTGTAGGCGCGGCCGACACCCTCGTCGCCGGGGTCGGCGATGACGTTGACATACATGCCGGACGAGAATGGCGCGAGGGTCGCCGCCCAGGCGCGCGCCGCCGCCATGCGATCGGCGTCCTCGGCCGGATCGGCCCAGGTCGCGCCGCCGAAGTACTCGACGAGCGTCCTGCGGTGGCTGAAGGCCGACTCGTCCTCACCCACCTCCGCGATCGCCCCGCCGTAGGCCTGGAAGCCGCCGCCGGGCATCAGGGCCCAGTTCGGCTCGGCGCCGCCGGCCGGAATCCCGCGAGCCAGGAACGCGTCGATCGCCGCGTCACTCAGCTCGGTCAGGTAATGGCCGGCCGAGTACCGCCGCAGGCCGTGGACGTGCCGCGCATCACCGATGCTCTGGAGCTCGACGTAACGCATCTCCTCGATGCTCTCGGCGACGGGCGCCGGGATCGCCCGGCGGAAGGCCTCGAGGTAGCGACGCGCGTCGGTCATATCGCCCACCCACGCGAAACCGGCGGTGACGACCGGGCGGCCGTGGAAACGTGCCGGCAGGAACGGTGCCGGACCGGCGGTCATCGTGTCGCTCGTCAGTGTCGCCTGGCGGGGAGCGTCGGGTAGCAGGTCGCGCCACGCGCGGAGGGCAGCACCCGCGGCCGGATCGAAGGGATCGAAATATAGGTCGACGACGAGCGCCTGGCCCGTGGTCGGATGGAGGCGGAACTCGAACTCGGTGACGACGCCAAAGTTGCCGCCGCCGCCACGGAGGCCCCAGTAGAGGTCCGGGTTCTGGGTGGCGGTCGCGCGGACGGTTGCGGCGTCGGCCGTGACGACCGTGTAGGCCTCGACGTTGTCGCAGGCAAGGCCGAACTGCCGGGCGAGCCAGCCCATCCCGCCGCCGAGCGTCAGCCCGCCGACGCCGGTGTGCGAGATATTGCCCGCCGTCGTCGCCAGCCCGTGCGGCTCGGTGGAGCGGTCGAGGGCCCGCAGGAGGGCACCGCCCTGGACCCACGCCCGCCGCCGCTCCGGATCGACGCGGACGTCGCCCATCGGCGTGAGGTCGATCATCAGGCCGCCCTCGGGAACCGACAGGCCGAGGACGCTGTGCCCGCCGCACTTCACCGCGATCTCGAGGTCGCCGTCACGACCGTGGCGGATCGCCGCGGCGACGTCGTCGACCGAGGTGCAGCGGGCAATGACGGCCGGACGTCGGTCGACCATGGCGTTCCAGACCTCGCGGTGGTCGTCGTACTCGGCGTCGCCGGGCTGAACGATGTCGCCGGCGAACCCGCGGATCGTCGTCCGGGTCGTCATGGTTGGGTCTCCTCGAGCGTCGGGGTGGGCGCGACCCGACCTTACCCGGCAGAGCCAATGTCCGCCACGCCTGCCTCAAGAATTCGTCAATACTGATCGTTCAGTATTGACTGAATGATCAGAACTATCTAGCATCTTCGCATGACCAGTGGCCAGGCTGCCTTCGTGGAAGAGATGGGGCAGTTCCTCGGCTCGCTCGGCATGACGCCGATGTCCGGCCGGATGTGGGGCTGGTTGCTCATCTGCGAGCCGCAGGAGCAGACCGCGGCGGAGATTGCCGAGGCGCTCCACGCGAGTCGCGGCGCGATCAGTGGTACCGCCCGCCTGCTTGCCAACGCCGGGATGATCCGACGGTCGACGCGCCCGGGCGATCGTCGGGAGTATTTCAGCGCTCCGCCGGGTGGCCTCGAATCGTTGCTCGCCAGCGCCGGGGCGATGTACCACCGGCTCGGCGAGATCGCCGAACGCGGACTGGCCGCGATCGCAGACCACACGCCGGCCTCGCGCGCACGTCTCGAGGAATTCCGGGACGTCATGGCGTTCGTCGAGGTCGAGGTGCCGATCGTCGTGGCTGAGTTCGTCAGACAGCGGGCGGCGAAACGAGAAGGTCTCGCCGGATGACCGACTTCGGCATTGTCCATCGCGACGACGCCGGCGCGTGCCGGCAGAAGGGAATCGCATGACGGCAATCATCCAGCTCGAGAGGCTCACGAAGTCCTACGGGTCGCACCGCGGCGTCACCGACATCGACCTCGAGGTCGACGAAGGCGAGGCATTCGGCTTCCTGGGGCCCAACGGTGCCGGCAAGACGACCACGATCCGGGTGCTGCTCGATCTCATCCGGCCGACGCGCGGCCGGGCGCTCGTCTTCGGCATCGAGACGACCGTGGATCCAGTGGCGATCCACCGCCGAGTGGGCTACCTCCCCGGCGAGTTCACGCTCTACGACAAGCTGACCGGCGGCCAGACGATCGAGTACTTCGCGAACCTTCGGGGTGGCATCGATCCGCTCTACCAGGCCGACCTCGTCGCCCGCCTCGACGTGGATCTCTCGCGCAGGTTCAGGGAGTACTCGAAGGGCAACAAGCAGAAGATCGGGCTCATCGTGGCTCTCCAGCACCGTCCCGATCTGTTGATCCTCGACGAGCCGACCTCGGGTCTGGACCCGCTGGTCCAGCAGACCTTCTACGAGGTCATCCGCGAGGCAAAGCACGAGGGCCGAACGATCTTCCTGTCGAGCCACATCCTTTCCGAGGTGGAGAAGACCTGCGATCGGGTCGCGATCATCCGTGAGGGCCAGCTCGTCAAGGTCGACCGGGTCGAAGCGCTGCGCGATCTCGCCCACCACCAGGTCGAGCTGCGCTTCACCGGCGACGTGCCGGTCGACGCGTTCGCGGCGCTGCCCGGCGTGAGCGACGTCTCGACCGAGGATCACGTCCTCCGAATGCGCGTCGCGGGCTCGATCACCCCGGTCGTGCGCGAGGCGGCCCGCTACGAGCTTCTCGACTTCGTCAGCCGCGAGCCGTCGCTCGAGGAGACCTTCCTCGCGCAGTACGGCCGCGAGGCCGGTCAGGCGGCCTGACATGGCGTCTGACATCGGGCGGCCCCACGTTGCGGCCGTCGTTTCTCCGGTTCCGCTCTTCCAGCGGATCTATGGCTTCGGAAGCGTCTTCGCCAAGACGATCAGGGACTCGCGGCGGGCGACGCTCGCCGTCGGGTTCATCTTCGGGCTGACGCTGATCGGCGTCAGCAAGGCGATCGTGTCCGAGTTCGCGACGCCCCAGTCGCGGGTCGAGCTCGGCGACGTGATCCGCGCCGTCCCACCGATCCTCCAGGGCCTGGCGGGCAAGGTCGTCAACGTCGAGACGCTCGGCGGATACGTCCAGTACAAGTACGGAACGTTCTTCCCGCTCGTCGCCGGCCTGTGGTCGATCCTCGCCCTGTCCGGCACGCTCGCCGCGGAGGCTCGCCGGGGCAGCCTGGAATTCGTCGCCGCGACGCCGATCAGCCGGCGCCGCCTGGCGGTCCAGAAGCTGCTCGGGCACGTCACGATGCTCGGCATCGCGGCGCTCCTGATCTTCGTCTCGATCGCGATCGTCGGCTCCTTCGCCACGCTCCCGGGCGACGAGATCCCGCTGGAGGCCGCGGCGGGCTACACGATCTGGCTGGCGCTCCTGGCGCTTGCTGCGGGATCGCTCGCGTTCGCCCTCGGCCCGTTCGTGGGCCGGGGGGCGGCCGCCGGCATCGCCGGCGCCGTGATGTTCGGTGGCTTCATCATCAACGGCTACCAGAGCGCGATCCCGGCCCTCGCGCCGTTCGCGAACCTCACCTGGTTCGGCTGGACGACCAATCACATCCCGCTCGCGGGGGTCTACGATTGGCCATCGCTTCTCCTCGTCGCCGCCGTCGTGGTTGCGCTGCTTGTCGTCGGAATCGAGGCCTTCGCCCGCCGGGACATCGGCGTCACGAGCACTATCCCGACGCCCAGCCTGCCACGCTCCGTCGTCGGGCTGAGGGGGCCGACGGGACGTGTCGTCGGTCACAACCTGCCCTCGGCGCTCGCGTGGGGGATCGGGCTCGGCTTCTTCGGGCTCGTCCTCGCGGGCTCCGGCCGGTCGTTCGTGGAGCAGCTCGCTCAGTCGCCGGACTTCGTCCGGCTGCTGCAGACGGTCTTCCCGAACATCGACGTCGCGAACGTCGGAGGCTTCCTCCAGCTCCTCTACCTGCAGTTCGGTCTCGTGCTCGCCGGACTGGCGGGCGCCACGCTCGTCGCCGGCTGGGCATCCGACGAGACCTCCGGTCGTCTCGAGTTCCTGCTGGCGACACCGCTGAGTCGCCTTCGGTGGGTCGTGTCGGGCGGCGCGGGGATCCTCGTGGGGACCGCCGTGGTCATCGGGCTGGCCATCGCCGGGATCGGGATCGGCGCGTCGATCACCGGCGGCGACATCACCACCCCGATGGCCGGAGCGGTCGTCCTCGGGCTCTTCGCCCTGGCGATGGCCGGCATCGGCGTGGCGATCGGCGGGGTCTTCGGGTCCGGCTACGCGGCGCCGGCCGCCGCGCTCGCGACGATCCTCACGTGGTTCGTCGATACCGTCGCTCCGGCGCTCAGGCTCCCGGACGTCGTCCACCAGCTGGCCCTGTCGGCTCACTACGGGGCGCCGATGGTCGGCCGCTGGGACCTCGCGGGGATCGTCGCCTCGGTCGTCCTGGCGCTGGGCGGAGTCGCCGTCGGGGCGCGGGGCTTCGGTCGCCGCGACCTCAGGATGTAGCGCCTCACGGGGCAAATCGAGCTGGTGAGCGGCGACAGCCGCTCGTCAGCAGCCCTGTCGGCCATGCGACAGTCCGGTTACCGCGCCACCGTTGACGATGAGGTCCGCGGCGAACCATCGACCGCGACCGAGGGCTCGATCG